>NZ_KI669455.1:67440-383056 GCF_000507845.1 Helicobacter macacae MIT 99-5501 | reverse complement strand
ATTTTTTCTTTCATTTAAGAAACATTTAAGCTACATTTACTTATCATTTACTTTGATTTTTTCATTACGAACAAGTGTTCTTGCTACCCAAAATCCAAAACGCAAGAGTAAAACACGAAAGGAGATGCAAAATGAAAAAAGCAAATTTCAATGCGATTAACGCTATAAACGAGAGAGAGAGAGAGAGTAGCTCACGCTTAAGTGGAATCTCAATCAGTTCCCCCTCCCTTGCAAGCGGGCTAAATCCAATCAGTTCCCCCTCCCTTGCGGAGGGGGCTAGGGGGTGGGTAGATACCACCTCCGCTTCTCAAGTAAAGTCAGCAGTTGCTAGCAATGCGAATTTCGCAAGTATCTCAAAAGCAGATTCTGTCCTAAGTGCAAAATCTCTCAAAGATACCCACCCCCAAACCCCCTCCGCAAGGGAGGGGGCTTTAAGAGTGGCAAACACCCTCACTTTGAAAAAAGTGGATTCAAGGGAGGGGGCTTTTGCCCTCCCCACGCACGAAGTGGCAAAAAGCACGGTTACTCTAAGGGAGGGGGCTTTTAAAATCGCCAACAGCACAAGCCAACAAACCACCCCAAGCAAACCCAAACGCCTAGCACTATCTCTAGCCACTGCTAGCATTCTAGCTAGTGGTGCTCTAGACATCGCTGCAGCAGCTTGTAGGTGGAGTGAGGATTGGAGTAGAGGCGATGCCAACTCACACGGCGTAGGACGATATGAGAGAGTGGATTGCACAGGTGTTTCTAATGTCGTGCAAAATGCTTTTAGGGGCTCAAACTACTACCGCGAAACAAGATACTATCTAAGTGGTAGCACAAATGATAGAGCCATAAATTACACTTTCCAAAAACAGGGTGGCACTGCTTATCACAACAATTACATTCAAGAAGTCTACTTCAATAACTTCAGTGCGCCAAACACGAGTGTTTCTCTCACAAACGGAGGTAATAATAATGGCAACATTAGTATGGGATTCTCTGCAAAAGCGACAAGCTTTGGAAGTCTAAGCCTTAGTGGTAATTGGAATCGCGGCGTATCTATCACCAACTCCACACTTGGTAGCTTTACCAACCAAGGGATTATCAACAGACTAAATGTGAATAATGAGTATGGTGCTTCAAATATCGGTAGCTTTAGTAACTCTGGCACGATAACACTTATGTATGTCAATGGTGGCTCGCGTATCGGTAGCTTTAATAACACAGGCACGATAAACACAATAAATGTCGGTGATAGAAATGTCAGCAACTCTGGCTTTCTAAATGACTTTAGCTCTGGCACGATAAACACCGTAAATATCTATAACACCTCCATAACCATACAAGGTAGTGCAAGCACTTGGAATGGAGGCACATCTAGTGGAGAGCATATACTAGGAGGAGCAAACACCACCATAAACATCGCTGATAACTCTATCCAAATCCAAGCAGGAGATGACATACAAGTAAATGCTGTGTATTTGTTTAACTCCCTTGTAAAGAAAAATGGCGCAGGACAGAGTGGCATAAGCTATCGCCACTTAGCTGATACAGCTGGACTAAGCCTAAAGCCTGCCAAAGGTGGACTAATGATAAGTGCAGACATCGCTACTAGCTATGGTGCGAGTGCATATCGTGCGCTAGTGCTATCTATACTGCGCCGCAATGCTATGACGCAAAACATACTAGATACGATGACGACTAAGACATTCCATAGCGATAGGTATTACAATCAAGAAGTAGAGCTTCGCTTGCTTCAGTATGACTTGTCTCGCTTGACAAATCGCTCTAGCAAATTCTCTAAGCAAACGCGCAAAAATCAAAGCAAAGTCGATAAAGTGCGTGAAAAAATGGCAAAGCTAACCCTAGAGCAATCTAAAGGACAAAATCTAGATAAGGGCTATAATAACTTTGAAGTCATAGACCAACTAGATGCAATCTTTATCCCTTACACAGGTAGGCGAGATTGGCGTTTCTTTGCACTTCCTTATGCTAGCCATAGCTATGTGGATTTAGGTGCTTCTAGTGCTATGGAATACGCAGGTGGTGCAGTATTTGGCGTGCAAAGAAATTTGCGAAGTGCTGGAATCTTTGGTGGCTATCTAGGATATGAGTTTGTAAATACTGATACCGAGCTAGTAGGTAATGTCGCAACTAGAATCCAAACTCATAGCTTACAAGCAGGGCTAAACTACTTCCAAACATTTGCGATTACTTCTAAGCTATGGGAAGGGTTTATAAGAGCAAATATACGCGGTGGTGTGGATATGCCACAATTTAATATGCAGGCTAGCAGCTACAACCTAAAGCTAGAAAGCAATAGTGATAAAGTGCCATTGATGCTAATGTATAATGTCGGTGCGGAAGTCAAAGGTGGGCTTACATTTTATCAATTCAAACGCAATAGCTATGTAAGCCCTGAAGTAAGCCTAAGCTATGATATGATTTCTGCTCCAAAAAGCTGGATAGAAAAACCACTAGATACTGTAGGTGGTGCAAGCTATCGCCCACTAGGAGCACACGAATACTACAATGCAGTGTATTGGCATTTACCACAGCTAGGTGCTGCGGTGCGCTACTACAAAATGTGGGGCAATACATTCCGCACAAACCTAAAGGCTGGAATCAAGTATAATATGCTAAATAAGCAAAAAGCATATATCCAAATCGGTAACCTAAAAGACACTAGCGAAATCACTTTGCCTGCAGTGTATGGAAACCTAGCATTTGACTTTATCTGGATGATAAAGAAAAACCACGAACTTAGCTTTGGCTATGATGGGCTATTCTATGCTAGCACATTTGCCAAAGAGCGAAACATACGCGGGCAAATGGCAAAAACTGCGGATTGGTTTAATGGTGTAACCACTACGCTAAACTTCAAATACGCGTATTGGTTTGGTGGCTCTGACTATGTAACTGACAAAGACGGAAATGCTGTATCTCGCTCCATAGCAGAGGGCAAAAAGTCTAAAAAAGGCAAGAAGTCTAAGTCTAAAAAGTCAAAGAAGTCTAAGAAAAAAGTCTATTACATTGATGGGTAAGCGGGCTTGTGTAGAGATTGTGTAGGGATTGTATAGATTTGTGTAGATTGAGTAAGCGGGCTTGATTGATAGGGGACAACACTATATAATTCCCCCTCCTTTACAAGTGAGGGCAAGCAAATTAGTTCCCCCTCCCTTGCGGAGGGGGCTAGGGGGTGGGTAACCATTTGATAAGCGAGGGGATTAGATTCGCTTAGACTAAAGCACTCGCTTGTCATACTGCGACAACAATTTGTCATACCGCAACTTCTTGTCATACTGAGGGCTTTTAAGCCCGAAGTATCCACTCCCCCTCCATTGCAAGTGAGGGCAAGCAAATTATTTCCCCCTCCCTTGCAGAGTTACCGCTCTTTTGTTCCCCCTCCCTCTGCGGAGGGGGATTAAGGGGGTGGGTATATTGCATAGATTGAGTAAGCGAGCTTTATCCAATCGTCATTGCGAGCGAGCAAAGCGAGCGTGGCAAAACAAGCGAAGCGCAGTTTCTTTAGAAAACAAAATGAAGCACCATTAGTGCGGATAATGGATTGCCACGAGAATTCACTTCGTTCATTCTCTCGCAATGACGGAAAGCATTGTCATACTTAAACGAAGCGAAGTATCCATTCCCTCTCCCTTGCTAGCGACAACCTCAAGATTCTCCTCCATTGCAAGTGAGGGCAAGCAAATTATTTCCCCCCTCCCTTGCGGAGGGGGTTAGGGGGTGGGTATATTACATAGATTGAGCAAGCGGGCTTTCTCCAATCGTCATTGCGAGCATTTGGAATCGTTAGTATTCCAAATGCGTGGCAATCTATCAGGTATTATTGCCTTTTTCTGCGTTAATGTTTTTTTTGATTTTTATAGATTGCCACGAGAATTCACTTCGTTCATTCTCTCGCAATGACGGTGTGGTGGATTGCTTTGTTGTGTTAAGTCCAATGCCTCGCAATGACAAATATGATACCCACCCCCAAACCCCCTCCGCAGAGGGAGGGGGCTTTTTATTTCTTGTCATAAGAAAAAAGCCAACATAAAAGCAAGTGTTAGCAAAAGCAAAACACGACACAAAAAAGCATTTTTACATTTCCTACAGCCATAGCAGTCTACTCACATCTCTAACTTTGTCAAATGAATAGACTTTGCTTTAAGCAGGCAAAACCTTAAGCCTAACGCCACATTCTCTCTCGTTGGTGCTAGGAATGAGATTTTGCGCTATGGTTGTGGGAAATGTAAAAAATGTAAAGTAAGTGCAGTCTCTTTAGTAAATTCTCGCAATGACGAACAATCAACGCGCAATGACGAAAGACTTACCCACCCCCAAACCCCCTCCGCAGAGGGAGGGGGCTTTAAGAGAGCCAAACACCCTCACTTTGAAAAAAATGGATTCAAGGGAGGGGGTTTTGAAATAGCAAACCAAATCAGCTTGTCATACTGACTAAAACATTTGTCATACTTAAAAGCGTAGCCTGAAGCATCTAAAGCAAACTTTACTTGTCATACTTAAGGTTTGGCACAAACCGAAGTATCTAAAAAAAGATTCCAAATAGATTTTTACAAATCTATGCCTTTTTCTATGCTTTTTGTAATCTTGTATAATTCTTTGAGATATTTCGCTTACGCTCAATATGACAAATGCGGGGGCGCAAATGTGAAAGCAAAAAGTAAATGCGGGTTCGCAAGCAAGCGCAAAAGCGGTTTGCAAGCGAATGCAAATGTAGGGCGCAAATATAAGGTTTTGCATTCTGCAATATATTTGGCACAAGCCGAAGTGTCAAAAAAAATAACGCTAAATGGATAAATTACTATAATTATCTATTTTTGTAGTTCCCTTGTCATACTACTATTTTTATGGATTGTCAAAAAAAATAATCACAATTTACCTTTCACTCCTAGCACTAGATGAGAGATATTGGCACTATATCCTTTGATTTGCACTTGCTTAAATCCTAGCGATTGCAAGTCTTGGGCTAGTTTTTGTGGGCTTACAAAGCTATCCATAGAATCAGGCAAATATTTATACGCTTCATAATTGCGCGAAATCGCCCACCCCACAAATGGCAAAATCGTGCGCGTATAAATGCCTACAAATCTATCAAGCAAACTTGGGTTTGGCTTTTTGAAAAAATCTAGCACCACTAGCACGCCACTAGGCTTTAGCACGCGCCAAAACTCACTCAAAGCCCTCTCATACTCAAGCACATTGCGCAGTCCATAAGAGATAGATAGTATATCCACACTTTCTTTTTCTAGCATAGATAGATTCTTTGCTTCGCCGACTTTTATGAGGACTTTGGGGGATTTGCTAGATTGTAGTTTTTTTTGGATTTTTTGCTTGGCAATTTTTAGCATTTCTTTTGATGGGTCTATGCCGATGAGTGTGTCTATGATGAGATTTTGCTTGCTTGCTTGGGTGTGCCACTGAAGTAGCATATCGCCCGTGCCACAAGCAATATCTACGATTTTTAGATTTTGACTAGGTGGATTTTGCTCTGCTTTGCTTGCCACCTTACTTGCTATCTTGCTTGCTTGCTTGCTTTTGGCATTGTTTTCTACTTTGATTGGAGTTTTGCTTGGAGTGGATTGCAGTGCTTTATACGCTCTCTTGCACGCATCTATGCGCCACGAAATATCAATCCCCAAACTTAGCAAATGATTTGCCTTGTCATAGTCTTTGGCTATGTTATCAAACATTGAGACGATTTGCTTTTGTTTAGAAGCGATTTGTCTAGTATTTTGGGTGGTTTTATTGTTTGCTTTAGTGGTTGTTTTTGTGTTGCTTGGTTTTTTTGCTTGAGTGGATTTTGTGCTAGATTTTGTTATGTTTGTTTTTTTTTCACTAGATTTTGGCTTGTTAGATTTTGCCCTGCTAGATTGGCTAGATTTTGTCGCGCTAGATTTCACTTCACTAGCACTTAGCGTAGAGTCCAAACTCATAAGCGACAAAAAATTGGAATCTGTGGTCTTTTTTATCAGCTTTGTATTTGGCATTTTTGTGGTTTTTTTATTCATATTTGTCCTTTATATTGATATTTTTCTTCTCTTGCTAAGTTTAGCCACGACTTTAGAGAGTCAATCTGGCTTTGTGTCTGCGTGCTTGAGCTACCTCCTAGCGTGTCTCTTGAGTGCATTGAGCGCGTGAGGGATAGCACTTTTTTTGCTTTTTTTGTCGCGCTAGATTTTACTTCACATAGTAGTGTGTCTAGCTCTGCTTCCTCTAGCTCGCTTATATCCACGCCTTTTGATTCTGCGTAGGCTACGACTTTGCCTGTGATATGGTGTGCTTCTCTAAACGCCACTTTGCATTCGCGCACCAAAAAATCTGCCAAATCCGTAGCACTCAAATGCCCTACCCTGCAGGCTTGCGACATTTTGTCTGTGTCAAAGTGCGCACTTAGCAACGCCTCACGCAAAATCTTTAGGCTAATAAGCGCGGTATCTATGCTATCAAACACCGCTTCTTTGTCCTCTTGGGTGTCTTTGTTGTAAGCTAGGGGGAGGGATTTCATCGTTACAAGTAGTGAGATTAGGTTGCCATAGGCTCTGCCACTTTTGCCGCGCAGTAGCTCTGGGACATCGGGGTTTTTTTTCTGTGGCATTATCGAGCTACCTGTGGCATACTCATCGCTAAGCCTTAGCCACCCAAACTCCGCACTACTCCATAGCACCATTTCTTCGGCTATGCGTGAGATGTGCATACTAAGCATAGCGATAGCATATAGCAAATCAAGTGCGAAATCCCTATCACTCACAGAATCCATAGCATTTAGCGTAGGTGCGCCAAATCCTAGCTCTTTTGCCAAAAATTCCCTATCGTTTTTATAAGGTGTGCCTGCCAATGCCCCACTGCCTAGTGGCATAAAATCCGCCTGCTTAAATGCGCTATCTAGTCGCTCTACATCGCGCTTTAGGCTTGATACCCACGCGACTATGTGAAATCCTAGATTTACCACTTGGGCGTGCTGCAAATGCGTCATACCTGCCATAAGTGTATCCGTGTGGCGTGAAGCTATGCCTAAAAGCCCATCAATAAGGGCTAAAATCTCATCTTTTATCGCGCGGTTTGCATCTAGGACAAACATTCTAAAATCTAGCGCGACTTGGTCGTTTCTAGAGCGAGCGGTGTGGAGCTTTTTGCCAACCTCGCCTATGAGGTTTATAAGCGCGCGCTCGATGCTCATGTGAATATCCTCATCAGCAATCTCAAAGCTAAACTTACCTTGAGCGATTTGAGAGGCGATAGATTCTAGTCCTTGCGTGATTTGGCTAAGCTCATTTGCGCTTAAAACACCTATTTTGCAAAGCATTTTTGCGTGTGCTTTTGAGCCCAAAATATCATAGCTCCAAAGCCGTTTATCAAAGTTTATCGAAGCATTAAACTCCTCTAGCAATGCGCTAGAGCCCGCACTAAATCGCCCGCCCCATAGTTTTTGTTTTGCCATATTTTTTCCTTAAGTATAAGCCTTGAATGCTTAGAATTTCATCACAGCGCAAACTACGATGACTATCATCAAAATCGTTGGAATCTCATTGAAAAAGCGAAAAAACTTGCCACTAAGATTTGAGCTACCCCTTTGCAATCTACCTACCAAAATCCCACAAGCGATATGATAGAGTAGCAAAAGCAGGGCAAAAAGTAGCTTGATATGTATCCAAACACCACTTTTGAAAATCCCAAAATCACTTCCAATCATAAGCACGCCCGTGATAACGCTAGCAAGCATAGCAGGTCGCATAATGTAGGCAAAAAGGCGATATTCTTGTAGCTTGACTACGGCTACAAAATCCGCATTTGAGGAGTTTTCTGCGTGATAGACAAAAAGTCTAGGCAAATAAAAAAGCCCCGCCATCCAGCAAATAACGCTAATAATGTGTAGTGATTTGATAAGCAGGTAGTTTTGGGATAGGCTTTGAAGTAAGATTTCCATTTTGTTCTCCTTTTGGTGTTGGTTTGGCATTATTTGGGTGCTATTTGGGTGCTACTAGCTTAAAAACTATGGCAAAATTTGTCTTTGCTAGCAAAATCTCTAATCACAAATCTTGCAAACTTAAAGTAGGCAAAATCCAAAAATCAAAGCTAGATTTTTTAGGTTTTGCAGGTTTTGTCTCATTTGGCTTTTTTGGTTTTATGCCTCATTGCGCTAGATTGTTGCTAGTGTTGTTTGGTTTTGCTAGCGCATTTGAGAGCGCACAAATGCTTCCACCCCCTCGTGCAGTATAAGAAGCTCGATATTTCCATTTAGCCACGCCCTCATCAGCAATTCTCGCAAATGCCAAAATCCATCGCCTCTTTTTATAGGTGTCTTATCTATCCACAAAAGCTGGTCGCCCTCACTTAGCAAAGATAGATTAAAGGGGAGTGGCGTTTTCATAGAGCGAATCACAAGATTGCCATCAAGCCAAACACCAAACCTCTCCAAAAATGTATCGCTAAGCAAGCCACCACCTTGTCTATGCAGGACTTTGACTTCTAGGGTTTGGGCTTTGCCATTTCGCACTATGGCGACTTTGGCAGTGGAATTTGGCGTGAGATTTGCCACTTTCCATTCAAAATCTACGCTAGATTTTATGCTCTCGCCATTTATGGATACAATCTTATCGCGTGGCAAAAATGGATTGTTTGGGAAAAATATATCGATTTGCTCGACTATTATGGATTTTGGCGATGACTTGGTGGGGCTTTGCGTGGATTTGGGATTTGCGGGATTTTTTTGGGCTAGGTTTTGGGAATCTTGGCTAGATTCGATGATTCTTACTCCTATGTCGCCATAGATTCCGCCTTTGCTTGAGAGAAATCTATCAATCAAGGGCTTAGGCACGAAATAATTATCATAGGCATAAAATCCATACACTTGAAAGCAAATATTGCTTATGACAGAATCTTTTGGCAATGGCTTTGAAAACTTTGCCAAATCAAAAATCCCTCTGCCACCGCTTACCACCACTCCATTTACCGCTTCAGTGGCACTCACGCCCGCTAGAGAGAGTGAGTTTGCATAGCTGTCTATGGGCTTTATGCGGTAGCTTAGCGGGGTAGAGCCAGAGAAAAGATATAGTCCCAAAAATATATCTCTTTTGATGATTTTAGATGAGCTAAGGGGGGTTTTCGAGTAGGCAAGCAAGTATGGCTTGCCGTTGTATTGGAGTGAAAACACCCTTTTAGAATCAACAACACTTGTGGCTTGCCTATAAAACTGCTGACAAGCCTGATAGCTCATCGCATCTACTATGCTAGGCACTATGCCAAAAAGCAAAGCAAGTCTAAGACAAGCTAAAGTCGCGCAAAGAGAAAATCCAAAACGCTTCATTTTTTGTTGTTTCCTCTTCTGTCGATTCGCTGATGATTTTTCTCAAACATATCTTTATTTACGCAGCCTAGCTCCGCGCCAAGCTCGCAAGCCCTCTCATAGTATTTCTTTGCTACTTCAAGATTTTGTGCTACTCCCTCGCCTTTGTCATAGAGATTTCCTAGATTGTTGCACGCCATAGCATCTTTTAGCCCGCAAGCAGCATCATATAGCTTAAATGCCTTATCTGTATCTCTGCTCTCCTCATCAGTATCATAGAGATAGCCTAGATTGTAGCAGGCTTTGGCACTTTTCATATCGCACGCCATTTGGTAGTAGGTGTATGCTTTTTGTCTGTCTTTTAGCTTTGGTTCGTTTTCATAGAGATAGCCTAGATTATTACACGCTACTAGGCTTTGCAAATCACAAGCGACTTTGTAAAACTCCAATGCTTTTTGGGGGCTTTTTCGCACACCAAGCCCCTCATCATACATAAGCCCCATATTGTTGCACGCTTCGGCGTGCTTGGCATTGCAAGCTACTTGATACACTTCAAAAGCCTTTTTGAAATTCTGCTTCATACCATAGCCTCTGTCATAGAGTGTGCCTAGATTGAAGCAAGCCCTTGCCTCCCCAGAATCGCAAGCAAATTTATACAGCTCAAACGCCCTAGCATAGTCTTGCTCCACTCCACCATTGCCTTTTTCATAAAAAGTCCCCAAAGAACCACAGCTTTTGGGGTTGTCTAAATCACACGCGATTTGATAAAACCTCAACGCCTTATCATAATCCCTCTCTAAGCCCGCTACCTCGCTACTATGTAGCACGCCTAGATTGTGGCAAGCGTTTGCTTTTGCTTTTGCGTTTCCTTTTTCGCACGCTATATTGTAGTATTTTTGAGCGTGGATAAAATCCCTGCTTAGCTCAAAAAATGTGCCTAGATTGAAGCAAGCGTCATATTGGGAATTATCACAGCCAAGCTGAAAATAATTCTTTGCTAAGGTGGTGTTGTTTTGGGATTGATATAGCAGTGCTAGATAAGAGTAAGCCTCCAAATCCCCTAACTCAATGGCTTTTTTATACAGCGCAATAGCTCGCTCAATGTCGCCTTGAATCTCATAATTATGCGCTTTTGCCGAGCAAGTCTCTTTGTTGCAATCATCGCTAGATTCTTGTGCTAAGCCCTGTGAGGCAAATGTGCTTACACACACAGCACCTATAACGCTTACAAAAAATGCCTCTCTTAAGTGCAAAATCCACAACTTGCACAACCCCCACAAATTTACTACTTTTTTCATCGCCTTATCTCCTTAGATAAAGTAGCCCAAAGCAAGCTACTATGTTGTAAGATTTTCTTTAAGATTTTGCAAGATTTTGCCCCTTTGCTTTGGCAAAAAATGGCAAAAATGTTTGGCAAATGCACCACTAATAACAAAGTGATAACAAATTGCTAGCAAAATCTTAAAGCCTACTAAAATTGAAGTATAGGCATTTTGTGGTTAAACTTTAATAAATTGCACAAAACTTTTGCGCAATTTTGAAATATTTTGGCTTTTATGGCTTTTTTAATTCTATTTTGTCGTATTTATACTGCTTAAATGTGTTGCTTTTAGATTTTCTAGGATAATTTTTTATTTGCTTATTTTTGACATTACTTTTTGGCATAGTTGTTGCTTTTTTGCTTGCTAGCAAATTTCTCATAAAGGACGAAAATGTTACGGTCATTGTGGTCAGGCGTAAGCGGTATGCAAGCTCATCAAATCGCACTTGATGTAGAATCTAATAACATAGCAAATGTCAATACAGTTGGCTTCAAATACTCTAGGGCTTCGTTTGTGGATATGCTATCCCAAACCAAGCTGATTGCCACCTCTCCTTACAAAACGGGGCGCGGTGGACAAAACGACTTCTCTGTGGGGCTTGGTGTGAGCATAAACGCCACAACAAAGGTGTTTTCACAAGGTAGCACACAAAATACCGATGTCAAAACAGACATTGCTATTGAGGGCGAGGGATTTTTTGTCATTTCCCCAGATAGAGGTATCACGCTAAACTACACGCGTGATGGTAGCTTCCTTTTTGACGCAGATGGCAATCTCGTTACCACAGGTGGCTATGTCGTGCAAGGGTGGCTAAAAGACGACCTCAAAAATGCTTCAAAAATGAGTGAGCAAGAATTTTTCCAAATCGATAGCACAGGACCGATACGAAATATCCAAATCGACCCAAATATGGTAATGCCAGCTCGTGCTTCAGCAAATATCAAACTTCGTGCCAACCTAAACGCAGGTAGGCATGTCGACCAAAATGCCAACATTTACGCGCTAGACTCCACCACTAGCACTCCAGCTGATGGTGTGTATCCACTATATGATTCTGCGGGTAATCGCACACAATCCCAAGAAGATATGGGTGCGCTATTTAACCAAGATGGCGATGCCTTTGGACTCACAGAAAATCAAGGGATTTGGGTAAGCTACAAAACATCTACTCTAGTAAATAGCCTAATAGATACCAACGAAGTCAGCACCGTCTCAATCAATGGTAAAAAAGTATCTTTTAGGAATGATTCTGCTATGAGTGGAATCTCTACGCTTACTTCTGCGATAAATGCGATAAATGCCCTCACAGAAAAAACAGGAATCGAAGCCTACCCAGAGGGCAAAATGCTAAAAATCATCAATCGCAATGAAATGGATGGCGATGAAAAAACCAAAAATATCTTTATCACTGCAAGTGGCACGGGTGCGTTTGCCAATCTCGTAGAGGGCGATTCAGATATTACATCTTTTCGCTATCGCTATACCAAATCCGAAACACCAGATTCTACCACAGGGCAGTTTAGGACGACTGAAGAGCTAAGGCGACTACTCCAATACGATGCCAATATGATAAAATACCCAGATATGGAGTATGCAGATAGCACTGCTTCGGTATCTGTCATCGTAAATGAATATGGTATGTTTGAAATGCAAAACAAAAATCTTGAAGAGGACGATGATGAGGACGATACAAACCGCAATATGTCGATTTTCGTATCCTCTTATGGTAGCGACCAAATCTCTACAAATGTGCTATTTAAAAACACTATGCGCGGGCTAAATACCGCAGCACTTATTGAAGGTGGTGCAGCGGTATCCACTACTAGAATCAGCCACGCCACACACGCCACGACTATTGAGCTATATGATTCTTTGGGCTCAAAGCATACGATTAGATTTGAGTTTGTCAAAACAGCGCAAGCAGAATGGAGCTTTAGGGCAATCGTGCCAGAACCCGGTGTGATATATGGCTCTTCGCCTATTCGTCCAAATATCTTTGAGGGTGGGCGACTTAGATTTAACAAAGACGGAAGTTTGGCAGGTATGAATCCACCAATTATCCAATTTGACCCCAAAAACGGCTCTATCGCCCCACAAAGACTAAGCCTATCCTTTGGTGCGACAGGTGGATTTGGCGGGCTAACAAGCGTGGATAAAGTCTCAGAAACTTATGCAATTGAACAAGATGGATATGGTGCGGGAGACTTGGTAGATGTGCGCTTTGACCAAGTGGGTGCGCTTCTAGGCTCATTTAGCAATGGACGCACACTAGCCCTAGCAAAAGTCGCTCTAGCCACATTTGCCAACAACGCGGGCTTGCAAGCTGAAGGTGGCAATGTATTTTCCACCACAGGAAACTCTGGGCAAGCGATGATAGGTGCGGCAAACACAGGGCGTAGAGGTGGCGTAGCAGGCTCAAAACTAGAGATGAGCAATGTGGATTTGTCCCGCTCGCTTACACAGTTGATTGTCGTGCAGCGTGGATTCCAAGCAAACTCAAAAGCCGTAACGACTTCTGACCAGATACTAAACACACTGCTAAACCTCAAACAATAATATGCGGTATTTTGGAGGGATTTTATAGATTTATTTTATAGTCTTTTTTTGGATTTTTGGAGGGGGTTTTGTTGTGTAAAATCTTATTTTGTAAAAATCTTGCGGAGATTTTGCGCAAAATCACGCTAAAGTTTTGCGCAATTTGTGCTGATTTTGCAAAATATCTTATTTGGGGGTGGTAAGATTTTGGAGGCAATAATTTTTTGTGGTGCTGTGATAGTGGTGCTGTGATAAAAGCCACCACGATTTAAGCCACTTGCGCAAAATCTTTTATCATACATAATGCAAAGTTTTCTAACGCCACACAAAACTGCCTAAAATCTCTTATAAGCCTAAAAGCAAAACTTATCACAAAGCCAAGCCTTGCAACCAAAACATACACAACCAAAAACTACACAACCAGCACGCACAATCCACTATATGAGACAACTAGGGCAAAGATTTTTTACACACGCTTAAAATATTTATTTGCCTAGTGATTTTGGTCTATTTTCTAGCCGCTCCAAAATCGCACAAGTAAGCCTATCGTGCAGCTCCTCACAGCCCTTTTTTGCATAGTATAGACTTCCACTAGACTGCTTAAAACTTAGCACGCTAGCCACCACACCGCAGTAGATTCCATATCCTCTTTCACAGAGATTTTCGCTTATGGCGTGGGCTACTATTATGTATTTTTTGGTTTTTTTAGTTTTTTTGGCACTCACTGCACCTAGACAGCCTAGTGGCTCTCCTAGCTCGCAGGATTTCTCAAATGCTTGTAGTTTTGATTTGCCAAGCAGATATTTATCTGCCAATCTCGCACAATATAGCCCACTTTTTGCATTTGGTGGCTTTGCTTCGCACTCTTTTTGGAGCATTTTTTGAGCTTTTTGGAAATCGTTTGGATTTTCTTGGCTTGAGCAGGCAAGTGCAGAGCCTTTTTGGCAGTGTGGCTTTAGGGATTTTAGCTTGTCCTCTTTTGTTGTTTGGGTGTGGTTTATGGTTGATAAAATCTCACGCTCTTTATCAATCTCTTGGATTTGCTTAGGTGTGTATTTTGGCAAAGATTCCAAAAACATATCAAGCTCTTTTAGTTGCTTTTTTGAGTAGGGAAGTTTTGGGGATTTTTTTTCTTCTTTTGGTGTTTTTTCCTCTTTTTTTTGCTTAGATTCTTGCGCTTGCTTGGATTCTTTTGTTTGCTTTGTTTCTTTTACTTGTTTTGATTCTTGGGATTTGGCTTGCTCATTTTTGGATTTTTTGTTTTTTTGTGTGGTTTTTGTCGCGCTAGGTGTTGTTTGAGATTTTGCTTGAGGTGTTTTTGGCGGTGTAGGTTTTGCGCTTTTGGTGGTAGTAATTCTTTTGGGCGGATTAGTTTTTGCGCTAGATTTTGTATTTGCTTGCGCAAGTGTGCCAAAACCAGCACCAAAATCAGCGCAAAGTATGGGGGATAAAAAGACAAAACATATCACAAATTGCCCAAAAAAAAGTGTAGAAAAAAGAGTGTTTTTTATCATAAATATTGCCCTCTAAAAAGCAATACCAAAAATATAATGCTAGCTTTTTAGCTCTTTTATAGCTGTGTTGAGAGCTAAAATCCCTATAAAAGCTATACCGCAAAAGATAACTCCAAATACCAAAAACTCCATAAAATCTCCTTATTTTTTGATTTTGCCTATATCTTTGCATTTTTTATCTATTGCTTTGTTTATAAAAAACACAATAACAAGCAGAAAAAATAACAACAACAAAGCGCATACAATAAGCCACAAGTCAGTCCTAGTGTAGTTGGTGATACACCAGCCAGAAATAGCTAAAAAAGTGGCTACAACTATCCCTAGCCAAAACCTTAGTATTATCAATCGTTATTTTAGCTCATCTATCTTTGCCATAGTCGCATTCTAGCACACAATATTTGTTTTTGTAGAAATGTGTAGCATAAGTGCTTTGGTTTTAAAATCACTTTGCGCATATATCGGCTAGGTAAATGATATGCCTCCATTCAAAGCCACTTTTTTGGGCTAGCCCGATTTCGCAAGTGCTAGAGCTAGAAAAGCCCATTTTTGCTTCATCAAAGATATAATCACTATGGGAGAGTGGGCTTTGATTTGAGCTTTTTAAGAAATTTGTGCCAAAGTATTTTAGCGCACTCTCATTTAGCTCTGGCGTTATAAATCCTTTATTTCCTGCAAACCCACAGCACTTGACTTGAGAATCGTGGATTATGTCCGCACCGCAAGCTTTGGCTATGCTAAATATACTCTCTTCCCATTTTTGTGATTTTACGCTTAGATTTCTTGTCCCACAAGGTGCGTATAGTGCGACTTTTGGTGGATTTTGCTTGGCGGCTTGGGATAGCGGGACAATCTCCAAATGAGGCAGCAAGCACTCACTTACAAATGCGGGCAAATCATAGAATCTAAGTGGGGTTAGATAATCGCCATTTGCAGATTCTTGCGCTTCAAATTCTTTGATTTTTTTTAGCAATTCTAGCGAGCAAGCCGAGTGGTCGCATACGATTGGCACTCTGCCGTTTTGGCTTGCCTCTCTTAGAGCAAGGTAGGCATTTTTGGCGAGATTTTGGCTTTGCTCTTTGTGATTTTTGTATGCCTTTCCACAGCAGAGATGCTGTATGTTTTGTGGATAGTGCAAGTAGAAGTTTGCCTTTTTGCAAAGGCTTTCAAATACCTCTTGCATCGGTCTATCAAAGATTTTTGTGATATTTGATTCTAGCTCGCTACTAGCGTTTGATTTTGGCGCAAATATGCGATTTAGGCACGAGGTAAAATACACCACCTCTCCATTTAATCTGCCATTTAATCCACCACTTGAGATACCACTGCTAGCTAGACTAGCATATTCCACATTCTCGCATTTATCCTCTAAAAACTTGCTAGCCCATTGTTGTCCCCTGATTTTTTTCTCATTTGGCTTTGGCATAGTCATAGGCAAGATAGGTGTGCCAATAGTGGCATAAAACTTGCGGGTTAGATTTTGCATTTTTTGCGGGGTTAGTAGCTCTTGGAGTGAGTTGCTAAGGCTTGTTAAATGCCGTGCTAGAGTTGTCATAAGCGAGATATTGTGGCTTAGAGAGCTTGCTAGCAGGGCACTTACTCCGCCGTATTTCTTGCTCCATTTTGGGCTAAGCTTTAGGGCGATTTTGGCAGTGTCGATTTCTAGCGGGCAAAGTGTCGCGCACATAGAGCAAGTCGCGCAAGTTTGCACACCTAGATATTTATAAGATTTTTTTAGCTCCTCGTATTGTCGTCTTTGAGAGTTTGTTTTGTTTTTTAGCGATTTTAGTCGCTTGATTTCTCTGCGCAGTGCGATTCGCTGGCGTGGGGTTAGTGTTAGATGTTTGCTGGGGCAGATTTTTTCACAAAATCCACACTCCATACACGCATCAAGGTAATCCTCTAGCACACCTTGCGCGGCGGGCTTTAGGTTTTTTAGGTGGATATTTTTGTCATTTGTGATGATGACATCGGGGTTTATGAGATTGCGAGAATCAAAAATCTGCTTGATTTTTTGGTTGATTTTGTAGGCTTTCTCTCCCCATTCTAGCTCGACAAATGGCGCAACCATTCGCCCTGTGCCGTGCTCTGCTTTTGTGCTACCACCTAGAGAAGCCACCATTTTTGCCAAATCCTCCATAAACCTGCCAAAGCGCGTGATTTCTGCATTATCTTTGAGAAGCGGGGTAATGATAAAATGCACATTGCCACTTAGGGCGTGCCCAAAGATGATTCCCTCATAGCCGTGCTTTGCAAAAAGCTCTTGAGTGTTTTGTATGCCTTTAGCAAAGCTATCTATCTCAAAGCATATATCTTCTGTGATGACAGTTGAACCACTTGGGCGAGATGAAGCAGAGAGAGGGAGGAGGGCTTTGCGGATTTTCCACCACGATTCTTGCTCTGCACTATCAAAGCTAAACTTCACACCAAAAAGGCTTTCTATGGGACTAAGCGCGGAGGTTATCGTAGCGATATTTTTCTCTAGTGCTTCTAGGCAATCCTCTTCAAGCTGCACCAAAATAGCGCAATTCCCACTTTTTACCTTGCTTATCTCGCTAGGCATACCATCTAGGCTTGACGCGCTCATTAGGCAGGCGTAGTCCATTATTTCAGCTGCGCTTACTATACTATCATTACGCGCTAAAATCTTTACTGCTTCACTTGCAAGGGAAAGATTTTCATAAAAAAGCAAAGCACAAGCCTTGTGTGCGTAGTCTTGCACGCACTCATACTCTACGCGTGAGATGAAGCCTAGAGTGCCCTCTGCACCGATAAATATATGATTTAGTATGTCTTTTATGTCGCTAAAATCCACAAGCGCGTTTAGGGCGTATCCTGTGGTGTTTTTGATAGCAAATTTGCGCTTTATCATCTCGCAAAGCTCTTTATCAGCTAAAATCTCTTCTCTCAAGTCAAGCAGGGATTTTACAATATGTGGATAAGCATTGACAAAAGAAGCTAGACTTTCGTCTTGCCTTGCTTCATCGCTTGTATCTAGGACAATGGCATTGCCATTATGCTTGATTTTTTCGCCCCTATCATCTCCATAGTTTTTGCTAGATTTGCTAGTTTTTCTCAAATCGCCCAAAATCACACGAATGGATTTTATGGTTTGGTAGCTGTTTTGCTTCACCCCGCAGCACATTCCGCTAGAATTGTTAGAAAAAATCCCACCGATTAGGGCGTTATTTATCGTAGCTGGGTCTGGTCCTATTTTGCGATTATATGGCTTTAGGGCGGCGTTTGCATCCGAGCCTATGACACCACAATCACACACAATAGAAGTGGGGGCTTTGCTAGAATTTGCATTGTCCTTAAACTTGATTTTGATATTTTTCCAAAACTCATTTGCCACCACTAGCACGCTATCAGAGCACGCCTGCCCACTTAAGCTAGTCCCGCTAGCACGAAATGTAAGCGGGATATTGTATTTTTGGCTTAAGTCATAAAGCCGTGCTATTTCTTCCTCATTTTTTACCCATACTACGAGCTTTGGGATATAGCGATAGCACGAAGCATCGATTCCATAGGCAAATCTGCGCGCATAATCGCTAAAAATACGGTCTCCTAAAAAAACCTTTGCTTCACGCTCAAAAGCTAGATAATCAAAATCTAGCGCGATAGAATCATCATCTGTGTTTGCCCCGCTAGAAAGATTCGCACTGATAGTGCTTTTGTTGTGCAATTGATTTTGTGGTGGGTATTGTGAAAGATGTGCATTACTCATTGCTAACTCCGAATTTTTAGATTTTGTGGATTTGTGGTGGGATTTTTTGCGTTATTTTCTCTTAAAACAGCTTAAATAATGATAAGCCCAAAAATAAATCATCAAAAAAACAAATCATATAAAAGACTAAGCTATAATTTTGAAAAATAGCGCAAATCTTAAAATCAGTGCAAAATAAATAATACAAGCAAAAGCGAGAGTAAAGGCGATGAAAAGAATTGCGATTGTGCGACTAAGTGCGCTAGGCGATGTGATAGTTTCTGCAAGTGTGCTAGGTGGTTTGCGTTTGTTTAGCGCAAACGCACTCTCTCCCAAAGAGGATTTGCAGATTGATTGGTTTGTAGATGAGCGATTTAGCGGGGTTTTGGAGGATTCTCCTTGTGTAGATTGCCTGCATTCGTTGCCCTTTAAAAAGTGGCTAAAATCCCCAATTGGAATCTATAAAATATGGCGATATATGCGTTCTTGTGGGAAATATGATGCTGTCATAGATATGCAGGGCTTGCTTAAATCCGCACTTGTAGGTAAATTTTTGCGTAGTAAAAAATTTATGGGATTTAGCGCACGCGGGTGTAGAGAGGGCATAGCTAGCGTGTTTTATACACATAGGGTGGATATTGCATATCATACAAATATTTTGGTTAGGAATTTTTTGGTGGTGTTTGGGGCTTTTGGAATGGATTTGCACAAGATTCTAAAAAGCATTGGGCTTAGGCTTGATAAGGATTATTTGGAGGATTTGGAGCGTATAGATAGTGCGCTAAAAGCCACAAAAAGCGATAGTGAGGAAAGCATAGAGGGGCTAGAGAGGGTGATTATGAATTTGGGGGCGTTTAAGCGTATGATTGATTTGCGTGGAGAGGGGTTTGGGATAAATGCAAGTAAGTTGATAGATTTTGATGATAAGTTTTTGACACACAAAAAGCACTTAGCACAAAAATACTTCAAAAAATATTGCTCTAAAGGGATAAAAACTTACCAAGAATTTGGGCAAGAATATGTCCAAGATTTTGGCAAGGAATCTAGCTTAGATTCTTGTCCAAAAGAAGTGCTAGAATCAAAAAAATTTCTCTTTGTCCTAGAGGCTTCGATAGAGGAAAAAACCTACCCCATCGATAAATACTGCACGCTTGCTAGAATGCTTCAAAAGCATTATGGAAATATCACTATTTATGTGATTTGGAATGAGGCAGAGGGGAGGGCAAATGAGATGATAAGCCTACTAAAATCAAGGCAAATCTGCTCTGTAAAGCTACCAAAACTTGATTTTAATAACATAAAATTTGTGCTAAAAAATATGGACATAGTCATCGGTGGGGACACAGGGATAGCCCATCTAGCGTGGGCGATATGGCAGCCTTGTAGCATAGCTTTGCTAGGAAATAGCGAAATCTCTAGTGGCAAAAATATGCGACAAACAAGGCTAAAGCGCGTGCTTTTGGGCAATCCTTTTGTGATTAGCCAAAGTGGAGAATTTGAGATTGCTAGCATTGCCCCAGATGCGATATTTGAATGCGTAAAAGCACATTTAGATACAGACTGAAATTTAAGAAAATCTAAGAAATTTTTAAGATTTTATATGCACTTTATTAAGGAGTAAATATGCAGCAAATGGTTGATTTGTTTGCTAAGCACGGCGAGCTAGAAATCATTGATACACCACTTGATATTTATTTGGAGATTCCGCATTTGGCGTATTTGGAAGTCAAAAAAAGTGGTGGTGGCAAGGCATTGCTTTTCACAAATCCTATTGATTCTAAGAGGGGAAATAGCTTTTCTATGCCTGTGTTTATGAATATTTTTGGCTCATTTAAGCGCGTGGAGCTAATCGCTTCAAACCCTCCAGAATCTATCGCAAAAATGATAAAAGAACTGCTAAATCTATCCCCACCAAAAGGCATAAGGGGCATTTTTAGTGCGTTAGCGCGATTTGGTAGGCTCTATTATACTCTGCCAAAAATGACAAAAAACGCACCCGCACAAACCGTGCGATTTCTCGGCAAAGAGGTGGATTTGTATTCTTTGCCGATTCTCACTACTTGGGAGGGAGATGCTGCACCTTTTATCACTATGGGACAGGTTTATACGCAGGATTTGAATGGAAAGAAAAAAAATGTGGGAATGTATCGCTTGCAAGTGCACTCCAAAAACGAGCTTGGGTTGCATTGGCAAGTGCATAAAGATTCTACGCATTTTTTCAATGAATACAAAAAAGCGGGGGAAAAAATGCCCGTGTCTATCGCGCTTGGTGGGGACGCGCTATATACTTGGTGTGGGCAAGCACCACTGCCAAATGGAATCTATGAGCTTATGCTATATGGGCTCATAAAGCGCACTCGCCCCAAAGTCGTGCGCTGCCTTAGTAACCCACTTAGTGTGCCTTCCACTGCAGATATAGTCATAGAGGGGTGGGTAGATACCTCAAGGACAAAAGAGGAGGGACCATTTGGCGACCACACGGGGTTTTATACTCCTATTGAGCATTATCCTGTGCTAAAGGTAAGTGCCATAACGATGAAATCTAAGCCGATATATCCCGCCACAGTGGTTGGCAAGCCACCATTAGAGGATAAGTATATGGGCTATCTTACCGAGCGCGTGTTTTTGCCACTTTTGCAGATGAGTGGTACTAGCGGGCTAGTTGATTATAATATGCCTGAAAATGGCGTGTTTCATAATCTCATTTTGGCAAAAATCGCTCCACAATACTACGGACACGCACGACAGATAATGCACGCGTTTTGGGGTGTGGGACAGATGAGCTTTGTCAAGCACGCGATTTTTGTAGGGCAAGAAGCACCACCACTTGAGGACTACCAAGCACTTTTTGAGTATGTGCTAAATCATTTTAGTTTGGATTCTTTGGTATTTAGCGAGGGAGTGTGTGATGCGCTAGACCACGCAAGCCCTCACTATGCCTATGGAGGAAAGCTAGGGATAGATATAAGCACAAAAGGCTCTAGTAGGGATTTTACACTTCTAGGTAATGAGGAGCTAAAAAATAAAATCCAAAGCATAATGCCTAGCGCACTTCTAGTGCGACAATACGGCACAAACACGCAAAATCCAATAGCCATAATCGGTGTAGAATCTAGCTTTAGTAATGATAAAAATCTACAAGAATGCGTGAGTGTGCTTGCACCACTAAAGCAATATCTAAAAATCGCTATTTTTGTCGATGAGGCAAAAAACGACTTGGATAATGGCTATATGCTACTTTGGAGGATAGTAAATAATATCGATGCAAGGCGTGATATTTGCATTTGCGATGAAGTGGTGTATGTAAATGCGTGTGATAAATTCCACTCGCCCTCTCACCCACGAGAGTGGCCAAAAGAGACAGATTGCACCAAGTCCGTGATAGAATCCCTGCGACAAAAAGGCTTTGAAATCGATGATGAAATGCTACATAAATATCATATTTGCGATTCTAGCAGGACAAAATCTACATAATGCAGACAATAGATTTTAACTCGGATTCTAGCTTAGGTGGATTTTGCGATGATTTTACAAAAACTCCTTTAAGTCTTTATGAAGTCAAAGGCTCAAGGTTTTTGGGGTTTGGCATAAAAGTAATAGCTTCAAATGATGAAGAAAATCTAAACAAAAATGCAAATGAGAAAAACGCGCAATCTAAGCAAGAATCTAAAGAAACAAGAGAATCTAAAGAATCAAGTCCCTTGCAGAATCCTTTGCAAACTTACATAAATGAGCTAAAAAAAGCCCACCCAAAAGCGGTGCATTTTGTCTATGCGTATAGAGTGATAAACTCGCTAGAGCAAGTCATAGAGCGAAGCAGTGATGATGGAGAGCCAAAGGGAAGCTCTGGGCAACCCTGCTTAAATGTTTTGCGCGGATGGGAAATGGTGGATTTTGGGATTATCATTGTGCGATATTTTGGTGGAGTGAAGCTCGGTGTTGGCGGGCTTGTAAGGGCTTATACCAAAGCCACACTTGAAGCACTGCACACGCTAAAATCTAGCCAAAAAATCGTGCAATATGAGCGCAGGGAAATGCTAAATCTAAGTGTGAAATATAGCGAGCTAAGCACACTAAAGCACATACTAAAAGCGCACAATCTCGCCATACAAAAAGAGGAGTTTTTAAGCGAATGCGTAGAGCTAGTCTTGTGCGGCAGTGAAGTGCAAATGAGCGCATTTAACGCGTGGGTAGCAAAAAACAAGCATTTATTTTTATGACATTGACTTACTAAAAATTGTAAATATAGCGGGCGGCTATGCTATATATTTGTTGTATATTACCTTCACTCCAATGTCTAGGAGCAGCCCCCGTTGTACCGCCAGCTTTATGAGAATCGCCAGAATATATATTTGTCTGCAAAAATGGCACTCTACACACTAGCTCTACTCCGTGCTTTTGGGCGATATTTGTGCGCAAACCCACATTTAGCCAAACATCAAAACCACTAAGATGCATACAAGAATAACAACCCAATACTGTTTGAGCATATTTTTCAAAGCTATTTATTGGTAGAGAAGATGTCCCCACACTTTTTCCCCACCAATAATTTCCACCAAGCCCAACACCTAAAAATCCACCAAAATCTATTTTTTCATTGGCGATGAAATTTCCTAGAAAATCTACATTTACTCCGTAGTTTATGTTGCCACCGACTAGCTCTACGCTTTTATTTTCATTGTTTTCAATGGCAGCAAAGCTGTATTTATATTTAAACTCCCCAAGTGAAAAGTGTGTGTTGCTTGCATTGATATAATACCGCAAGCCAATATATGGCGTAAAAAACTGCTTATACCCCACCACAAAGCCATAATTTACACCTCCTCTATTCCTTTTTAGTCCTTCTTCATAGAGAGTCCCAACGCAACCTCCTTGTGGACAATCCTCTCCCTCTCTTTGATGATAAGCCACGCCACCATATCCTATATCAAAGCCCAAAAACCAGCCACTTTTCTCGGCTAGGGCATTTTGAGCAAAGCTAGCAAAGAGCACACTTATAAGGATTCTTTGCATATTTTTCATTTTACTCTCCCTTTATTGTTTTTGTAAGTTCTTGTATTGCTTTGTTTGTCTCATCTTTATTGACACACTCACTAGAATCTTTGATATGATTTAATAAGCAAAGTGCCAAATCCTCTGGCATTATAAACCAGCATTTTATCGTGCCACGCGTAAGCGGGAATCCTAGCGGGTTTGGTTTGCTATCGCTTTCATTTCTGCTTTTGCGCCAACGAACGCCTATGCTTCTACGATTTGGGTAATCTTTATCTTCACCTGATGCGATGAGAAAGTAAGTAGATTCATAAAGCAAAGTAGGCTTATAATCTTTGCTTTCCTTTAGAAATGGGACTATCGTCCCGTGTAAATCATTCATTTTTATCTCCTTTAATTTTTTTTATTTCACTTTTGTGCTTTTTGATAAAGGGATAATGCTACAAAAAAAAAAAAAAACGGATTTTAAATAGAAAATGTTGGCAGATATGTTGAAAGGGAAATATGTAGTAGAAGTGTTGTGAAAATATTTAGAGTAATAAAAAGTAGCTTGGTATTGCGATAGAAAGCGAGGGGATTTTAGCGAGTGTTTGTGGAATTAACATAGTCGCAAGCAAGCCAAAAACCATTAGCGAGTAGCAATAGATTTTGTGGGTTACTTGGGGTTGTTTTTTTGGTAATGAATACAAAGTGGATTGCCACGCTCATTCGCTCGCAATGACGGCGTGGCGAGTTACTACTAACATTAAGCGATTCTCACAAAACAAGCGAAGCGCAGTTTCTTTAGTAATCCAAAAAGAAAAGAAAAAGTAGTAGATTGCCACGAATCGCTAAAAGATTCTCGCAATGACGAAAAAAATGGCGCAAAATGACAAATCAATCATCATTGCTAAAGAAACTTCGCTATTACCCGTCATTGCGAGCAAGTCGCAAGACTTGCGTGGCAATCCATTTTAGTGGCAATCCATTTTTGATTTTGTGAATTTGCAAATGCGAGCAAGTGCTTATACAACGCACACTTCGTTGTGGCTAAAGCCACTGCTTAGCAATGACTTAGTATATGGTTATTTTGTCGCTATACACTCCACTTCGACAAGCGCGTTTTTGGGTAGGGATTTGACACCGATAGTAGTGCGAGCAGGTTTGTGTAAGCCAAATGCTTTTTCATACTCGGCATTAAATGCGCCAAAATCCTCCATATTTGCTAGATAGCAAGTGGTTTTTAGCACTTTATCTAGACTAGAGCCACCCTCACGCAAAATCGCTTCTAGATTTTGCATCACTTGCTTTGTCTGTGCGGTTATGTCGCCATTTACAAATTCTCCATTTGGCTTTAGGGCGATTGCCCCAGAGGTAAAAATAAGCCCATTTTGCAAAGAATCTAGCGCGATTGCTTGTGAGTAGGGGCCGATAGCTTGTGGAGCGTTTTGTGTGCTTATGTGTTTCATTGTTTGCCTTTTTGTAAAGATTGTCGATTTTGGCTAATGCTAAAAATGACATAATTATTATATAATACGCGAATAATTATGTATGGTAAAAATTCTTAAAAACACAAAAAATCAAAAAGGATAAAAATGTCAAAAACAAAGTTTTATTTACAAATCTCACGGCAAATATCGGGCTTTTTTGCACTCATTGCTTTTGTCTGTGCGCCGTTTGGATTGTTTGCACAAAGTGAGCAAATCGTGCTAGGAGAGGGCGAAGTGCTTGTAGAAATGGTGGATTATAAACGCAGTATCATCATCGGCTATATGGTGCTAAAAAATGGCAATATCATCAAAAAAGTGCGATTTAGTCAGCCAAAATCCATAATCCAAGCACCCCAAATTCCAACCCAACAAAATCTCCCAACTCCACAAGTTGAGCAATTCATATCAAATCCACAATCCCTACCAACCCCGCAAAATCTACCAAATGCACAAGCCACGCAAGACGCACAAAGTGAGTATGAAAAACAAGTCTCCCAAACAAAAAAGCAAAAAGCCAAAAAAGAAAAAAGAAGCTGGTTTGCAAGCAAAAAAAAGAAGCCAAAGCATATCACCGCAAATATGATAGATAGTGGCTCTATCCCACAAGAGAGTGGCGCAGAATCCCAAGAGGTAAATTCTGTGTATAAAAATCGCCAATGGGACAAAAAGAAAATCCCACACAATGTAAAAAGCCAAGTGATAAATTTGGGGGATTAGTGTGGATAGGCAGAAATAGCTTTTGTGTGGCAGAGGACGCATAGCGGATAGCTTAGCGTATTTGACATATTTTATTAAAAAATATTAGCCCAAAGAGAGAGAAAAAATATGCACAAAAATACACTTAAGATTTTGTGCTTTTTAAATCTTTTTGCTATTTTTGCGCTTTTTGCACACGCTCAAAGCATAAATATTAGCGATTTTTATTATAGGGATTTTTTGGATTTTGGGCAAAATAAGGGGGCTTTCAAAGAGGGTGCAAGTAGCGCAAATGCAAATGGTGGAAGTGCCAATAGTGGTGGAAGCAGTAAAAAAGGCTTAGAATTTCTAGGCAAAGATAGCTCAAAACTTAGTATTCCACACATTCCAAACTTTTCTGCTTCTAGCAATTATGGCTCTTTGACTTCTGTGGGGAGAGGATTTGTCGCGACAGCAAATCACGTAAGCAGTCCTGAAAGTGCAGATGGATTGCTAGATTGGGGGGTTACAAAATATAGCATTGCAAAGCAATCTGTGGAAAGTAGTGATGGCGAAATAGGTGGCACTTCCAAACTTTATGGCTGGGATACAAAGTTTTTGCGACTTAGTAAATATGTCGTTGAGGGGCAAGCACAAATGCTAGATATTGACAATACGAAAACAAGCAATTCTAATGAAGCAAAAAATTTAGAAAATTTCAAAAAGCAATTAGATGATTTTGGAGATAGCAGTGGCGATATTTATCTCTATCAAGCAGGTAGTGGGATTGTAACGCTACGAGGAACGAGCAATATACAAAGTTTCAACACAAATAGTAGTGGGGAAATGCGCGGTGGTGGATTTGGGACTTTTGGTGGGGCGGATTATTATAATGCTGGGATAGGGTTTTATTATAAGCCGATGAGTGGGTTTTATAATCAAATCACTTCGGGCGATAGCGGTAGTGGAATCTATGTGTATGATGATAAAAACAGCAAATGGATTTTACTTGGCGTTGTCTCAAGGGATAATGGCGCAATATCAGTTGCTTCAAACAAAGATTTTAGAGATTATCAAAGACATTTTGAGCAAGAAATTGATTTGCAAGGCAGAGTTTGGACGCTTAGGGGCAATGATTTGGAGGATAACTCACTATCAAGCAAGACACTACAAGGCAACAAAGACATAATCTTTGGCAGTGGTGGGACAATCCAAGTAGAAAAAGACATTGATAGAACACAAAGTGGCTATGCTGGGGGATTTGTATTTAGAGATTCTGCAAATGAGATAACTTACAAATTTGAAAACAAAAACGGCGAAAATCACTACTTCAAAGGCTCGGGGCTTGACATAGGCAAAAATGTCCGCGTAGAGTGGGCTTTGCGCAATGCTAGTGGCGACTCGCTACACAAAATAGGCAAAGGCGAACTTATCATCAAAACCAACTATACACCAACAAAAGAGGGCGAAAATCTAGGCACACTTAAAATCGGCGAGGGCAAGGTAAGCCTAGATACAAGCAAAAAGGCTTATGAAAATATCTACATCACTAGCGGGAGGGGAGAACTCTCACTTATCCAAGCAGAAGCACTTGGCGCGACAAAAAATAGCAACAATGTCAATGTAACACAAACGGGTGCAAAATCATACACACTATCGCAGGATAAAAACACAAATATGGGCTTTTATTTTGGCATAGGTGGTGGGAAACTTGATTTGGTGGGCAATAGCCTTGTGCTAAACACGATTGTGGCAAATGATAGTGGTGCGATTATCACAAATTCTAGCGCAAAGGCAACGGTTGAGATTGAGGGCTTTGGGTATGATACAAATGGCAACAAAACTGCCACAAAAGAAAATACCATAATCCACGCAAGTGTGGGCAAAGCTGATTCTACAAGTCAAGCAAACCAAACAAATATCGACATTGTGTATAGTGGGGATAGAAGTGCGACAAATTCCCCCTTCCTTGCGGAGGGGGATAGAGGGGGTGGGTCAAATCCTAAAAACGCGAAATCTACCCTCCCCCAAACACCCCTCGTGCTAAGGGAGGAAGCATATCTAATCTTTGATGGTAATATCAACACACAGGGTAAAATGACTATAACTAACGGCAATGTAGCACTTCAAGGGCACGCCACTACTCACGCTACCATTAGCAATGACAAAATCCGTAGCCAAGTGGAAAATGCCGAGAATGGCACTCAAAAGGGAATGCCTAGCTATATGGATTTAAGCAAGCCCTCACACTTAGAGCAGCCTGATTGGGATAATCGCAGTTTTATATTTGGCAGCGGAATCAATCTAGCAAATTCAAATCTCACGCTCGGACGAAATGTGAGCCTAGAATCTAGCATTTCGCTAGATTCTAGCTCTAGCGTGGTATTTGGTGGTGGTGTCTTGCATTTTGTTGATAATTTGGATAGCAAAAATGTCATAGGTAATGGCTTTACCTATCAGCAAAGGGTAGAGAGTGGGAGTATCGGCACAGAGCAAGAAAAAATCGCAAATCACACGATAAGCTATCGCGGCAAGATTAGTGCAAATGGTGGCACGATAAATTCAAGCATTTTGGATTTTAATGCGAGTTTGGATTTGAAAAATAATGCAAAACTTAGGGCAGAATATTTGACTTTGAGCGATAAAGATTCGGTTTCATTAGCAAGTGGTGCAAGTGCAACGATACAAAATCTTATTTTAAAAAATGTGAGTGATATATCCCAAATCTTTCAAAACTCTAGCAGTGGCGAAAAACTTAAGGTAGAAAAATCATTTCGTTTTTATGATGTAAGTAGTTTTGATTTAAGCAAATTAGATTTGGCGCATATTGATAAAAGTGTAAATTACGATATTGTGGGTGTTAAATCTAGCATTACGGGCACGAATAGCACATTAAGCGCAAATGTTTGGCTAGAGGGTGGGAATCTAAGCCTAAAAAGCCTTACGCTAAAAAAGATAGATGATTCAACGATTAAAAATAAAATATATTTGCAGGGTGCTGAAAATAGCATAGCACAGCTAAAAATAAATGATAGCTTAAAAGTTGGCGATACTAATGGCTTGATAGAGGCAGGTTTGTCATTGTGGGATAATAGCATACTTGATACGCCGATGATTGAATTTAATAGCGTAGCAAATGGCACTTTTTTACTTGATAGTAAGGCAGAGATTAAAAACACAGCAAATGCCAACAAAACACAACTTAAAGGGGTAGATTCAACAATAGATATTTATATAGGTGGAAGCAAAGAATTTGACATAAATGCAAGTAGCACGAGCGATAAGCAAACAATAATCACGCTATTTGGCTTTGTGCCAGAGGATAAATCTACTCAAACTACGCCAAATCCGACATTTAGTGGCAAAATCACAGCAAGTGGCACAAGTAAGGTAGAGAGTTTGCTAGATAATATCACTGCAAGTGTGGATTTAAGTGGTAGTGCAAACCTTGTAGCAGAAAATATCACGCTTGATTCTACGCATAATTTGATTTCTATAAGCGATAGTGCAAGACTTAGTGCTGATACAATCACAGCAAAAAGCGTATCAAATCTTACGCTACAACAAAACGGTGGGGTGGCAAATGTTGGAGAATTTATCTTTGATAGTAGCACTACAAATCTAGTAGGAAATCTAATCGGCAGGAATATCAAGCTAAAATCTAGCACAATAAAAACGACAGATTTGACTTTTTGGCACAATGCGACACTTAGCCTTGATAATGATTCAAAACTAGAAGTAAAAAATCTAAATGTAGAAAACACAAATCTTACGCTAGATTTTGCAAACCATAGAGCAAGCGCGGAAAATCTAGCAAATATTACTTTAAGCAATGGTGCAAATCTAGCTATCAATTCGTGGGATTTTGGGAATGCTACAAACTTCAAAAGTGATGAAAAATCTCGCATAGATTTTGCAAATCTAGCCTATACCCAAAGCCCAAACACCGCGCCTAAAAATATCCAATCAAACACCACGATAAGTGGCACGCTTTTGCTTAGCAAAGTCGGTGCAAGTCTAAATAGTAACGATAGATTTGAAACCCTAACTTTCAAAAATCAAAATCTAACTCTTGGGGAAAATTCAAGCATAAGTGTGGCGTTTGATGATAGTGTAAAAAAGGGTGCAAATAACATAACGCTAGATAAATATTTCACACTTATAAGTGCGGGAAGTGTGAGTGATAATAGGGCTGATAAACGCATAGATTTTCGCTTCGCTCAAGGCGCAACGCCACTTTTTGTCGTAAGTAAATTTTATGAAAATAAGCTACTTGTGAAATTTTTGGAATCAAATCCCCGTAGCTTTGCCGAGCTAAGCAAGCATATTTCTAGCACACACACTAAGACACTTCTAGCCCTCACAGAGCATAATCCAAATGATGAAAATATCGACAAAGCTGCTAGCACAGAGGAATACTCCGCGCTAGAATCCACCCTAGCAAGCTATGAGGAGGCTATGCGTGAGATTGCCACACAATCAAGTGGGGAAAACCTAAGCGCGATTTTGCAAAACAATGATTTAAGCATTAAGATGCGGATTTTACAAGTGCGCTCAAAAACGCAAAATCTAGCCACACAAAAGCCACAAAATCTGCAAAAATTAAGGCTTGCCTCTGCTTTGTCATACTCAAGCGCAAACTCCACAAAAGCCACCGCTTACACAAGCCCAAATACCCCACAAAGCGACTATGATGACATATCTTTGCTGCTAGGAGTAGCACCAAAATCACCTCCCACACTTAGCCTAAATCCTTACCAAAATAGCGCGTGGGCTAGCGCACTTGGTGGATATGCGGGCACTTTGGGACTAAATCTAGCATTTTATGGCTCTAGCGTGGGATATGATAGGATAGTTGGTAGCACACTTTTGGGCGTAATGGCTAGCTTTGGTGGCTCACATTTGCTTCAAAAAAAGTCCAAGCAAAGCGGAATCATCGCTGGTGGTGGCGCATATTTGCATACGCATTTTGGCAAAAGTGAATTCCAATCAAGCCTATCTTTTGCATATAGCTCACTAGAATCAAGTGCATTTGGTGATAATATCAAAAGCTCGGTATTTGGGGGATTTTGGAGTAATTATTATAAATACAATATCACACTTATAGATGGAAATATCCTAAAGCCACTAGGCACGATTGGACTAGGGATTAGCAAGGCTAGTGATTGGCGTGGAGCGGAGTTTCGCGGTGGTGGATTTGACGATATGTTTGCTCATATCGGTGCGGGGCTAGAGTATGTGATTTTTGGCAAAAATGGATTTTATACACTTGGGCTTGTAGGAGTGCAAAAGCTACATTCTCAAGCAAAAGCACAAGTAAGCTTTGCAAACGCTAGCACGATGCTAGATTTTGTGGTAAATAACAACGCCTTTGAAGTGCAAGGCTACTTCATCGGCTCACACACCATAAAAGAGCGTCTAAACATAGAATACGCAATCCATATAAATGGCGATACTCGCAGATACTATGGCACAAAGGGAAGCGTGGGATTTCGCTATGCTTTTTAGAATCCCTGCGATGATGTTGCAAACCACTAGCGATAAAAATGCAAAGTCAAAAATATCTCAAAACATATAAGCCTACTAAAGAGTGAAATCTCGCTATAATTCTGCCTTAAGTTTTGCACAAAAAAGATTTTAGATTTTATTTGAAAGGATTGCTATGTCTTATACTTTTTCTCAAGCAAAAGAGATTTTTTACAAGCCTTTTATGGAGCTACTTTATGAAGCGCACAAAATCCACCTAGAGCACTTCAGTCCAAGCGTCATTCAAACAAGCACTCTGCTAAGCATAAAGACAGGTGCGTGTAGTGAGAACTGCGCTTATTGTGCACAGTCAAGCCACTACAAAACAGGCGTAGCAAAAGAAAAATTTATGGATAGAGAGGAAATCATCTCGCTTGCAAAGCAAGCCAAACAAGCAGGAAGCTCAAGATTTTGTATGGGGGCAAGTGGGAGAAGCCCAAGTGAAGAGGAGCTAGAGGAAGTCTGCCAAATCGTGCGTGAAATCAAAGAGCTAGGACTAGAAACCTGCGCTACTTTGGGGCTACTCTCAAGCAAGCAGGCAAGCAAGCTAAAAGAAGCTGGGCTAGATTTTTATAATCACAATGTCGATACTTCGCAGGAATTTTACAGTCAAATCATCTCTACGCGCTCATTTGAGGATAGGCTAGGCACGCTAAAAAATGTCCGCGAAGCAGGGCTAAAGCTATGTGTGGGTGGCATACTTGGTATGGGAGAAAGCAATGATGATAGAATCAAAATGCTACTTTTGCTTTCCCAGCTAGAAACCCCACCTGAATCCGTGCCGATAAATCAGCTAGTAAAAATCCCTGGCACACCTCTAGCAGACACGCCCGAAGTGGATAAATTTGACTTTGTCCGCACTATCGCTTTGGCTAGAATCCTTATGCCAACTTCTTATGTGCGACTATCTGCGGGGCGAAAGGCGATGAGTGAGGAACTACAAGCGTTGTGCTTTTTTGCGGGTGCAAACTCGGTGTTTTATGGGGACAAACTCCTAACTGCAGCAAATGCCACACCAAGCAATGATGATATGCTTTTTGAAAGGCTTAATTTGCAAAGAGAGGAGTTTCTAGAGATGAAAGCATAGGCTTGATAAGTGTGGCTATATATTTAGGTGTAGCAAAATCTAGCTTAAGTGATTTTGTTTTGAAGCACTACAAAGGCTTTGAGCGCGAAATAAAAAAATGTTTCAAATGAAGTTTTTAGAGAAGCACCTCGTTTGCTATTACACTTCTTTGAATCGTGCTTGTGATGATAGATAGCAAAAATTAAGCATTTTTGCTATACAATACTATTTTTTGACTATCTTTTGCTCGTTGCGTTTGGATTTGTCGTATTTGGGCGTGTCATATTTGCGTATCATATTTTGTTTGCACCACTAGCATAGTAAGCGCAAAAAATCTAAAATCCACAAACTTCACTTAAGGATAATTCGTGCAAAGTTTTTCAGATATTTTACTAGCATTGCAAGACTTTTGGAAAAGGCAAGGTTGCGTGATTTTGCAACCCTATGATATTCCTGCTGGAGCTGGGACTTTTCACCCTGCGACACTTTTGCGCAGCCTAGATTCTAGGCCGTGGAGTGTGGCTTATGTCGCTCCATCTCGCCGTCCCACAGATGGACGCTATGGGGAGAATCCAAACCGATTGGGCAGCTACTATCAATTTCAAGTGCTTATAAAACCAAGCCCTAGCAATATCCAAGAGCTGTATTTGGACTCGCTAAGCACGCTAGGCATTGATAGGACAAAGCACGACATTCGATTTATTGAGGATAATTGGGAATCTCCCACACTTGGTGCGTGGGGGCTAGGCTGGGAAGTGTGGCTAGATGGTATGGAGGTTACGCAATTTACTTATTTTCAGCAAGTGGGTGGGTTGCCCTGTGAGCCTGTCGCGGTAGAAATCACTTATGGTGTGGAGCGATTAGCTATGTATATCCAAGAGGTAGAATCTATCTTTGATATTGCGTGGAATTGTGAGGGTGCAAGCTATGCTGATGTGCATTTGCAAGGCGAGTATGAGTTCTCACGCTATCATTTTGAGGTGGCAGATAGTGCTATGCTTTTTAGCTCGTTTGATAGCGCACAAGGTGAGGCTAAGAGGTGCTTGGAGGCTAAGCTACCCTTGCCTGCTTATGACTTTGTGATGCTTTCAAGCCATTATTTCAATATCCTTGATGCACGCAAGGCGATTTCTGTGGCGCAAAGACAAAACTATATCCTAAAAATCCGTGAGCTAGCAAAAGCGTGCGCAATGCTATATAAAGAGCAAGAGGGCGAGCGCGAAGAAAGACTAGCGCAAGCAAAATCTAGCACAAAAAATCTCTAAAGACATAAAATGACAAAAACAAAACCACTAGCGCAAGCCAAAATCAAACCTAGTAAAATCTCGCTTGACAAAGCCCCGCTTGGCGAAATATCACTTGGGGAAGTCTATGAGATTTTGGATAGTATTAGCCCATTTAGCTTGCAAGAGTCTTGGGATAATAGCGGGATAAATCTAGGACATTCTAGCCAAAAAATCACACAAATCTTTCTCGCACTTGAAGCAGATTTGCAAATCGCACAAAATCTACCTCCAAATAGCTTGCTTATCACTCATCACCCGCTTATATTTTCCCCGCTTAAGTCATTTGACCCCACAGACTATCCTGCCAAAATCCTGCAAATCCTTATCCAAAAAAACTGCGCCCTAATCGCGATGCACACAAACTTTGATAAAACACATTTAAATGAATATTTTGCAAAAGAGATTTTGGGATTTGACTCACCCTCTTTGTGTAGCGATAATCTTAGTAGGTTTTGTGCTTTGCCACCCACTCCCATAGCCTCCCTAGCCCAAAGGGTAAAATCTAGCCTATCTCTAAAATCCCTCACTTACAGCGCACCAAATGAGGATTTTTTAGTCTCTCAAGTGTATTTTGTCTGCGGAAGCGGGGCTAGCTTTTGGCACAAAATCGCACAAGGACAAATAAGCCAAATACCACAAGAAAAAGAAGCAAAAGATGAGAAGTCTTCGCAAGCAAATTCTACCACCACTAGAGGAGGCGTAGCAGAGCAAAACACTAAGGGCGGAATCTGCCTAATTACTAGCGATATAAAATACCACGATGCAATGAGCGCAAAATGTGCCAATATCGCGCTTATTGACGCTACACATTACGCTAGTGAGCGACATTTTGCTCCTCTCTTGCACAATAATTTGCACAATAATTTGCAAATTAAGCACCTTAATTGTATAATGCTTGAGAATTTTTCCCCATTTTCTTACATTTGAAAGGAACACGATGAACAAAAATCTAACACAGCTTATCGCTATCGCTCAAATCGATAAAGAAGCAGACGCACTAGACCCTGTAATGCAAGATAAACAATCTGTGCTTGACAAACTCCTAGCCCAAAAAGCAAAGCAAGAAGCTAGACTTCGCGCACTAGATGAAATGCAAGAAGAAGCTAGGCTTACTATTGCGCGAAATGAGGGCATTATCCAAGCTAATTCCCAAAAAATCGAGGACATTCAGCAACGACTAATCGAGCCTCGCTCTGATAGAGAAGCGCGGACTTTGAGTATAGAGGAGGATTTGGCAAAGGAGCAGATTCGACACTCCAATAACGAAATCACTAGACTAAATAAAGAGCTAGAATCTAGAGATGCGCAGATAAGCGAGATAAATAGCGAGATTGAGACGCTTAAGACAAGTATCCAAACAACTAAAGAAATCTGTGAGAAAGAAATCTCTCAAATCAAAGCCCAACAACAAGAGATTTTTAAGAAAAAAGAAGTCTTTATCGCTGCTATTGACAATAAAGTCATCACATTTTATGAGAAAATCCGCCGATGGGCAAAAAACACAAGCGTAGTCCCTGTCAAAAAGCAGGCTTGCGGTGGTTGCTTTATCCGCTTAAATGACAAACTTTACTCTGATATTTTGCAAAGTAGTGAGATTATCAGCTGTCCGCATTGTGGGAGAATCCTCTATATCACACAAGATAGTGCTCTAGAGCCCACAGAGCCAAAAGAGAAAAAATCAAAAGGGACGAAAAAAGAAAAAGAAGCCTAAAAGGGCAGAGATTAGGCACAAGATAAGCAAAATCAAGTCAAAAATCATAAAATACTTTAAGGCGTGCTAGATTTCTAAATTAAAGGGATAGCGATGAGTTTTTTGCGACTTATAGGCTATGTCATCATTGTTATCGTGTTTAATCTAGCGGGGCTTGTGTTTGTGTGTTTTTTGGAGTCTAGGCGTGTGCAGCGTGAGGGTGGTAGCAGTTTTTTAGCAAGTCTATGGCACGCATTGGTTGGCTTACTAAAATTTATCATCGCCATAGCACTTATTGCCATAGCGATTTACTCATTTAAATATTGGAATAGCACAGAATCAAAAGACGCAAAGCCCACGCAAGCAAGTAAATCCACACAAAAGCCAAAACCTGCACAAAAATCAAATAAAGAAAATAAAACTCCACTTGACCCGCTTGAGAAGCTAAGCTCAAGCGAGCTTAGAGCTATGTGGGAAATAAACGCGCACGACCCAGAACTACGACAAAAAATCGATAATATTCTAAATAATAGAGCAAGAAAATAAGTAAAAAAAATGACAGGAAAATAAGTAGCAAAAGAAGTAAATCCAGACTTTTACTACTTTTAGACAAGCTAAAATCCAATCGCTAAGGGGTGTAAATTGCGTTTTATCTACTTTGTTGCTTGCTTTAGTTTATATATCATAAGCCTACCTCTACTTGTCATTACAAGTTTTAAACACAAGCATAGAGTATCGATTCCGCGTAGATTTTTTCCATTTGTATTCCCGCTCTTGCGTGCTTTTGGCAAAAAAACATATAGTGGATTTTGCAAGGATTTCTCTCCACAAATGTGGCTACACGCCTGCTCTTATGGCGAAGTAAAATCCCTGCAATTTATTATGTCGCATCTTTTAGACACAAATCAAGCGCAAAGTAAAGATTTCGCACAAAGCAAACAAAAAGATTCTAAGGATTGTGCCCAGCCTTTGCCAAGCCTATCAAACTCAATGCACTTGCCACATTCCCAAAACTCCCCACATCCCCCAAGCCCGACAATCTCGCCACACAAAAACTTGCAAATCCTGCTTACCACCATAACGCACACAGGCTACACCCTAGCAAAAGAAACTTATGCTGGCTACCCAAATGTCCGTGTGGAGTTTTTGCCTTTTGAAATCTTTTTGCCCTTTTATGCCAAGCGATTTTTTATTGATTCTAGCAAAATCTCTTGCCTAAAGCTACTTTGCGTATTTGAAGCTGAACTATGGCTAGGACTTTTTTCTCTAGCCAAATGCCTAAACTCCCACACAATGCTACTAAATGCTAGAATCTCATCTCGCTCCTACCCTCGTTATAAACGATTTAGCTTTTTTTATCGCCATATCTTTGCCCTTGTTGATAGTGTATTTGCTCAAAGCGATGAGGACAAATCCCGCTTAGAATCGCTAGGGGCGAAAAATATCCAAGCCATAGGAAATCTAAAGGCATATAATCCACCTACTATTACCAAAAATTATGACAAGCCAAAAGGCACTCTATTTCTCGCAGCCTCCACGCATAATGGCGAAGAAGAGCTTATCATTGATGCCTTTTTATCTGCCTTTGGCAAAGAGCGTTTTGGCAAAAAAGGTGATATATTTTTAGCCATTATCCCGCGACACCCAGAGCGATTTGGCGAAGTGGCAAAACTCATAGAATCCAAAAATCTAGCTTTTTCCTGCCTATCTCAAGGCTGTGAAAAGGCTTTTTGTGAAAGAATCTTGCTTATTGACACGCTAGGCGAGCTTAACAACTTCTATGCCATAGCAGATATAAGCATTTTGGGTGGTAGCTTTGCCAAAGAGGGTGGGCACAATCCCCTAGAACCAGCGCATTTCCAAAATGTGCTAATAAGTGGTGAGCATATTTTCAATCAAAAAGCACTTTTTGCTATGGTGCAAAATGCCTATATCATCAAGCAAGATGAGTTAGAATCTACCCTAAAAAACTACAAAAATCTAGCCAAAAGCTACATTGATAGCACGCACTCAAATTTGCCTCAACTGCTAGAATCTATTGATAAACATTTGGCATAGACATTAAAAAATCTTAAAGACAAAAAAATGCAAAAATCAAAACACACAAAAATAAAAAAAGCACAGCCCAAAAAAACACCCAAAGCCCCCAAAAAAACCCAAAATGCCACAACAAACAAAATAGCTAATACAAATCAATCCACCCAAAAAGCCTACAAACTCCTAAGCGAAAGCCTTAGCATTTCGCATAGCAAAGCAAAATCCCTAATCGATAGAGGGCTTGTAAGTGCTGATGGCAAAAAACTAACGCTAGCTAGAGTCCCCCTGCCAAAAGGCGTAAGATTTAGCATAAGGCAAGTCCAAGAAGTGCGGATTATCCACAAAGATGAGGATATAATGTGTGTGGATAAACCTGCGTTTATGGATAGCTATGAGGTAGAGAGAGAGTGCCAAGATAAGCAAGGCAAAGAATGGAAGCTACTCCATAGGCTAGATAAAGAAACAAGTGGTTGCTTGCTGCTAGTCAAGGAAAATAGTGATTTTGCCAAAAAGGCATTAGATGAGTTTGTCAAAAATCGTGTCTATAAACTTTATAATGCCCTAGTGAGTGGAATCATAAATGATGAGCAAGAAATCTCCCTGCCACTGCTTATCCACAAAGGCAAATCTGCAAAAACAATAGCTATCTCACAAAGCGCGGCGCAAAAAGCAAAAAACGCAAAATCTGCCACCACGCACATAGCACCCAGATTTATTCAAGGCAAAAAAACTCTCCTAGATGTGAGAATCCTAACAGGGCGCACTCATCAAATCCGCGCACACCTACAAGCCATAGGACACCCACTCATAGGCGACACGCTCTATGGCGGGCTAAATGCTTCAAGACTTATGCTTCACGCAAGTGAGATAAGGATTTTTGAATATGTTTTTACCTCAAAGTTGCCTAGTGAATTTGACTTTAGAAGCTAGCTTTGAGGGGCTAGAGCGTTGCTTAGAGCAGCTTTTGGGGCAAATATTTGGGCGAGAGGGAAGCCTAAAAAGAGATGATACATATCAGCTACTTTGGGAGCTAGGAAGCAATGTGCTAAAATATGGCATAAAAACAAAACCTAGCGCAAAAATAGACATAAATTCTAGCAAAAAATATGGCAAGAATCTTATCGCTAAATCTAGGCAAAATCTAGATTCTACCAAAATCTATATGCGAGCATTTGTCTGCGATGAGTTTATACAAATATCGCTACACTATCTTGTAGGCAAAAATCTAGCAAGCCTAAAAAGTAGCCAAAATAACAATGCCTTAGCCACAATCTTAGCCCCGATACAAATGCTACAAGTCCCACGAGTGTATGCCTTGCACTATGATGAGCTAAAATCTGCCAAAAATCTGCCTACAAAAAATTTATCTGCAAAGAAGCTGCCTGCCAAAAATCTATCAGCAAAATCAAACGACTTAGATTGCCAAAATCTCTTAGGCAACAAAGTCATTGCCTATCTTGTGGATAAAATCTGCTATGATACGCCCAAAATCTTTTTGCCAAACGCGAGAGAGCGGACACTGCGCGTAAGGCTAAAGCCCCTAAATCCAAAAATAACCAAAGGAACAAACGCGTGGTAAGTGTCGTGCTAAAAGATGAGAGGCTTTATATCTGCTGGGTGGGGAGAGTAAAGACAAATGAGGAATTTTTGCTTTTCAAATCCCAAGTCAATGGTGCGCTTGAAAAATTTATCGACAATCCACACACCCCGCCGATGCCAAAAAGCAAAGATAGCATAAAAAAAGACACTCAACCCCAAAATATCCAAAAATACAACTCTTTTAGACTTATGCTTGTGGATGCATATCCGTTTAACACCCACGCGCTAGGCTTTATCCTAAAGCTAAAGCAAAACAACAAATACGAGTTTGAAATCGCTACTGACCACTATCGCTTGCTAAGTATGCTAGAAAATATTGAGTTTGACAAAATCTTTGCTATTAGCATTGATAGCGACCCTAGACTTACCACAAAGGGCAAAGTCCTAGATTCTGTGATGAGCTAGATAAAATCTAGCCAAAAATATAAAAACACAAAATCAATAATCTAGCAAATCACATTTGCAATTCACATTTAAGGAGTATTTTTGGAATCGCATTTAAGTTTTTGGAATAGCATCTATTCGCAGTTTGACCCTGTGGCTTTTTCGCTTTTTGGGCTAAAGGTGCATTGGTATGGTATCGCTTATGCGTGTGCGCTTATTTTGGCGTTTTTTATTGCCAAATTTTTTATTCGCCATTTTCCGCAGAGATTTTCCATAGCACAAACTATGATTGATAGCTACTTTTTGTGGGCAGAAGCGGGTGTGATTTTGGGTGCTAGGCTTGGCTATGTGCTTATTTATGACCCAAATAGATTTTATTATTTGGCAAACCCTTTAGAGATTTTTAGCCCCTTTGATAGCTATGGCAATTTTGTAGGCATTAGCGGTATGAGCTTCCACGGTGGTGCGGTGGGATTTCTTTTTATGTCGTGGCTTTTTTGTAGATTTAAAAAACAAAGTTTTTTGCAGCTAATGGACTTACTAGCGATAAGTGTCCCGCTTGCATATATTTTTGGCAGAGTTGGCAATTTCTTAAACCAAGAGCTATATGGCAGAATCGTGCCAGATAATGATAGCTTCGGGCAAGTAGTGGGAATCCTAGTAAATGGCGAGCTGCGCTACCCAAGCCAGCTTTTGGAGAGCTTTTTAGAGGGATTTGTGCTTTTTATCGTGGTGGCGATTTGTGCTAGATTTTTGCACAAAAATGGCGCACTTATCGCGGTGTATGGCATAGGCTATGGTGTGGCGAGATTTGTAGCGGAGTATTGGAGGGAGCCAGACTCGCAAATGGGGCTTTATTTTGTCATTGATGGTGTGTTTGGTGGGCTTAGTATGGGGCAGATTTTATCTAGCCTTATGATACTTGCGGGCTGTGGGATTTTGGGCTATGTATATCTGCTTGATAACTCCCAAAAATCATCAAAATCCTCAAAAATCGCCAAACGCGCACAAAATCACAAGACATAATTTGACAAAAACTTAATATTTCTTTAATATTTCTAAAGATACCGCTTTTGTAAGCAAATAATATGAAATTTTCAAAACTTAAGCAAATTTTGTGAATGATTTTTGTGCAATCATAAAATATACTTAAGTTTATGCGTGCTACAATAGCACGGCTTAAATGATAAAATCTTAATTCTAGCGAAGCCAAAAAGGAGCAAAATGCACGCCAAAAGTCCACAAGTAGTAGAAATCGCACTATCAAATTTAGATGAACGATACAAACTCAACTATGTCGCCAAGCAAGCCTGCGGAAGCGTGTGGTATGAGTCCAAAAAAACAGTTATGCTAGCTACCGTAGCGGTGGATTATGAGGCTAGGCAAGAGGATTTTTTGCCCCTCACAGTGCAGTATATACACAAGTCTTACGCCATAGGTAAAATCCCGGGTGGGTTTATGAAGCGTGAGGGCAAGCCAAGTGAGTTTGAGATTTTAACCTCTAGGCTTATTGACCGCACACTTCGACCGCTTTTTCCCAAAGGCTATTATTATCCCACACAAATTACGATTTTCGCGCTAAGCTATGAGGGGGAGAGTGATTTGCAGGTATGTGCTTTGCACGCTGCGGCAAATGCTTTGCTCGTATCTGGATTAGAGTTTGTCCCTGCTGTAAGTGGCGTGCGCGTAGGCAGGATAGAAAATAAATTTGTGATAAACCCCACAAACACCCAAATGCAAGAATCCACGCTTGATTTGTTTGTATCAGGCAGTGGGCAAGATATACTGATGATAGAAATGAAAGGCAAAAAACAAGCTAGTGATTCTACCAAAAACCCTTACATTGATGAGGATTCTCTATGCCAAGCTATCACACTAGCACAAGGCGCAATCACAAAAGACTGCACCCAATATGAAAAACTCATAAAACCACACAAATCACCTACCCTAAACCTCCCACTAAAGCCTATCATATCAAATGAACCTCTATATAACCTCATCGCCAAAGACTACGCAAAGCCCGTGCTAGAAGCGATAAAGGCGATGAGCAAATCCGAGCGAAGTAGCGATATAGAATCTATCGCTAAACAAATCTTAGAGTCCAAAATATCACAAGATTCTAGCGAGCAAGAAATAAAAGAACTCCAATCCTCCATAAAAGAAATGCTAAATCTCTACAAAAAAAATGAAGTGCGAAAAATGATACTAGAATCTAGCCTAAGAGCTGATGGCAGGGGACTAAAGCAAGTGCGAAATATCAGCATTGAGACAAATATTTTGCCTTGTGTGCACGCTAGTGCGCTATTTACTCGTGGGGAGACTCAAGCACTTGTTACTTGCACGCTAGGAAGCGAAAATGATGCGCAAATCCTTGATGACTTTAGCGGAGTAAATGCAACAAATCAAACCACAAGCCCCGCTACAAACGCTCCTGTGAAAGAAAAATTTAGCTTTCATTATAATTTCCCTAGCTTCAGCGTGGGCGAAGCAAGTATGATAGGTGGCGTAGGCAGGCGAGAGCTAGGACACGGAAATCTTGCCAAAAAAGCCCTAGAATCTAGCCTCCCCACAAGCCACACAAATCGCCAAACTATCCGTCTAGTCTCTGAAATCCTAGAATCAAATGGAAGCTCATCTATGGCAAGTGTATGTGGTGGCTCTCTTGCACTTCGTGCGTGCGGGATAGAAAACGAGCTAGTAGCAGGTGTGGCTATGGGACTTGTGTGTGAGAACTCTAGCAATGAGGTGACAAAAGAATCCAAAAAAAGCTCTAGCAAAGATTCCAAATGCCAAAAATACGCGATTTTGACAGACATAATGGGACTAGAAGACCACGATGGAGATATGGATTTCAAAGTAGCAGGGAGTGCCAAAGGCATAAGTGCTATGCAAATGGATATAAAGCTAGGTGGGCTAGATTTTGGGATTTTAAAAGAAGCGTTGTATCAGGCAAAAGAAGCTAGGGAGCATATTTTAGGCATTATGGAGGAGGCTTGCAAAAATATCAAAATCCAAGATGAGATTTTGCCAAAAAGTGAAGTCTTTGCCGTGCCAAGTGCCAAAATCGCAGACATCATCGGGCAAGGTGGCAAAACCATAAAAGATATAACCGAGCGGTTTGGCGTGAGTATTGATATTTTTAGAGACAAAGGCGAAATCCAAATAAACGCCCTAGATTCTAGTGCTATCCACAATGCACGCGCCTTTATCCTCGCCCTCATCGCCCCTCAAGAGACTTATCAAAATGGCGAAGTGTTTGATGGTGTGATAAAAAGTGTGGCGGATTTTGGGCTGTTTATCGAGCTACCAAGAGGTGGAGATGGCTTGATACACATCAGCAAACTTCCACGCGAAAATGCGCCACTAAAAGAGCGATACACTCAAGGGCAGATTCTCAAATGCGTGGTTGTAGAAACTTTTCGAGGTAAAATCGGGCTAGCTTTAGCGTAATTTTAACTTTGTTTTGGCATAATTACTCCGCACATTCTAAAGCACGAGTAGGGGATAAATCCGAAAGGCTAGAAAGGAGAAAAGAATGAAAGCACTTGGAATTTTGTTTTTTGGACTTGTAGGTTTTGCGTTCGCTGGCGAGAGTGTGTTTAGCGGTAGTGATTTATCACTACTTATGGCACTATCAGTCGCAGGCGGTGTTGTAGGACTTGGTATCGCTGCACTTGGTGGTGCTATCGGTATGGGAAATGCTGCTGCTGCTACTATATCAGGCACTGCGCGAAATCCCGGCATCGGTGGTAAGCTACTAGGAACGATGTTTATCGCTCTAGCACTTATTGAAGCGCAAGTTATCTACACGCTTGTTTTTGCGATTATCGCTATTTATGGTAACCCATTCTTACCAGAATCAGGCGCAATCGTAAATGCCTTTAAAGCATTGCTAAGCTAGTGCTTTTTGCCCACCTTTTTTGGATTCTTATTTAGATTATCTAAATTTAGATTTCCTAAAAAGGTGGGTTTTTTATTTTTATAGTTTTTTGCTTTAGTTTTATTTTTGGGATTTTGATTTTTGATACGCGCTGGTGGTGGAATTGGTAGACACGCCATCTTGAGGGGGTGGTGGGGCAACTCGTGCGAGTTCAAGTCTCGCTCAGCGCACCATTTTGACTTGTGTCGTAAAAAATGTGGATTTTATGTTCTTTTTTGACTGTGTTATTGTGCTAAATGCCGAAGTGGTGAAACTGGTAGACGCGCTAGACTCAAAATCTAGTAGGGGCAACCCTGTGTCGGTTCAAGTCCGACCTTCGGCACCATAAAAATAGCAATATACAAACTTCTTTTATACCTCTTAAACTCCTTATATTTTAGATTGGCTTTAAGGATTGCTAAATGACTTCTATTGATTCTGCGGATTCTATGATTTCTCTACGCAAAATTTCAAAAACCTATCCAAACGGATTTTGCGCGATTAAGCCACTTGATTTGGAAGTGGCAAAGGGTGATATTATGGGAATCATAGGATATTCGGGTGCTGGCAAATCAACCCTTATCCGCCTAATAAATCGCTTAGAGAACCCAAGTAGTGGCGAGGTTTTCATAAATGGTGAAAATATCCTCACACTCTCTCAAGCCAAGCTACAAAAAAAACGCCAAAAAATCGGTATGATTTTTCAGCATTTCAATCTTTTGTCCTCTCGCTCCGTGTATGGCAATGTCGCATTTGCACTTGAAATCGCTAAGTGGGATAAGAAAAAAATAGATTCTAGGGTAAAAGAGCTACTAGAGATTGTCGGGCTTAGCGATAAGGCGGATTTTTATCCAAGTCAGCTTAGCGGTGGGCAAAAGCAGCGAGTGGCGATAGCTCGCGCCCTTAGCAACCACCCTGATATTTTGCTTTGTGATGAAGCCACGAGTGCACTTGATACCAAGACAACAAAATCTATCTTAGAATTGCTAAAGCGCATTCAAGCGGATTTGGGGCTTACTATCGTGCTTATCACACACCAAATCGAAGTCGTGCGACAAATCTGTAATAAAGCCTGCGTGATGAGTGCGGGGGAGATTATTGAGCGTGGAAGCGTGGAGGAGATTTTTAGCGCACCTAGAAATGAAGTTACGCGCGAACTACTCTCATATATGCCTACTCATCTTTTTGATGCGCAGTTTTTTAGCGGAAGCCTTAGCAATGGAGCAAACTCGCTTATCAAAAATCCAAGCAATGTCTATAAAATCTCCTTTGTGGGCGAGCATATAAATGAGCCTTTGATTTCAGAAATAGTCCAAAAATTTGGCGTAGAAATCAACATTTTAGCAGGCAATATCGAGCCACTTAGCACGACTAAAGTCGGACATTTGCTTGTAGAATTTAGTCAAGATAAGCAAAACGAGCTAGCCATAGACTACCTAAGGCAAAAGGGGTTAATTATACAAAATCTAGAAATCCTACAAACAAGCTAAAACTCGCTCAAATCCACCCCGCTCAATCAACCAAAAAAAGCACAGCAAAAACAAAAGGAAAAAGATACGAATGAAAAAAAAGCCTAAAAAACAAATTTTAGATTTTGCAAACCTTGCATTGATAGATTTTCTAGCAAATGCTTCTGCTAGTTTGGTGTTTAAAAAATCGCTTGCTTTTGTGCGCTTTTTGTTTATTGCGTTTGGGATTTTGGTGCTTTTTAGCCTAAGTGTTGCGCCATTTTTGCGCGATATAAGCACACTTAGCAATATCTGCTATGAGAAGCGATTAGCCACGCTAGAATCTGCCAAAGAGCAAAACTTAGCTAAAGATTCTTTGCAAAATCCCACCAAAGATTCTCCACAAAGGACGCAAGAATCGCCAAAGCATTTTTTGCGCGAAGTTGCTATATCGCTTGATTCTAGTGCACAAAAAATCGATTCTACTTTTGGGGATTATCTAGGCTTAGTTAGTCCATTTATCGCTACATATTTTGGTGGGTTTTTTATAGATTCTAGTGAGGCAGATTATCTAGAATCTGCTCTAGATGATTCTAGCCAAAATCTACAAAACCTAATCACGCAAAAACTCATCTACAACTACACGCAGATTTCACAGCCCACTTATGACACGCTTTATATGGTTAGCATTTCCACCCTCATTGCTGTGATTTTTGGGCTACCTTTGGGGGTGCTACTTTGCCTAACAAAAAGGGGGCGGATTTTTTCCTGCCAAAGTCTAAATGCTATCATCGGCTCGGTTGTAAATATTATCCGCTCTTTTCCTTTTATCATTTTGATTATCTTGCTTTTGCCACTATCTCGCCTTATTGTAGGGACTAGCATTGGCGCAAGTGCAGCGATTATCCCACTATCCATAGCGGCGATTCCTTTCATCGCTAGGCTATTTGAGGGGGGACTAGATGAAGTAGATAAAGGACTTATAGAGGCTAGCCTAAGTCTTGGTGCGTCAAAACTTGGCGTGATAAAAATGATGATAGCTGAAGCACTGCCTAGCATTTGCAATGCCGTAGTCATCACTATCATCGGGCTTATTGGCTACTCGGCTATGGGCGGTGCTGTTGGAGCTGGCGGACTTGGCGATACAGCGATACGACTAGGATTTCAAGGCTATCAGCCTGATATTTTGTTTAGCACTGTGATTGTCATCATTATCCTTGTGCAATGTGTGCAGGGCATAGGGGATTCTCTAGTAGCTCGTTTGCGAAAGTATCGCTAAGGCGTATTATGCAAAATCTTATCCGCAATTTTTCTATCATCGCACATATCGACCACGGCAAAAGCACGCTAGCAGATAGAATCCTCCAAGTTTGTGGCGCAGTAAGTGAGAGGGAAATGCACTCTCAAATGATGGATACAATGGATATAGAGCAAGAGCGCGGTATCACCATAAAAGCCCAAAGTGTTCGCTTAAATTACGCACACAAAGGCAAAACTTACACGCTCAATCTCATTGACACGCCCGGGCATGTGGATTTTAGCTATGAGGTTTCGCGCTCGCTTAGCTCGTGTGAGGGGGCTTTGCTCGTGGTTGATGCCACGCAGGGCGTAGAGGCGCAAACTATCGCAAATGTCTATGTCGCGCTTGATAACAACCTAGAGATTTTGCCCGTGATAAATAAAATCGACTTGCCCGCCGCAGACGCGCTAAAGGTAAGCATAGAGATTGAGGAGAGCATAGGGCTAGATTGTGCTAATGCCTTGCAAGTGAGTGCCAAAAGTGGCTTAGGCGTGCAAAATCTCATAGAAACCATAATAGAGAAAATCCCCCCGCCAAATGGAGATGAGGGCGCACCCACAAAGGCGTTAATCTATGATTCGTGGTTTGATAACTATCTTGGTGCGCTAGCCCTTGTGCGGCTAAAAGATGGCAATATCGCGCAAGGAAGCGAGGTGCTGATAATGAGCACGGGCAAAAAATACGAAGTGCTAAGCCTATACTACCCCCACCCTGTGCAAAAAATCCCAACAAAGCAAATCTCTTGTGGGGAAATCGGTATCGTGTGCTTGGGGCTAAAGTCGCTAGAAGATTTGCGCGTGGGTGATACTATCACGGATGCAAAAACGCCCACAAAAGAGCCAATAGAGGGCTTTATGCCTGCTAAGCCCTTTGTCTTTGCGGGGCTTTACCCCATAGAAACGGATAAATTTGAGGAATTGCGAGACGCGCTAAACAAACTCGCGCTTAATGACTCCGCACTAAGCTATGAGCCTGAAACCTCTGTGGCGTTGGGATTTGGATTTCGCGTGGGGTTTTTGGGACTGCTACATATGGAGGTGGTAAAGGAGCGATTGGAGCGGGAATTTGGCTTAAGCCTCATAGCTACTGCGCCAACGGTGGTGTATGAGGTGCATTGCACAGACGGAAATGTGCTTAATGTCCAAAATCCAAGCGAACTACCCGAAGTGCAAAAAATCGCGCTTATCAAAGAGCCCTATGTGCGGGCAAATATCATCACGCCTAGCGAGTTTGTCGGCAATATCATCACGCTACTTTCAAACCGCCGTGGCGTGCAAGAAAAAATGGACTACATAACCCAAAACCGCGTGCTACTCCAATACGCCCTGCCAAGCAATGAAATCGTAATGGACTTTTATGACAAGCTAAAATCTTGCACGAAAGGCTATGCGAGCTTTGATTATGAGCCCATAGAATCTAGAGAGGGGGATTTGGTGCGCTTAGACATTCGTGTGGCAAATGAGATAGTCGATGCGCTCTCAATCATCGTAGATAGGAGCAAAGCGCAAGAAAAGGGACGCGCACTTGTAGAAGCGATGAAAGGGCTAATCCCAAGACAGCTTTTTGAAGTGGCAATCCAAGCGAGCATAGGTAGCAAAATCATCGCACGAGAAACAGTAAAATCTATGGGCAAAAATGTAACGGCAAAGTGCTATGGAGGGGACATAACGCGCAAGCGAAAGCTCCTAGAAAAGCAAAAAGAGGGGAAAAAGCGAATGAAAGCTATCGGTAAGGTGGATTTGCCCCAAGAGGCATTCTTAGCGGTGCTTAAGATTGATTAGGCGGGGGTTTATAAGGTGGTTGGTGGTTAAAGGTGGTTAAAGGCTTCTTTACTTTACAAGTCCAAATAAGTCTAAAAAGTTTATAAAAAGTTTGCAAAATCAACCACACAAAATCAGTTTTTGATTTTGTGGGTTTTAAGCTATTTGGTAAAAAGCGCGAAAGTATGGAAAGATAAGATTTTTATCTTTCCATTAAAACTATTTTACGAAAGCTATTTTTTCCAAAACTCAATCACTTGGGATTTGTCTTGACGCTTTTTGCTGTGGTGTGGTTCGCTCGCTTTGTATCCAAGAGAGAGGACTACTGCTACGCCAAAGGGCTTTTTGATACCTAAAAACTCCTCGACTTTATCACGCTCAAATCCGCCAATCGCACAAGAATCAATGCCTCTAAAAATCGCGGCGTTCATCATTTGCATTAGCGGGAGGTAGCATTGGGTTTGGCTAAAGTGGAAAATCTCCTCATCGCTTAGCTTATCCGCCCAGCTTGTATAAACACCCAAAATCTGCTCAAAATGCGCATCATCAGTGGCAAATCGCCTTACCTGCGCCCTAGCAAACTCATCTTTGCTTTTTAAGTCCATTCGCCCTAAGATGACAATGTTGTAGCTTGCGGTGGCGACATTTTCTTGATTGTAGCAGCATTTTGCTAGCTGCGCGCTATACTCATTGCCCACCACGATGAATTTCCACGGCTCAAAGCCATAGCCACTAGGGGCAAGTCGCCCTGCCTCTAAGATGAAATCTAAATCCTTGCTTGAAATTGCTTTGTCGCTAAATTTTTTGCACGCGTGTCGTGCGTTTAGAGATTCTTCAAAAGTCATTTTTGCTCCTTTTTAACCTTTTGGGTCAGAATTTAAAAACGCAATGATAATGAAGTTTTGGTAAATTTTGCTCACACAAATAAATAAAAATTATTAAATAGTATTTTTATATCAAAATGTGCCAAACACAAGAAGTAACAAGGTGTGATAAAATCCCTAAAAACACACTTCAAAAATTTTGCAAAATACCCAAAAAGCGATAAAATACCACATACACAATCTTAAATCTCGCATAAGGAAAATCTCGCATTATGGATATAAAAAAACGGCTTATCGCTTATTTTGTCCCTCGCTTTGGGTTTTTTCTCACTTGGATTCTCTATGCGCTAAACAAAAATCGATTTTTTTTGCACGAAAATCTAGCAAATGATAATGTAGTCATCTGTTTTTGGCACGGAGAAATGCTGATGATGCCTTTTCTTTATCGCAAATTGCGCTCTAAGCCAAACACGCATAATGTCCATATCATCAGCTCAAGCCATTTTGATGGTGGGCTTATAGCTTCTATGTGTGAGCTCTTTGGTATGAAAACCATTCGTGGAAGCACGGATTCTGGTGGTAAGCGCGGTGGCGTGCTAGCCCTAATGCAATCCATAAAAGCCCTAAAAAGCGGTGCAGATATAGGCATAGCAATGGATGGACCACGCGGACCGTATCATCATATCGCTGATGGGCTGATAATGATGGCACAAAAAAGCGGAAAAAAAATCAATTTATGTCGTATCGTGCCTAGCCGATACTATGAGTTTAAAACTTGGGACAGATTTTGCTTGCCTCTTCCTTTTGGAGAGATATGCTATTATGGATTTGAGGGATTTAGGCTTGATTCTAGCCTAAGCATTGAAGAGGCAAGGCAAATCCTGCAAGACAAAGTCGCCAAAATTGATAAAATTTTGCAAGACAAGAGTCAATTTAGCCTAAATCTTTCTTAAGTCAAATCTTTAAAACCGTGCCAAAATAAATTTTGTGATAAGAGGCTTTAGCAAAATAGCAAAACACTAAAAAACCTCCAAAAAGGACACCAAATGGGATTGATACACTCACTTGTCTCGCCATTTTTTAGCAAAGTTTTTATATCTATAAATGTTGATGCGCTCTCTTGTGCTATCAAAGTCGTGCGCGTAAAAAAGGGGCGCACCATAGAATCTTTTGTGCGAGAGTTTAAAACGGGAGAAAACAAAATCCCAATGGACGCGGTAAAAATCGTGCGCAAATATCGCCGAAAATATCCTTTCACTTACATAAGCGTGCTACTTAAATCCCTCGCACAAGGTGTGGTAATCCAAAAAAATGGCAAGGATTTTTTCCTAGCGAATGTCCGCCCACAAGAATGCGAAATCATTACCGTTGGCACTTGTCGCGTGTTTGCCAAAAAAGCGTTGCTAAGGGATTATTTGCGAAAATATGACATTGTAAATGGTGTGGATTTTGTGTTTTCGCCATTTTTGCTTATCGCAGCAAATTCGCTAAGCTATCCCACACTTGGTAATAATCTATATGTGCTTTTGCAAAGGAGCAATATCGCTTTAATGGTTATCAATAGGCAGCAGATTTTGTTTTCTGGATTTTTTTTGGCACAGAGTGAGATAAGTGCGCTAAATCGCGAAGAACAGCAACGCCCGACCTTGCATTTGCGCAATTTTGAAGATTTCTCGCTTGATGATGACTTTGATAATTTTGAAAAAATGGAGAGCGAAACTTCTATGGAAAATCTCCAAACTGATATGTTTATCCCAAATCTTGAGGAGAAAAAAATCAACTATGATGATATGCCCCGCGCTATTGTCATAAGCAAAGTATTGCTTGATGGCATAAAAGAGTATTATCAAAATCCATTTTATAACGGCGAATTTATCGATAGAATCATATTTTTGGATGCGTGCAAGCTAAGTGATGAGGCTTATGACTTCATCACAAAAGAAGTGATGATAGAATCTGTGAAGCGCGATTTTGACTTGCCGACTTTGCTTGTGAATTTTGCCATAAGAGAACTTGGGCGAGAAGAATAAACCAAGCAAGGCAGAATTAAGGAGAAAAGAGCAATGAGGATTAGTTTTGTCCGTCCCAAGATAAAATATATCATCGCCAAAGTAACCAAGATTTGGTGGTTTTATTTTTTGGTTACTGCTTTTATCCTCGTAGCGTTTTATATGTTTCTAAAGCAAGAAATCATCAATTCCAATATCCGCACAGAGGAATACAGAGAAAATCAAAAAATCTTGCGGGCTCGCATAGGGCTCACTGATGAATACTTCGAGCGACTTGTATTTGAAGCTACTTTGGTGCATAATCGAGCAGATAAAAACAATATCCGCCGCGATAAGCTAGCAGACTTGCTTCATCTAATCCCTGATAAAATCACACTGCATTCTGTGGAGCTAGATGAAAACTCCCTGACTTTAAAAGGCGTAACCCCTTCTAAAGAGTTTTTTTATTTTGCTTTGCAAGACCCACTAAAAGCGAATTTTGGACGCTCAAATGTGAGCTTTTATGCGCTCTCAAATGGCTGGTATGAGTTTATATCTATTAGCACAAGTGTCCCATTGCCAAGCCAAAGCACCCAAGTAGCCGCCCCATAAACGCGACATAAAGGATAAAAATGCCACCCAAAAAATTCCCTCCCAAGCAATCAAAGCAAGAAATATCACAAAGCTTTAGCCCCGACCTTGTTATTAGGAATCTTATCTTTACGACATTGTATGTGATAGGGATTTTGTGGTTTTTTAGTAGCTATATTCTCCCTACAATGAAATCTTTTAAATCCCAATACATTATCGAGCGCAAAGAAAGGCTTATCTATGAGGAAATCGCTAGAGGATATAGCGCAGCAAAACAGCGACTTGATGACTTTGCAAACCTCAACACAAACGCTCTATCCAAACTCCAAAATGCCGACCCACAAGCAGAGACAAAAGCACTTGTTGCGAAATTTTTGACTATAAAAGAAATGCGCAGAGTAAGCCAAAGTGAGATTCCAAATGAGGGCACAAGAAGCATAACCTTTGCTTTTAAAACACAAACAAAAAGCGTGGATAACATTTGGAAGCTCATTGACAAGCTTGACTCTCTTAGCTCAAGTGCGGTGATAAACCTCCCCATACAGATAAAAAAAGTCAGTATGCAATCTCAAGTCTATGACATTCTTTTGCACATAGAAGTGAGACAAAATACATTTATACCAAATGATGAGACAAAAGCAATCCTCCAAGAGATAAAAGCCCAAAGTCGCTACTAAAGCCAAATAGTGCGTTTATCTCACATATTTGGCGCATACTTGACACACAAAGACAAAGCATAAGGACAAAGATTTTGAAAAAAAGATTTTACTCCGCTTTTTTTAAGTCCATTCATCAAGCACGAGAGAACAACTACAAGGCAAAAGACTTGCTTTTATTTGCCTGCTATGTAGTTATTTTGCTTATCGCGCTACCTAGCTCCATAGAGCATATTTCTAGCTCAAGTGTCGCAGAATCTAGCTCTGTGCTAAATTATATAATGATTGTTTTTGTGCCTTTGGTGCGGTTAGTGGTGGAATTTGGTGCAAATCTTTTGGGGATTTGCGCTCTATTTGTATGTGCGGTTTTGAGTGTGCGCTATAAGATTTTGCAAAACTATGCTCTGCTTTTTGTGCTGTATTTGGCGTGTGCTTATCCTAGCTTCTTGCTTTTGGGTGTTTGGAGTGATATGCCTGCCAATCTTTTAAGCATCGCAAATAGCGATTTTTTGGAATTGTTGCGACTTGTTTTTGTCAAAAAGGCATATTATATGGCGATTTTTATCTATGCTAAGCGCGTGTGCTATGTATTTTTGTTTTTCGCGCTTTTTGATATGGTGTTTTTCGCGCTAAAAAATCATAGCAAGCGTGGTTTTGTCCGCAACATATATCACTCCATACCCAAAATCGTTTGGTGGAATCTACTTTTTTCACTCACCCTTTGTGTGGCTACGATTTTGGCATATTTGCTTTGTGTGGGCGAGCTAGTGTGGCACTCTTGGCTAGGTAGTGTGGCTTTTATATTTGGATTTTAGACTTATAAGGAGATGATATGTGCCTAGCGATATTAAAAATCCCTTGCAAAATCGCTCTATGCGCTTTAGGTGCATTAGTGCTATGCGTGATAAATGCAGAGGCTTATCAAAGCATACTAGGGATAAATGCCTACTCACTCATATCGCAAAAAAAATGGGAAATAGACTCTATGCGAGTAGGAGAGTATGAAATCATTATTCCAAACGACATAGAAAACGCATATCTAGTTTTCAACGGAAGTAGCGTATCAGGCATAGCGGGGTGCAATAATTTTTTTGCTAGCTTTCAAATAGCAGGTGGTGGCAAAATGATAGTAGTAGAGGGAGGAGGGGTTACAAAAAAAGCGTGTGATTCTATGCAGGCAGAGCGGATTGAGGCGATTTTTATCAAAAACTTTATCGGTAAATTTATGGTGCAAGGAAATGATGAATATATCGAGCTTTTGGGAGAATCTGGATTTTCTATCCGCCTATTTCCCTCAATCACACTTGAGCCTTAATCTAGTTTGCATCGCTAGCGTGTGCCTAAAATCACAAATTGCTTATGTGCTTATTTAGCGATTGCGTATTATTGATTCTACGCTACAATATTAGGCATTTGGTTAAAGGCTTTTGGCTATGGCGATTAGGCTTGGCTAACTAGCAAAAATCTACTTACAAAATCCAAAAAGGGGTTGTCATAATGTTGCTTGAAGTGCTAAAATCCAATGACTACGAAGCGATACAAAAAGAAATATCCGTGCGTTTTGCAAAAAATATGGAGTATTTCCAAAAAACCTCGCCCGAGCTTTTTGACGCACTAAAAGAGCCCCCCACAGAATATAACCTCCTCATAAATAAGCAGGGCTTAAATATCATAAACCTCGCCACTAGCGAGCTTTCATATCCATTGGCTGATTCTCTCTCCACTATGGTAAGCGTAAATGAAGCCCTAAGCCTCTCTCCACTCAAAAATGATAAATGGACGATTCACTCTAATGGCATTTTTTTGGACAAAATGGATACGAGCAAATTCCCTATCACAGGGCAAGCGTGCAATGATTTTATAGAGCTATTATTTAAGCACGATGGAATCAAAGAGTATTTTTTAAGCAAAGATTTTATGCCCTCAACTTGCATTTTTGGGCTACTTGGTGGAATGTTTTTGGAGTTTATCATTGAGAGGGGAGTGTTTTTTCACTCACTTTTGATTTTTGAAGAAAACCTTGATATGTTCCGCGTGAGTTGCTACTTCGTGGATTATCCTAGACTTTTTAGTCGCGTAAGTGATGGAGCGTGCTATCTTTTTGTCAAAGACTTGGTAAATCGCTTTTTTATCCGCAACTTTTTTGCTCGCCAAAAAATCACAAATAATTTCTTGCGCGCACAAATCAATCTCTACAAAAGCCCAAAAATAGAATCAGCTATGCAAATCGTAAATGAAGAATACGCTAGCAATGCGCGAGGTTGGGGGAGCTTTGAAGATGAGATGATAGGCATAGAAAACACGCTAAAAAATATCGCCAAACCAAAAAGTCGCAAAGAAAAGCAAAATCTATTTCTTGTAAATCCTAAGCGCGTGGATATGCCTATTTGCGTGGTAGGAAATGGTGCTAGCCTAGATTCTAGCTTGGAGTTTTTGCGCGAAAATCAAGCAAATATGATAATTTTTAGCTGTGGGACAGCGATAAAACCACTAAAAGAAGCGGGAATAGAGCCAGATTTCCAAATCGAAATTGAACGCGTGGATTATCTAGAAAAATATCTCTCCCCAATACTTGGCAAAACCCCTTTGCTGTGTGGAAATATGGTAAATCCTAGTGCGCTAAATCTAGCAAGTGAAAAATATCTATTTATGCGTGGGGGAAGTGCCAGCGGGTATATGTTTAAAAGCCCTTTTGTTATGGAGTTTTGCGCTCCATTTGTGGGAAATGCGGGATTTGCACTTGCTTGTCAGCTAGGGAATGAAGTGCTTATGTGTGGGCTTGATTGTGGCTACATAAAGGGGAGGACTAAGCACGCTAGCAACTCCGCTTATGGCGATGAGGATACAAACTTACCTAGTAATGCTTTGCGCGTGCGAGGGAACTTCGACCACGAAGTGTATAGCGACTCAATCTTTTTGCTATCAAGCCAAATGATAACAAACGCGATAAAAACCCTAAAGCCAAAAATGGTGCTAAATCTAGGTGAGGGTGCTTATATAGAGGGTGCGCGTCCTAGCAAGATAAGTGAATTTAGCTTGAAAAAAAATAAAAAATCAACATTTGTAAAGCAGATAAAGGGCTATTTCAAAGAGGATAAAAAACTTATTTTTAGCGATTTTAGGGAGGATTTTTATCTACAAGAAATACAGGAGTTTAAATCCAAACTTTCAAACGCTCTAAACACCACTATTACCACCAAACAAGAGCTATTTCAGTGGGTGGATATGATATTTGCCATAAACGCCAAAAAGTCGATAAACTCGCCATTTGTTGGGATTCTCTTTGAGGGAAGTCTAGCCCATATCTGCCAAAATCTAATGATAGCGGCACTGCATTTGCCGCATAATGACATTAGCGCGTTTTTTGATGAAGCAAAAGATAGTATCCAAAATGCGTTTGATAAAATGCTACTGCGCTATAAAATGCTCGCCTCAAAGTATCAAAACTAGCTCAAGGGCTATATGCAAGAGTTGCCAAAATTACTTTGTGAAATGGTTGCGTTTTTGCAAAGACAAAATCTACATTTAAGCAGAAGTAGCCGAGATGGGCGCATAAATTCTGCATTTAACGAAGATGAGATTTTTAATCTGCTAGAAGCAAACTTTGCGATAAATCGCCCTAATATGCGCGATTGGGTGGATTTTAGTTTTGAGGTGGAGGGTGCGTTTTATCCTGTCAATATCAAGGTAAGCACCACGCAAACAACGGATAATCTCAACTGCAAACTTGGAATCTACTACGCGCTTACGGGGCAGATTCCGCCTTTTAGCAATGGTGTGGATTGGGAGACTTACTTTCGCACATTACGCGAAAATCTGCAAGAAAATTCCAAAGATTATTACTTTCTCATTGTAAATAAAGAGGATTCGCGTGATATTTTTGCCACCTCACTAAAGAGCCTAAGGCACATTATCCCAAATGGCAATAATTTGCCATTTCAGGCAAAATGGGAGGCGAATCGTGAGATAATACAGCGCGATTTTAATGAGGCAAAGGACTTTTTGCTAGGCACATTTGAAAAGTCGCTAAAACTCCGTGCAGACGCATATCTATCATACAAAAGGTATTTTTGTGAATCGTGATTTAGAGCTTGACATTACGCATTTAGGGCAGGTTTTTACCCCGCAACATATCGTTAGCGATATGCTTAGTCTTGTGCGAAGCGTGAAGCGCGAGCAAAATCCGCGATTTTTAGAGCCAAGCTGTGGCAATGGGGCGTTTTGGCAAAATCTGCCAAGCAACAAAGTCGGCATAGAGATTGACACAAACGCGCTTAAGCAAGTCGCGAATCTAGATTTTAAAACGCAAAATAAACTCTTAAACATAGACTTTTTTAGCTACCCCGTGAGTGAGAAATTTGACACCATTATCGGCAATCCGCCTTATGTGCGCTACCAAGACATACTTGATTCGACAAAAGCCCTGCTAAAGCCATTTAGCGCGATATTTGATATGCGAACCAATCTCTATCTCTTTTTTATTTACAAATGCGTGTTGCACCTAAAAGAGCACGGTGAGCTTATTTTCATCACGCCACGCGATTTCTTAAAAAGCACGGCGAGTGTGAAACTAAATGAGTTTCTTTTCGCACAAGGCAGTATCACGGACTTTGTTGAGCTGGGGGACAAAAGGATTTTTGATAAAGCACAGCCAAATTGTGTGATTTGGCGGTTTGAGAAGGGCGACTTTTCGCGCAAAGTAAATCTAGCGCGTAATTTTAGCTGTGTCAATGGACAGCTAATGCTAACTAAAAATCGCTACACAATTCCATTTAACGCGCTATTTTTTGTCAAGGTGGGCGCGGTGAGTGGTGCGGATAAAATCTATGCAAATGATGAGTTTGGCAATGTGGAGTTTGTGTGCTCCCACAGCGCAAAAAGTGGCAAAACAAAAAAGATGATTTATGGCGAATTTGGCAAAGATAGCGCGTATTTGCAAGGCTTTAAACCGCAGCTTTTGAAGCGCAAAATCAAAAAATTTGATGAAAATAATTGGTGGGAATGGGGGCGCGACTACCACAAAAGCGATGAAGCGCGAATCTATGTAAATGCTAAAACGCGCAATAAAAAGCCCTTTTTCTTGCACCATTGCAAGGCTTATGATGGCTCTGTGCTAGCGGTTTTCCCGCGCTTTAAGGTGGATTTGGCAGATTTGCAAAAGCTGTGTGAAATGCTAAATAATGTGGATTGGGAGGAGCTAGGATTTGTCTGCGATGGGCGGTTTTTATTTTCACAGCGCAGTTTGGAGAATTGCCTGCTTGGCAGTGAATTTAGGGAGGTTTATAAGCAAGGGCAACATAGACTAAATACAAAATCAAAGCACACAAATGCCACACAAAAAATCGCGCTAAATGCTTAGAATAAATAGATTTTGCTAAAGTGGCGACAAAAGGGATTTAGTCATTTGACAAAAACAAATATAGGGAAATCTAGTATAATTACGCAAAATATCTAAAAGGGCGTAAATGACTTTGGTTTCACACACAAATAGCAATGTTATCGAATCTAGCACAGATTCGGTAGTGGTTGCAAAAAAAATAAAATCAACGAATTTAAAAAAAACAAAGCCACAGAAACTAACGCCATTTTTTAACCACAAAAATATCGCTCTGTATGAGAGTTCTGTGCTTAGACGCTCACTTTTAGTTCCGCAAAGCCTTGATTTAATTATCACTTCCCCACCCTATAATGTCGGTATAGAATATAACTCAAATGACGATAGGGGCGAGTATGAGGTTTATTTGGCTTTTTGTGAAAAATGGCTTAAAAATTGTTATCTTTGGGCAAAAGATGGTGGTAGATTTTGCCTTAATATCCCGCTTGATAAAAACAAAGGCGGACAGCAAAGCGTGGGCGCGGATTTGACAAATCTTGCCAAAAAAATCGGGTGGAAATACCACAGCACAATCGTGTGGAATGAGGGCAATATCTCGCGCCGCACGGCTTGGGGGAGTTGGCTTAGCGCGTCTGCACCTTATGTCATCGCGCCTGTGGAGCTAATCCTCGTGCTTTATAAAGGCGAGTGGAAAAAATCCCAAAAAGGCATAAGCGATATAAACAAAGATGAGTTTATGGCTTGGACAAATGGACTTTGGAGTTTTAATGGCGAATCCAAAAAACGCGTAGGACACCCCGCGCCTTTCCCACGCGAACTACCAAAGCGGTGTATAAAGCTTTTTTCTTTTGTAGGTGATGTCATTTGCGACCCATTTAGTGGCTCTGGCACAACTATGATAGAAAGCTACCTCAACAAACGCGCATTTGTAGGAATCGAGATAGACAAAAGCTACTGCGAACTTGCCAAAAATCGCTTTTTGCAAACGATTCAAAAAGAAAAAGGATTGTTTTAATGAGTGATAAAAAGCACATTTCACAGCTTGATTTGATAATGGAATTTTTTAAGGCAAATCCTAAGCGCGACATTTCGCACCCTGAAGTTGTGGATTGGGTAACAAATGAGTGGCAAAAACGAACGGGTAAGGTGTTTCGCGACCCTGATAGAGGCATAAGGAGTTTGCACCAAAAAGGGTATTTGCAAAAAATCGCCAAAGGTGTGTATCGCTATGAGCCTGAAATGGTGCATTTAAGGGAGGATTTGGAGGATTTTAGCTCCGCTTTGAAAAAGCAGATTTTAGAGAGGGATAATTACAAATGCGTGATTTGTGGGCTTGGTAAAAAAGAGGGCGTGGAGCTACATATAGACCACATAAAGCCAAAAGATTTGGGCGGTAAAGCGACTTTGCAAAATGAGCAAACGCTGTGTGCTAGGCATAATTTTTTAAAGAAAAATTTAAAGCAAACCGAAACGGGCAAGAAAATGTTTATACAAATGCTTGAAACGGCAAAGGAAAATGATGATAAAGGGCTAGTTGCCTTTCTAAAAGAAGTGCTTGAAGTGTATGAAAAGCACAATATCAATGGGCATATTGTGTGGAAAAAGTAGGCAAATAATTCTTGTGTGAAAAGTATGCCAAACAACAATATAAATCCTTGCCAAAATCACATCAATGCGACAAAATACAACACAGCTTAAAAAAACAAAAACAACAAACCACAAAAGGAGCGATGAATGGTAGAGCGATATGCAAGAGAGCAGATGAAAGCACTATGGAGCACAGAGGCGAAGTATGGCGCGTGGCTAGAGGTAGAAAAAGCCCTCGTGCGCGGGTGGAACAAGCTAGGGCTTATCCCTGATAGCGATTGTGAGAAAATCTGTGCGAACGCGAAGTTTGACATAGCGCGTATTGATGAGATTGAGGCGGTTACCAAGCACGATTTAATCGCCTTTACTACGAGTGTAGCGGAGTCTTTGGGCGAGGAGTCGCGGTGGTTTCACTATGGCATTACTAGCAGTGATTGTATCGACACAGCTGTGGCACTGCAGATGAGGGATTCTCTAAAGCTCATTATGCAGGGTGTGCGCGATTTACGCGAAGTGATAAAGAAAAAAGCCTATCAGCACAAAGACACGCTTATGGTGGGGCGAAGCCACGGCATTCACGGCGAGCCTATCACATTTGGGCTTGTGTGCGCGGTGTGGTATGATGAGATGGGGCGACATTTGCATTCCTTAGAATCTAGCCTTGAGACTATCAGCGTGGGGCAGCTAAGCGGTGCTATGGGAAATCTCGCCCACACGCCGATAGAACTCGAAGAGCTCGTGTGTGCAGAGCTAGGGCTAAAGCCCGCCCCTGTGAGCAATCAAGTAATCCAGCGCGATAGATACGCACGAGTAATCACGGATTTAGCCCTGCTAGCAAGCAGTTGTGAGAAAGTCGCTGTGGAGATTCGGCATTTGCAGCGCACGGAAGTGTATGAAGCGGAGGAGTTTTTCGAGGAGGGGCAAAAGGGCAGTAGTGCTATGCCTCACAAGCGCAATCCCGTGCTAAGCGAGAATATCACGGGGCTTTGTCGCGTGATTAGGGGGTTTGCCCTGCCTGCTATGGAGAATGTCGCGCTGTGGCACGAGCGCGATATAAGCCACTCTAGCGTGGAGCGATTTATCCTGCCAGATAGCTTCATCACCACAGATTTTATGCTCGCTCGGCTTAGTAGCCTACTTGATAAACTTCTCATCTACCCCAAAAATATGCTAAAAAATCTAAATCTCACAGGTGGGCTTGTTTTCTCACAGCGTGTGCTACTAGAGCTACCCAAAAAGGGAATCTCGCGTGAAAATGCTTACAAAATCGTGCAAAGAAACGCGATGAAAGTATGGCAAGATTTGCAAGAGGGAAGAAGCGCGCTCAATGAGCGTGGGGAATCGCTATATTTGCAATATTTACTTTCAGATTCCGAGCTTGTCAGTGCGATAGGGCAGGAGGCAATCAAAGAGTGCTTTGATTTTGGCTACTACACAAAAAGTGTAGATTCTATCTTTAAGCGTGTATTTGGGGAGTAGTCTTTGGTAGTTTTTTATAAAAATCTAGTGTATTTTTTTGGCATATTTAGATTTTGCTTTGCTTGGCATATTTAAGGCTTTTTGTTGGGGTTTTTTTTGGAACTTAAAAAAGCCAAAATAATTCCACTAGATTTTGCATTATGCTTAAGATACTTTGGTTTCTTAAAAACTTCAGTAATCTCAAATTGTGGATTTTTTCGGTTGTCTTAAATCGATTTAATTTATAAAATCTTGCCAAAAGAAATCCATAATCTTTTTGCGAAAAAATATTGTTTTCACTAAATTTTTCAAATTTTTACAATTTTCCCAAAATTTTTCACTCCCACTTCACAAATTTCATTTACCAAAGTAAAAATTATCGATATGTTCCGCAAATTTGGGGAATCTAAGGGCGATATTTCTATCTTTTGACTAGCAAAAATAGCACAAAATCTTTTCTAAAAAATACTTACCAAAATCTAACTTTTTGCAAAATCACACCTACGCATTCCCATAAAAGCGAATCTCTCTCATTATGATATTCATTTTGGGAGTGTAGTGAGAATTAAGCGCAGTTTTATTTTAAATGATTATAATGCGCGAGTTTTATCTAGCACTAGCAAATAAAACTTAAAAAATTTATTTAAGATAAGGAGCATTTATGAACGAAGTAACATTACCAATCCAAAATCCTAGCAAGACTAGAGGAAAGTCTAGAGAAAAGAGAATCTCTAGCAAAGCATTTGCATTCACACTAAGCCTTAGCCTAGCTACTTCCCTCGCTCTAGCTGATAACGAGAGAGAGAGAGAGAGAGTAACTCCCGCGCAACAAACTGCTAAAGATTCTGCTTTAAATTCTACCCACCCCCTAGCCCCCTCCGCACAGGGAGGGGGGACAAAGATAGATTCCTCCGCACAGGGAGGGGGAATAAAAGTGGATTCCTCCGCGCTAGAAAAGGGAAAAATACAATCCTCCATAAAAGCAGGGGAAACAAAAATGCGATTATCACTAAATGAAGTAGGAGCAAATTCTACTAAAGATTCTAGTTTGGAATCTAGCAAAGAATCTAACTCAAACCCTAGCCAAGAATCTAGTGCAGAATCTAATAAAGATTCTAGCTTAGATTCAAATTCTAATGCGGATTCTAGCTCTAGCGTAGGTTCTAGCCAAAGCACCACTTCACAAAAATCCTCACAACACCAAAGCTCACAGCACCAAAACTCTAAGCGATATGACAAACTCATAAAGCACGACAAACAATACGACACCCTAGAAGCAAAGCAGTTGCAAAAAGTTGTCGTAACCGCAGGTGGGTTTGAGCAAGACTACACGCTAGCACCAGCGAGTATCAGCACAGTAAGCCCAAAAGAAGTGATGAGCCGTCCTGTGCGGGATTTGGGCGAGGCGATACAGTATGTGCCCGGGGTGTCCATAGATAGCGGTGTCTCAAAGACAAGCGGGTATAATATCTCTATTCGCGGTAGCACCGATGTGCTTACCCTCATTGATGGCAAGCGCTCCAGCACAGGCGGAGACGCGCTTTTCCCCAATGGCTTTGGAAGCGCGGTAAATTACTTTATCCCGCCGATGAGTGCTATTGAGCGAATCGAAGTCATACGCGGTCCTGCTAGCACGCTCTATGGAAGCGATGCTATGGGTGGTGTGGTAAATATCATCACTAAGAAAAGTTTTGATAAATGGGGTGCGAGCTTGCAACTAAACACCACTTTGCAAGAGGAAAAGCGATTTGGACATCAACAAGGCTTTAATTTCTACACTGCAGGTCCGCTAAATAGCGCAAAAAATTGGGGGCTTACTTTGAGAGGCTCTCAATACGCGAGGTTTGGCGTGCCTTTGCAAAATCTTGTTTTGCCGCATTTGAGCGCAAATAGTGCGCAAGCTAGCACGCTTGTGGGGATTGCGCCCGGTCAAATGTATAATATCGGCGGACGCTTGCAGTGGAACTCTCTAGAATCTGTGGGGAGTTCTCCTCGAGATAGCGTGTATTTGGATTTAAACTATGGCGCACAGCTTTTTGATAACTCTGATGGACTGCTGCTCTCAAACTGGTCGCAAGGCTGGCGTCCGGGTAATCCTGCGGAAAATCTAAGGAGAAACAATGGCTATGATACAAACTACAACATTTATCAGGCAAATGCGATTCTCTCTCATCAGGGGAATTACTATCGTAATGAGGGAGGGATTTTTGAATCCTATAAAATGGATAATACCGTGCAGTATAATCTCACAGAAAATGACGGGCGCACTGTGCCACAAAATACAAGTGTCCCCAATGGCACGCTTGCCACAGGTCCTTTTAATGGCGTAAGTGCGGGCGATGATAGGGACTTGCGTGCGCAAGATGTGATTGCCGAGCACAAAAGCAAAATGTTTTTTAACTTCGGGCGAAATGTCGGGCTTAATCTGGGTGTAGGTGCGCGCTATTGGTATAACACATTTAATGATAATCTCCTAGCAGTAGTCGCGCAAGGTGCAAGCTCTCTAAAAGAGCAACATATCGGTGCGGTGTATGCTGAAGGCGAGTTCGCGCTCTTTAATCGCGTGTTTTTGACACTTGGTGGGCGAGGGAATTTTAACTCCATTTTTGGGAGCAATTTCTCTCCTCGCGCCTATATTGCTTATAATATTATTGATGGCTGGCTTACGCTAAAGGGCGGTGTAAGCACAGGCTATAAATCCCCCGCACTTAATCAGCTTGTAAATGGGATTGTGAGCTTTTCTGCCTCTGGAGCACAGCCAACCTATGGGAATCCAAACCTTACTCCACAAACAAGCGTAACCTATGAGCTTTCTCTACTCACTGATAATGACTTTTTTAATCTAAGCGTTACGGGATTTTACACAGATTTTAAAGACAGAATCACGAGCGTTGGAGGATTTGCGCAAGGCACGGTGGTAGGCACTACGGGGCAAATTTGTGGTGCGACAGGGAACTACACCTGCTCATATTACGCAAACTTGGGCGAGGCGAAATCCTATGGTGCGGAAGTGGCACTAGGACTTAGACCTATTGAGGTGGGGTATGGCGAGATAAGTCTAAATGGGGCTTACACATTTAATCACACCTACATTTCTCGCACCGCAGCTGGCGCGACAGGGAGCACAGACCAACGACTTACTAATGTCCCGCTTCATAGTGTGAATGCGAGCCTAAACTATGATAGTAAATACTTCGGTGCATACATAAGACAGGAGGTAAAAACGCATCTCTATCGCGGCAATCCAAACACGCCAAATACCGCTGCAGCCACACTTGGCGAATACTATAAGCCGATATATCTCACGCATTTAGGCGTGTATGGCAAGCCTACGGAGAATCTGCGCATAACCTTTGCAGTGTATAACTTGCTTAATCGTAATTTTGTGGATTATCAAAGCTATATGGGTGGCAATGCTGGGATGACATTGACTTGGGCAAACCACTATAACTATATCCGCGAGGGCAGGAGATATTATATTTCCTTGCAGTATGATTTTTAGTGTAAATCCCACGCTTTTCATCTAATGCTATCTGCTATGAGAATCTTAAAATTCTCATAGCCTTATGTAAAAAGATTTTGTGCTAGTCATTAGCGATGCAAATTTATTATGTTTTTAAATGTGAGATAGCTTATTTGCGATAAAGGCAAAATCTAAATATTATTATTTTGGGCTATTTTATAAGGTTTTCTAGCTAAATTAGGAAATCTCATTACTAGCAATACTTAAATGTTTATTGCCTAAACGCAAATGCTCGCAGTTTGGCACTGCGTGAGCGGGGATTTGAGTTTATTTCTTTTTCGCTGGCTATGAGTGGCTTTTTGGTCAGAATCTCTCCTTTAGCATTATCCCCACCACATACGCATTTCATCACGCTTGCTTCACACACACACGGCCTAGCCCACTGCCTAAAAGTCTCTTTGACTATCCTATCCTCAAGTGAGTGAAAGCTGATAATCCCTACCCTCGCGCCACGCATAGCATTGCTTTGATTTTCTAGCACAAAGAGTGCGTTTTTTAGCTCATCTAGCTCGTTATTTACCTCCATTCGCACCGCTTGAAATGCAAGTGTAGCTGGGTGGATTTTGCCTCCTTTGTGGTTGCTATGTGAGCGCAAAAACTCGCTAAACTCCCTCGCACTTTCAAAATCCCCACTAGATTTTATACGCGCTTTGATAGACTTGGCTAGCTTTTTATACTCTTTTATCTCGCCATACTCGCGCAATACACGCCCTAGCTCAAACTCACTATATGTGTTTATCACATATTTTGCGTCCTTGCTTTGAGCCAAATCCATACGCATATCAAGTGCGTGAGAGCCAAACCCAAACCCACGCTCGCTACTATCTAGCTGCATAGAGCTAACCCCTATATCTGCCAAAACCCCTACTATGCGTCTATCTAGCGATTTTGCTAACCCAAACGCCCTCTCAATCCCAAGCGAAAAAGGCGCGTTTATGGTGTGAAGCTTTTGGCTTAGTCCCGCTTCTTTGGCATAAGCTGTGGCTATGTCTATGGCTTGCGTGTCTTTATCTATGGCGATGATTTCTAAAGAGGGAAATTCTCTTAAAAATTCTAGGGTATGCCCTCCTAGCCCCAAAGTGCAATCAATTATCACGGGATTGTTATTTGCATTTGCTACGCATACAGGCGCAAATATATCAAGCACTTCGCGCAACAAAACAGGGATATGTTTTTGCATAAAAATCCTTATCTTGTAATTATTTGTTTTTCTTTTTTTTTTGGGGAGGGGCAAGAAAAATGTGCAGTTATAAAATCAACAAGTCTAAAAAGTGAAATCTAGTGTAAATTTAGCAGTTGTAGCACTCGCTCGGCACGGATACCTCTGCCACCCTGCGCGGCTTTGAACTCCTCGCTTAGCAACATATCTCTATTTAGCTTCTCATAGCTTTTATCGGTTTTTGCTAGCTCGTCCATTTCACTTTGTGCGCGTTTGTAGAGGATTTTGCGTGCGGTTTTTACTTGTGCTTTTTGCTCTTTTAGCAAGCTAGCGTATTCTATCACGGCATCGCTATTTTTGATTTCTAGCGTGTTTGGATTTACCTTTTTGCCCGAGATAGCGACTTCTGGGACGAGGTTTGTATAGGTTTTTTCAAAGACATTTTTGCCACCAAAGTTTGCGAGATTGTAGGCTTCTTGCATTTTTTCATAGACTTTTTGGGCTTCTTGCTCAATAGCCTGCATAGCTTCATCATCTTGCTCCTCTGTGGCTTGGTCTAGCTTTAGAGCGAGCTTTTCATAGACTTTTTGGTGCTTTTGGAGGGTGTTTAGGGACTTTGTCATCACTTCTAGTTCGCCTAGAGCGGTGTTTATAGCGTTTAGGTTGTGGCTTGGAGTGTTGCTTGGATTTTGGAGGGAATCTAGCTTTTGCAGTGGGGTGGGCTTAGTTTTTATCGATTCTGCTGATAGTAGGTGGCTAGGAGGTATCTCTTTAGCCGTGTCTATATTGTCATTATTTTTGGCAGTGTCTTTTGACTTGGGCGTGGCTTTTTTTTCATCATTTATATGTAGTGGCTTTAGTTTAGAATCTATCTGCATTTGCTATCTCTTTTGTGGATTTTGACTAAATTTTGCTTAAAAAGTCTAGCAAAATCTATATCACAAATCTAAAATCCTCTTATAAAACTCCTAAAACATTAGGCAAATCCTCACCAAAAATCAACACAGATTTTTAGATTTTTGCTTTTTTGGCTTTTTGCAAAGACTATTCCATATCCTGCTCTAGGTATTTGGTGTGGATTTTGGATTTTAGGAAATCTGCATTGCTCATCATTTTTATGTGAAATGGAATCGTGCTTTTGATTCCCTCAATTTTAAACTCTTTTAGCGCACGCTTCATTTTGGCAATGGCTTTGTTTCTATCCTCGCCCCACACGATTAGCTTGCCAATCATCGAGTCATAAAACATAGGCACGACATATCCTGCATACGCGTGGCTATCAAGTCGCACATTTGCGCCACCGGGCGTTATCCACTGCGTGATTTTGCCTGCACTTGGGTAGAATTTCACAGGGTCTTCTGCTGTGATTCTGCACTCTATGCTGTGTCCTTTGAACTCTATCTCATCTTGGCTAGGTAGCTTATCGCCCTCTGCTATGCGTATCATCCATTCTACCAAGTCAAGTCCGCTTACCATTTCACTAACTGTATGCTCTACTTGCAAGCGGGTATTCATCTCCATAAAGAAAAAATCTTTGTTGTTGGAATCTAGCAAAAACTCAAATGTCCCGGCTCCCACATAGCCGATATGTTTGGCGGCTTTGACAGCGGTTTTTAGGAGGTTTGCCCTCACTTCTTGGCTAAGAACAACAGCTGGAGTCTCTTCGATTAGCTTTTGCTGTCTGCGCTGGGCAGAGCAGTCGCGCTCACCTATGTGAAGCACATTGCCGTGTTTATCAGCGAGAATCTGCACTTCAATGTGCTTGGGTTTGTTTATGAATTTTTCCATATAAATCGTGCCATCTCCAAACGCGCTTAAAGCCTCACTCTCTGCGGCAAGGTAGAGGTTTTTTAGTAGGCTTTCATCTTCTACGATACGCATACCGCGTCCACCACCACCTGCAGCGGCTTTTAGGATTACAGGGTAGCCGATTTTTTTGGCGACTTCGTAGGCTTGGTTGTAGTCTTTGAGTGCGCCATCACTCCCCTCTATGACAGGCACACCCGCGTCTTTCATCACATCTTTTGCTTTGGATTTATCGCTCATTAGCACCATTACATCGCTACTTGGTCCTATGAACTCTACGCCGTGATGAGCGCAAATCTCCACAAAATGCTGATTTTCACTCAAAAATCCATACCCCGGGAAAATCGCGTCCGCATCGACTAAAGAAGCTGTGCTCATAATCGCAGGGATATTTAGGTAGCTCTCACTAGATTTTGCCCCACCTATGCAGATTTTGACATCGGCAACATCAAGATAGTGAGTGTCTTTATCCGCAGTAGAATAGATAGCTATTGCCTGCTTGCCCATCTCTTGAATCGTGCGAATGGCTCGCAGGGCGATTTCGCCACGATTGGCTATGAGAATGCGCTCTAGTTTTTTTGGCTTTGGCTGTGATTTTGCGCCTTGTGCTTTTGTGGCGTTTGATTTTGGGGATTTTGCGCTGTCTTGGTTATTTGCCAAAGTGTTGGCTTGCTTTGCTGGCTTCATTTAGAGTTTTTCCACTTTTATGAGATTGCTACCGTATTCCACAGGCTGCCCATCATCAGTCTCTATGCTTAAGATTTTGCAGTCAAATTCTGCTTCGATTTCATTCATTATTTTCATTGCTTCGATTATGCCGATAGTTTGTCCCTTTTTGACGGTATCGCCCACAGCGACATAAGGAGCAGCCTCTGGGCTAGGACGATGATAAAATGTCCCAACCATAGGCGAAGTGATAAAATCTCCGCTCTTTGTAGCGGGCGGTGTGGGTGCGCTTGGGGTGGGTGTAGCACTTGCTGTGCTTGTGGAAGCATCTTGGGCAAGTGGTGTGCTAGGAAGTGGAGGAAGTGTGGCGGGTGTAGCTGGAGCAGTGGGAGCGTAGCTTTTGTCAAGCTTTAGCTCAAAATTATCTTCTCTTAGGCTTAGTTTTGCTATTTGGCTGTTGTTGAATATTTCAATAAGCCGTTTGATGTCTGCTAAATTCATCAAAAATCCTTTTTCAAGCAAATTAAATCTTGTATAATAGCACATTTAGCAAAAACAAAAGCTAAAACAATCTTTAAACTCCAAAATATCAAACGCAAAAAGGAGCACCAAATGGGGCTAAAATCGGATAAATGGATACGAAAAATGAGCTTAGAACACGGAATGATAGAGCCATTTTGCGAAAAGCAAGTGGGGAAAAATATTGTTTCTTTTGGGCTTTCAAGCTATGGCTATGATATTCGCGTGGGAAGTAAGTTTATGATATTTAGCAATGTGGATTCTATGGTGGTAGACCCCAAAAATTTCCACGAAAACAATGTCATCACCAAAGAGGCAAAAGACGGATTTTGCATAGTCCCGCCCAACTCCTTTGCGCTAGCACACACGGTGGAGTATTTTAAAATGCCGCGTGATACACTTGCAATATGTCTAGGCAAAAGCACTTATGCGCGGTGTGGCATTATTGTCAATGTTACGCCCTTTGAGCCAGAATTTGAGGGGCATATCACTATTGAGATTTCTAATACCACACCACTTCCTGCCAAAATCTATGCAAATGAGGGCATAGCCCAAGTGTTATTTTTTCAAGGAGATGAAATGTGTGAGGTAAGTTATAAAGATAGAGGCGGGAAGTATCAAGGACAAAGGGGAATTACACTTCCTAGAATCTTAGAAAAATAAGCATTTGTTTGAGTGCTGTGTAAAGGTTTTATTAAGTTGTAATTAAACAACTCCTAGTGGAGTGGGACACAAGATGTATTAAGATAGTGAAATAGAGTGGGGGCAACAAAAGAAAAAGGAGGGCTTTAGATTTTTGCTTAAGATTTTCGTGTGGCAAAAACCCGCTTAAAGATTCTCGCTGATTTGCTAAAAAAGCATAAGCAAATCTCGTCCAAGTGGCAACGAACACTAAAAAACTAGCACCAAAACCTAGCAATGCCAAAACCTTAGAAAAAACCTCTAGACAAACTTTGGACTTATCTAAGATTTCAGTGTAGCTAATGTGTCAAATCTCAAAAACGATTTGAAAGCCATTGGCTTCAAATCGTTGTCATATCTCCAAAGCCTTATAGCTTTAAGATTTTCTTAGTTTCTTAAGTTTTGCTTTGCCTTTTTTGGCAGTCTTTTTGATATGTTTTAGGACTGCTTCTTCGATAAACGCGCTTTTGTCCTCTGCTTTTTTGGCAAATTCTTTGAAAAACGCTTCAATTTTTGCTAGCGATTTCTCATTTACGCGGAAAGACAAGTCTTTTTTGATTCCTTTTGCCACTTTTTTGATAGCTTGTTTTGCTGTGGTTTTTGCTTTAGTCAAGGTGCGTGGCTTTTTTGCCTTTGCTTTTGTAGCTACTTTTGAAGTCCTTGTAGATGACTTAGTCTTGCTTGAGCTTGTTTGTGGTGCTTTTGCAATGATTTTTTGCGCTTTTTGGCTACCTTCTATTTTAGCAATCTTGCTGATTTTGTCCTTTGGGCTTTGAGTCTTTTCCATTTGTGTCTCCTTAGTGAATTTAGTGGGGATTGAAGCCTAGCACTTAAGCTATTTCTTCTTTTTAGAGTTTGATGATTTCAAAGCCTGCAAATCCCCAATCTTTGCAAACTCTGCAAAAAACTCCTCAAACTCGCCTCTAGCTTTCGCATCGCTGTATTCAGAGATACCAAGCCCCTCGCTGATAGCTCTTTTGTATGCGATACGCTCTTTTAGCACACTCTCTAAAAGATAAAAACCATCTTTTACACCAAGATTCTTTTGAATCTTTTCAATGGTTTTTTTGTATTCTAGCAAATCCTTGCCAAGAAATACATTCGTGCTAATCTTATTCATCAAAATCAAAATCTTTACTTCATCATTTATGTCTTTTATCTCTGTGAGAGTTTGTAGCATTGTCTGCAACACATCGACATCAAGCTGTGATGGCGTGGTAGGCAAAATAATAGAATCAGCATAAAGCATAGCTTTGCGCGACTCTTGGCTGTCTATGCCTCCTGTGTCGATAATGATATACTCATAGAGTTCAAGGAATTGTTTTAGGGATTCTGCGATATTGCCTGTGCGATTTGAAAGCGTGAAGTATCGTAGATTTTTTTTAGAATTTGACTCGCTTTCGCGGATATTTGTGAAAGTCTCGATGCTTTTTTGTGGGTCGGTATCCATAACGAGCACTTTGCTAGAAAACTCTAGCAATTTCACAGCTAGGTTAATCGTTATAGTGCTTTTGCCCGAGCCACCCTTTTGGTTGGCTACGGTAATGATATTGGCTTGGTGTTTATTGTCCTTGCTCATCTTGTTTGCCTCCTTATTTCAAACTCCATTTAGCGCAAACTTTGTGATAATATAGCGTTTTTATATTAAAAATGCAATATTTGCGCTCAAAAAAAAAAAAAACAAAGTTATGAGGTAACAATAAGTAACAAATAATAGGCAAATAAACAAAAAATAAACACAAAAATAGGCAAAATCCCACATTTATCAAAATTGCCAAAAGCAATAACTCAATTTAGCTCTTTATAATGCTCCAAATACACTTCTTGCATCACTTTTTCTAGTTCTTTATACCAATCATTTTTATCAGCCCTAGTAGCCTCGTTTGTTTGCTGCGCTTCATCTGTGCTAGCTACATACTTTTGGCTAGATTTTGCTTGGCTAAAAAATACATTTTTAGTTGGCATTTCATTGATATAAAAAGGCTTTAGAAGCACCATTCTAGCGACACTGCTTCGCGCTTCAAAAGGCGAAGTGTTGTAGATTTTGCGCGTATTTATTAGCACGATTGGCTGGATTTTTAGGTTGTATTTTTCTGCGATGATTTTTGCCCCTGCTTTAAATGGCAAAAATCTCCCCCCCCCCCTGCCTCGCGTGCCTTCAGGGAATATAACAATGGGGCGATTTTGGCTAAGCTTTTCTTTCACTACCTTTAGTAGCAATGCCAATCCACGCTTATCCTCCCTATCTATCAAAATCATCTGTGGACCTCGCAGGGCAAATCCATAAAAGGGAATCTCTCCGAGCTCTTTTTTTGCCACCCAGCATATATTTCGCGGGTGGTATGCCTCAAGGCAGAGTATATCTGCGACACTTTGATGATTCATAATGATTAGCTCCGCGCTTTCATCAAATTCGCCGACTTTTTCTAGTCGTATGCGAGATAGCCAAAAAAAGATTTTGCAAGTCCTGCGCGCCCCAAAGGCATTGTCTTTGTGCTTTGTGAAATAAATCCCCACCATAATGCACGCAAGCCCCACAGCTATGACGATTGTTTCGTATATGCCTTTTGCTTTGTAGAAAATCTCTTTTATAAGCATTTTATCCCTTTTGGCTTTTATTTTTCGCTTTTGGGTAGGTTGGATTTTGGATTGCTAGATTTTAGCTTACTCGACATCGTCTTGCTTTACCCATCCGACTTTTTCTTCAGGGGTAATGATTTTATAATACCCACTATATTCGCCTATGATTTTGACTTCAATAGGTTTTGTGGTGGTTTCTAGCAAAGTGGAATTGTGAGTAGGGAGAATCCAAATATGCTTATTTGGGCTTACAATGCCGTTTTTGGTATAAAGCAGATAATGTAGCAAATAGGCAAAAATCGCCACTGCCAAAGCCCAAAAAACATACCTAAGCGGTGCTTTGAAAGCAAAGCCTAAGCCCACACATATAAGCCCTAGCGTGCAAATCCCTAGCGCAGTGTAGAGTAAGTAAGTGTTTTTTGGCTTTAAGTCCTCTTGAAATTCTGTGCTTTGTGCATTTGGAATCGCAGGAAATCTAATCTCCTCAAAGCGATTATTGCTTAAAGAAAAATACTCAAAACTCACTGATTGGATATTTTTGGGGATAAGTGCATAAAAAATCGCACTAGATTCTAGGGTTGAAAAATTTGACCTCTCAATGCCCTGCTTTTCCAAACTTGGGAGCTTGAAATCCTCTAGATTTGCATTGCTAGCACTTATCTCAAACGCCACTAGATTGTTCTCATCATCATAGCTTCGTGCCTTGTAAGCACCTAGCTCCAATCTATCTGCCACCACGCCCACATATCGCTTGTTTTGATACAAGTCAAGCGCGTTTATCGCGATAGATTCTACCAAAAACGAATCGATAATCCCTCCGTCTTGGCTTATCGCACTTACTTCAAATGACGGGATTATCGCGTTGGCGGATTTGATTTTAAACACATAAGTGATAGTGTAGACATCTTCGCCTTTTTGGGCAGATTCTAAATCTTTTTGCCAAGTCTCAAGCGGATTTTGTAGTGCGATTTTGTTTGTGGCTGTTTTGTCTTGGAATGCACTTTGACTAAGGCTTGCACCATTGAAAAATAGCGCGTTGTAAGTGATAGGGATTTTTTGCCCAACATAAATAGTTTTATTTAGCAGGGCTTCTTGTGTGGCGTTTCGCACAAAGAGTAGCTTTTCATCGGGGCTTGCATAGATGGCTTGAGAGTTTAGGGGATTTTGTGGGGCGTTTATATTTCCCTCATCATTGCCAAACCCTAGCGCACTCTCATCGGGCAAGGATTCTTGTGGGAAATTCTGCAAAGCCTCCAAATTCTGCTGCATATTTTGCAAGGCATTGTTTGGTATATCTTGCTCGATGATTTGCTCCAAAGTCTGTGGGATTTGGCTAGCTTGTGGAGAATCTAGATTTTGTGGGGGCTGTGTATTTGGCTCTGCATTAGAGGGGGTGGCAAAAAATCCAACAAAAGCACAAAATAGAGTGAGAGATAAACTAGGCAATATCTTTTTTTTGCGTATTTGTGTGTAAAATCGTATTTTTGATTGCGGCGTCATTTTTTCCCCTTTTTAGATTCTAGGCTTTTTTGGGTTTTTAGATTTGTGGGCTTTTAGTGAAAATCTAGTATGGATTTTAGCATAGCTAGCCCGCTTTGTAAGCCAAGCAGCTTCTCACACGCTCTCTCTGGGTGTGGCATAAGTCCAAAGACATTTTTATCCTCGTTGCAAATCCCCGCGATTTGTCCCACAGAGCCATTTATATCACTCTCATACTTTAGCAAAATCTGCTCATTTTTTTCTAGCTTCTCTAGCTCTTGTGTGGTGCAATAATAGCTCCCATCAGCGTGTGCTATGGGCAAAGTGATTACTTCGCCTTTTTTGTAGTCGCGCAAAAAGGCATTGTGGGTGTTTGTGATGATTAGGTTTTGGTTTTTGGATATGAAGTGCAAGTCTTTGTTTCGCTTTAGAGCACCGGGCAAAAGATTTGCCTCTGTTAGGATTTGGAATCCATTGCAAATGCCAAGCACTCTTCCGCCATTTTTTGCAAAATCTTTTATCGCGCTCATTATGGGCGCAAATCTCGCTATCGCTCCACTTCTTAGATAATCTCCATAGCTAAATCCACCTGCTAACACCACTAAGCGTGTCCCACTTGGCAAGTGCGTTTGCTTATGCCAGACAATCTTGCAGGGCACACCCAAAATCTTTTCATACACATATTGCATATCAAATTCGCAATTTGTCCCAGCAAAACGCGCTATTGCTACCATTTCTATCCTCTTTTTGATTCTATTTTAGCATTTCTATCGCATAATCCTCAATCACAGGATTTGCTAGCAAATCTTTGGCAATTTTTTGGGCTAGATTTTGTGCGCTGTCTTTATCACAAGAGCCAAAATCTAGCGTTATTTGCTTTGCTATGCTGACTTGTTTTATTTCATCAATATTAAAGGATTTTATGGCGTTGTGGATTGCTTTTGCTTGAGGGTCTAGCACGCCCTCTTTTAGGTAGATAGTTACCTTTGCTTTCATTGTCATTCCTTGAAGTTAGATTTGCGGATTTGTTTTTAAGTTTTTGCTAGCCTTGAATGCGCTTTAGGATTTCCTCATAAGCCTCTTTTAGATTGCCCAAATCTTGGCGGAATCTATCTTTGTCAAGTTTTTTATTTGTCGCCTTATCCCATAGCCTGCAGCTATCAGGGGAAATCTCATCAGCTAGCAAAATCTCTCCTGTGCCACCTTGCGCTTCTCGTCCAAATTCTAGCTTGAAATCCACAAGATTTACCCCTCTCTCATCAAAAAATGAACGCAAAATCTTATTTACTTCCAAAGCCTTTTGTCGCAAAATCTCCAAATCGTTTTTGTCTTTTATGATTCCTAGTAGCTCGCAGTGCTCGTCATTTACAAGTGGGTCGCCTAGTAAATCATCTTTGTAATAAAACTCCACAAGGCTAAAGGGTAGCACTTTGCCATCTTCTATGCCAAGTCGCTTGCTAAGCGAGCCTGTGGCGATATTTCGCACGACTACTTCAAGCGGAATGATAGAAACTTTTTTGCAAAGCATATTGCTCTCATCTAGCCTAGCGACAAAATGGCTAGCAACACCATTTTTTGCCAAAATCTCAAAAATCGCAGAACTAATAAGGCAATTTAGCGAGCCTTTGCCCTCTTGCGTGCTTTTTTTGAGCGCGTTAAATGCCGTTAAGTCGTCTTTAAACTCTGCGATGATGAGATTTGCATCTTGTGTGGCATAGAGCTTTTTGCCTTTGCCCTCATAGAGTAGATTTTGTTTTTGTAGATTTTGTGGGGTTTGCATTTTGCTTCCTTTGATTTTTGTGATTTTGCTTGATTTGTGCTTGGTTGCGTGCTTTATATTGTGATTGCCTTTTTAGGAATAGCTGAAGTTTGGGATTTGTGCAATCTTGCTTAGCGACAATATAGACGCTTAATTTTACACAAAAAATAAAAACGAGATTCTAGCGATTTTTTGATAGCGTTTTGCTTAAAAGTGTATTTTTGGTATTTTGTAAGTCGGTGCTAATCATTGCTTTCATAAAAATACGATTGCTCTATGCCTTTGAAAATCGATTCTATATCATTGATATTTGCACTTAAGTTTGGGTAAATCAAAGATTTTAGCTCCAAATCATTCACGGGGCTTCGCTCCATAGCTTGTAAGTATTTATGCTTGTCGATATTTTGCCACGCCACCACGACACCCAAATTTTTCCTAAAAATCATATCAAGCCAGATTCTAGTAGCCCTGCCATTGCCCTCCATAAACGGATGGGCGATATTCATCTCCACATACTTAGTGATAATGCTTTCAAAATCTCTCTCACTCATCGTATCTATGACTTTTAGCACTTCTTTTAGATAAAGTGCATTTGCAAAGCGAAAATTGCCTTTTGAGATATTTTGCACTCTTATTTTTCCTGCAAAGTCATATAAGCCATCAAAAAGGTATTTGTGAATCGCTTTAAGCCCTTGTGTTGTGCCTACTTCGATTTTGTCTATATCCGCGCTTTCAAAAAGCCTTTTGGCATTTTGCAGGCTTTGCTTGTCAATCTCTGTCATTGTAAAATCCTATTTTTAAGGTTTTGATTTTATGGGACTGATTTGTGTAAAATTATAACACGATAAAATCTTAAAAACCCTCTTTGCAAGGCGACACTTGACAAAATATTCCTAGAAAAACTGTTCTTTTTAAAATATCGCACAATTTTTGCAAAACAAATGCCTACACAAACTAAATATGCTACAATCACAAATTTTAGCGCAAAAGTAAGCAACACATAGCAAAACAAAAAGGCTAGATAAATGCCACATAAGCAGCCCACACATTCTCATACACACTCTAGTATTTCTGCTAGTAAGCCCACAGATATTAGTCCCTCTAGCAAGCAAAGCAAACAAAGAGAAAAATTATGGCAGGATTTTTGTGCTGTTTTTTATCCAAGTAGCCAAAACAGCACAAACCACAGCGCAAAATCCATACAAATCACCCAAAACGCGCAAGAATTAGCCATTATCCTAAGTGCAAATACTGATAATTTTGATACATTTTGCCAAAGCAAGATTTTTATAAATCTTATTCAAAATTTTTGGCAAGAAACTGATTTTAAGAGAGATTTTGAGCTAGATTTTGACACATTGCAAGCCACCCAAAAGCACATTTTATTTGAGCTAAGTGCTGTGCGATTAGTGGCACTTGCCCCGCATTTTTTGCGACTAAATAGCGCAAATCTTTTAAGCACTACCCACACTCGCACACTTCTAGCACTTTTTGAAAACTTTGCCAAAGAGCAAAACAACGCCACCAAAGAAGCGACACAAAGTCCAGCAAAAACACTAAATCTAAAAGCCCTGCAAAATGAGCTAGATTCTCTCATAAAGCAGCTAAATACTATCGGTATTTCTAACCCCACCGCCCTATCTCAAATCCAACAAAAAAGTGCTAATCAATCATTTTCTATCGGTATCACAGGCGTGCTAAGTGCGGGTAAAAGCACCTTTCTAAACGCGCTTTTGGGTAGAGAGATTTTGGGCACTAGCACGATTCCAGAGACGGCAAATCTTAGTATTTTGCGCCCGATTTTTGAAAATGCAGATAAAAAAGAGGGGAATAGCACAAAAGATTTTGCAAGGGTTCATTTTTGGAGTAAGCAGGAGTGGGGAGGGTTTGAAAATGATTTGAGTGATAAAAATATGAGCGAATTTGTAAAATCTACAAAAGAGGCTTTTGGCAATGAGCTAGAATCCCTTTTGGAGCAAGGAAGCAAAGATATAGATTTGGGAGAATTGCGTGATTATACTTCGGCAAATAGCTCTACAAAATATTGCAACCTCATCAAAAAAGTCGAGCTTTTTATCGCACTACCATTTTTACAAAACAAACGCTTAGATGCTGATTCTAGCAAATCTAGCAATGGCGTAGAGATAGTCGATACACCGGGACTAGATGACCCTATACGCGCTAGAGAAAAAATCACACGAGAATTTATCACTCATTGTGATTTGCTTATACACATTATGAATGCGAGCTGTGCGGCTACTGAAGTGGATATGGATTTTATCTTGGAGTGCCTTTTGCGCTCAAATGTCGCTAGACTTTTGGTTGTGCTAAGTAGGGCTGATTTGCTAAGCCCAAAAGAGCTAGAATCTAGCCTATATTATACCCGCGCTTCACTAGCAAAAGAGCTTACAAAAGCGCGCTTTGATGGCGATATAGACGCGCTTTTATCTCGCATAGATTTTATCCCCATATCAAGCTACTTCGCACTAGGCTACACAAGCAACAACGCCCAAATCATAGCCCAAGCCAGCGCAAAAGGCTATGACAAAGAAAAAACAGGAATCCTAGCCGTCCAAGACTACTTAGACAACGCGCTTCTAGGTGAAAATAGCCAAAAGCAACGAGATATTTTGTATCGTGCTTATAGGGCTGTGGGTGGGATTGTCAAAGAGGAGATTGAAAAAGTCGGTATAGAGCTGTGCTTAAGCTACGCTTCAAAAGATGAGCTAGAATCCGTCATAAAAGACACAAAAGCAAAACAAGAAGCCATAATGCAGGGCTATGAAGCGCAAAAAGCCGAGTTTAGCGCACTTGGCAGTGAGCTAGAATCCTACCTAGCAGGACTACAAAAAATCATAACAACAAATCTAAATATGCACAAAAACCGACTAAATAGCCTAGTGTATGATGATATGCTCTATGAAATCTCTCGTGGCAGTGTGCCAAAAAAAGAGCGCGTAAGCCAGCTACTAGAAGTAGGTATCGATGATATAAGTGCGGATTTGCTTCGCGAATATCGCTACAAGAGTGCCCAAAAAATCGCTAGCCTAAAAGCAAGTATCCAAATGATAGATTTTATGAGTGCACAAACACTGCTTGTGGATTCTAAAAGTGGTGTAGATTCTGCGGATTATAGTGCAGATTCTACGATAAAATCTAGGGTAGAATCTAAGCAAAAGCCCAAATTTGATTCTAGCGATTTGTTTTCTTTAAATGCAAAAGAGCATTTATCTCATATCAAATCTACTCTTATCTCTAGTGTCTATGCTGTGATTAGCTCTTATAAATCCGCTTCAAAATCTACTTTGGAAGTGGATTTTAGAAATGCGCTAGATAGTGCGCTTAAAAGTGGATTTGCAAGTCTTAGTGAGATTATTTTAGAAAACAATGCAGCGATAAAATCCGCATTTTTAAGCGAGTTTGAGGAGATTTTGGAAGCAAGTCTAAAGGCTACCAAAGCTAAAGTAGCTTTGATTGAGGAAACGATTGCCAAAAGCCTAGAAGCGATAAAAAACACCGACATAGAGAGCCTAAAATCAGCTTGTGCAAATAAAGATAAAGCCCTAAAAGACATTCAAAATGAATTAGAGATTATCATAAAGGCATTGCAATGAGTGAGATACAATCCCAAAATGCGCTAGATTCTTTGCTAGAATCATTTATCCAAGAATGCCTAAAGGCAAATGCAAACAATCCATTGCAGCAGGCTATAAATAACACAAGATACGCACTAAATCAAAGTCGATTTTTGAGTGGGGCTAGCACACAAAAAGATTGTGCGCAAGAAAAAGTATTGCAAAATCTAGAGCTAGAAACGCGCTCAAAAGAGCAAATCTCTCATCTAAAAATCGCTATTGTGGGGCAATTCTCAAGTGGCAAAAGTAGCTTTATAAACGCGCTTTTGGGGGGCGAGATTCTCCCTAGTGGTGTTACGCCTGTTACTGCGAAAGTATGTGAAATCTCTTATGGAGAGAATTTGGGCACTGCCATAAGCCAAAACAATCCACAAGATACAAATCATCTGCAAAATGCTTCACAAAATATTTTGCAAAATTTATCGCAAAATCCACCTAAAAACTCATCTCAAAATTTGCCTAAAAACTTGCTTCAAAATCTGCTTATAGAAGTGCATTACAAAGATTCTAGCATAAAGCTAAAACCTCTAGCATATCTCCACCAAGTCGATAGTATAGAAAACGCCACGATTTCGCACTTCAAGCTACAAGCCCCCATAGAACTACTAAAAAACATTACATTTTTAGACACCCCGGGGTTTAACTCCCAAAATCAAATCGACACGGATACGACCAATGCGATTTTGCGCGAAGTCGATGGTATCATTTGGCTTTCCCTCATCGACAATGTCGGTAAGCAAAGTGAAAAAGACATATTGCAAGAACACCTAAAGCAATACTCTGCCAAAAGCCTATGTATCCTAAACCAAAAAGATAGGCTAAAAGATAGCCAAGAAATTAGCACAAGTCTAGCCTATGCAAATAGCGCATTTAGCGGGTTTTTTGCCGAGATTATCCCTATTTCTGCAAAGCAAGCACTAGATTCTTACAAAAGCGATAGCTCAAAAAATAGTCCAAATGGTAGTCCAAAAAACGCGCTTTGGGAAAGCTCAAATATCCAAGCTGTCCTAGATTTTATCCAAAAAGAGCTACGAACAAAAAGCACACAGATAAAAACCAAAAAGATTTTGCGCTCGCTAAAATCTTTGCTAATAAGTGAGGCATTTAGGGTGCATAAAAGCCTGCGCTTAAGGCTATCACTCGCACAATCCCTAAAAACAAAAGCAGCATTTGTGAGGTTTAATGCTAATCAAAGCGGGCTAAGTATGAAGTTTGACACGCTTTTCCCACAGCTAAATGCCAAACTTGATAGCCTCGCACAATACATTTTCAACGCCCAAGAAAGCCGACAAATCCCTTACCACACCACGCGCAAAAACGCACTAGGGCTAAAAAAATCAACCACACAAGAAAAAACTATCACAATGCTTCCAAAAGACACGCTAAAAAGTGAGCTAACAAAAAGCGAAAACACTTACTTGCGAGATTTACGGAAAATAGGCTTTATGATAAGTGATTTTGGGCAAGATTTTAGAGAGTTTCTCATCACACAAGAGCGTGAGTTTATCGCTATGCTAGAGGAGTGGAAATCTAGGCTTTGTGCTTATGAGGATATTTACCAAAACTTAGGGCAAAATGTAGTGCAAAATCTATCAAGCAATGCACTAGGTTCTACAAATCCTACAAATGCAAATTCTGCAAATTCTACACTCTCTACAAGCTACGCAGAATCTGCAAAATCTATCAATTCACTGCTAGATTCTTTTGTGAGGGAGTATGCACTACTGCAGGAGAGGGCACTTAGCAGGCTTGAAGTCGAGCTAGCTAGTCTAAAAAATATCCTAATCTTAGAGTATCAAAACACCATAGAATTTACTCTAGAAAGCCTTGATAACAAAATGACTTACGCACTAAAAAAGCACCTGGAAAATCCAAGTGAGTTTGAGCCATTTCACTTAAGCCTAGAAAATGTGCGCGAATGCCTAAATCAGGGGCTACATTTTCTTGCATTTCAAGATAAGCTATTGCTTACAAACGCGCTTTATAAAACCACGCTTTTTAGCCTAAGTGAAGCGATAAACGATTTTTATGAGCAAAAAGAGGTGATTTTGCAAGCCCAAATACAGAGCCTAAAAGAATCCAAACTCCTACTACTTAGCCAAGCAAAATCACTAAAAAACATAGATTGAATCAATAATACTTAAAGCAAAATCAGCACTAAAGCTACCGCACGATTTTGCGTTATATTTTTGTGATATTTTTTTGATTTTAAATCCCGCAGATTTTTATGGCTTTTTTAGGGATTTTTGAAAGATTTTAGATTTAAGCGCAAAAATCATAAAACTTCTGCCTTGCCACCTCGCACTACTACCAAATCCTCTATCCGCACGCCATAGTGCTGTGGGATATAGATTCCGGGCTCGATAGAAAACACCATATTATCCTCTATGATAGTCTCACTTCGTGCAGAGATGAAAGGCTGCTCGTGTATGTCAAGCCCTATGCCGTGTCCTGTGCTGTGTGAAAAATACTTGCCAAATCCAGCCTTTTCTATTACTCCTCGTGCGAGTGCGTCTATTTGCTTTCCGCTCATTCCTGCGCGTAAGTTTTTTATGCAGTTTTCTTGTGCTTTTAGCACGGTATCATAGATTTTTTGTAGCTCTTTGTTGGCAAATGTTTGTGATTTGTCAAAATGTGTGCCACTAGATTTTGCCTCGCTAGATTCTTGCTTGCTACCATTTTTGCACCCAAAGTTCCCACACTCAAAATTATCGCGTGCAAAATCCTCGCACTCAAAGTTAATTCTAGTCGTGCGCGTCATATCTGAACAATATCGTTTATACTTGATTCCTGCGTCAAACAAAAGCAAATCTCCATTTTGCAGTTTTTTATCACTTGGCAGAGCGTGAGGCTTAGCGGCGTTTTGGTTTATCGCTAGTATGGGGCAAAAGCTCAAATCATACTTCCCGCCGTTTTCTAGCACTACTTTGGCTATGGCAAAAAGCTCTTTTTCGCTTAAAGAGTGGCTATCATCTAAAAACACTTTTTGATACGCACTATTTTTGTCGCTACATATTTCATCTATGATTTTGGCAAATCTTTTATAAGCCTCTTTGTTTAGTCGCTGGGATTCTTTGATGAGAGAGATTTCTTGCTCGCTTTTGCAGATTCGTAGCATTTGATGAAAGTTTGGAGTAGGTTTTAGCTCGATTTGGAGGGTGGATTTTAGCTTCTCAAACGCACTTACGCTAAGCTGTGTGCTATCAAAGCTAAGGGATTTTATGGCAGATTTTGAAAGAATGTTTATGGCAGATTCTAGCAAGTTATTACTTTGGACTAGCTCTACGCCACTAGATAGATTTTCGCTTGCTTCTGTGGTATAGCGCGCATCTGTGATAAATACGCGCTCATCTCCTAGACACAGCAAAATCGCATTATCACAGCTATACCCCACCTCAAAATACTGCGCACTTTCATCTTGGGTAATGAAGTGTGAGAATTTAGAACGCTTTTGGCTCGTCATAGATTTTGGCTAGTTATTTTGGTTTTGGGCATTTTTGGCTTGAGCTTCTTGGCTTGCTTTGAAAGCCTCTAGCTCGCTTATTATCTGCCCAAGTGCTATAAGCCCGATATGATAGCCATACGCGCCAAAGCCTGTTATCACACCTGCACAAACTCCACCACTATAACTTACCTTGCGATAATCCTCTCTAGCAAAAATATTGCTGATATGCACCTCCACCACAGGCACACCACAAGACATTATCGCATCAGCTATGCCTATGGAAGTGTGTGCATAAGCAGCGGGGTTGATAAGCACTCCGCTATATTCGCCACCTACGCATTCTTGAAGTTTGTCGATGATTTCGCCCTCAAAGTTGCTTTGGAAAAAGTCTAGCTCAAAGTTGTTTTGCTTGGCAAAAGTGCGCATATTTTCGTGGATTTGCTCTAGTGTGAGTGGTCCATAGATTCTAGGGTCTCGGTGTCCTAGCAGGTTTAGATTTGGTCCTTGCACGACAAGTATTTTCATTTTCTACTCCTTAAAGTTTTGTTTGAGCGATTTTTGCAAATTCAAAATTCAGCTGATTTTAGCATATTTTTGTGCCAAAGCGCAAAATCTAGCACACAAAAATGGCACAACACTACGAACATAGCACACAAAACCAACACTAAGCAAAATAAATCCAATGCCAAAAGCTAGCAAACAGCACTCTGCCATAGTGCCAAATTTCACACTTGGGAGCAGATACCACCCTTGCGAATATGCCTCGATAAAATACTCACGCAATGGGGCTAAAACCATATCACTAGGTGGCAAAGCAAAGTCTTGCCCGCAATCGCCTGTGGGAGCAAAAACACTTGGTAGCCACTCATCTAAAGGCAAGCCAAAATCAAATCTAGGCTTCATAGAGCACCCCTGCAAGCCAAAAATAACTTCTTCAATCTCTTCGCTAGATTCTACAAATTCACTAGAATCACTAAACACGCTTGAATTTAGCGCACGATGAACCTTTAGCAAAAAAGCACTATAAATAATCCCACGAATGCTTCCATAAAACGCCACCAAAAAGCCTAAAATATTGGCTAAAACCCCAACTATGAAAAACATACCACTTGCTAGATTTTGCTTTTTTTGGACTTGAAATCCAAATCCTAAAATCGCCCCACCAAGTCCAAGAGTAACAAAAGCATAGCGGATATATACGCACTGCTCACAAGGGCGCATAAACAAATAATTTTGGAAAAATAAATGTGAGATTCCAACCAAAGCAAAGCAACAAAGTGCGCAAGCCCACCAAAAATATGCTAGCTTTTGTGAAATAAGCTGCTTTTGTGGATTTTGCGTCATTTTTGTGCTTTTGTGTTGTTTGCGTTGCTATATTTTGCTACTTTTTTAGAAGCTCATCTATTTTGTATTCCAAATCTTTTAGCGAAGCGATAGACTTGGTATAAATCAAATATTTACCATTTACCACAAATGCTGGCACACCTTGAATGATAGCAACCTCATAGCCCGCCTCCCAAGAGCGCAAAATCTCTTGCACGCCACTTTCTTGCAATGCTGCATAAAACTCCTCTATCTTTACTCCTGCTGCATCTAGCCCTGTGTGCAAAAATGCTTGAAGATTTTTGCCCTGCCCCCACCGCTCTTTTTTTATGTTGTATTCGCTGAAGTAGGCATTTTGCGCTTTGAGAAAGGCAGATTTGCTATCTTTGGTAGTGATATTTGACTTTTTGTCCTTATCTAGCAATACTGCAAAAACTTGGGAAGCCACCTTGCCATAATCCCCCATTTTTTCTAAATGATAGGGCTTAAACTCGACATTTTTTGGCAAAGACTCAATGACTTTAGGCAAGATTTTGGAATACCGATAGCAAAACGGGCAGGCATAGCTAAAAATCTCTATCACGGAGTTTTGTGCATTTGGCAGTGGCTCTTTTAGCACAACAAAATCTCTACCCTCTTTTAGCTCATATCGCTTAAAATCGCTTTTGGGATTTTGTGCCAAATTTTGCGCTGTGCCTTGTGTGTAAGCTACACTAAGAGATAAAAGCCCCGCCAAAAGCGACACAACAGCTATTTTTGCTTTTATGACATTTGCAAAATCATCTCTCACATTTTGTGCAAAAGACTTTACAAAAATCTTTATTTGGTTTTTGGATTTTCTTGTATTTTTTGGATTTTCTTGTGTTTTTTGGATTTCTTGTGCGAAATGATTCTTGCTCATTTTTACTCCTTTGTTTATTAGATTTTGTAGTTTTTGGCGTTTTTGCACTTTTAAATACCTTGATAATCCTCGTTTTTATCAAAATCTATCACAATAAAATCCAAAATATTTCTAGTCTCTAAAAGCCGCGATATATTTTTCATATCGTTTCTCTAGTTTTTCGCGCATTTGTTGTAGCTCCTCTAGTGCTTCCTCGCAGTCTTTTCCTGCGAAGCTATCGCCATTTTCTTTTTGCGCTTCGCGCAATGCTTTTTCTTGCTCTAAGATTTCGATTCGCTCTAGCAGGTATAAAAACGCGCTTTTGCTGACATCGGGCAGTTTTGTTCGTGTATCGTTATTTTGCTCCAAAATCTCACCAAAATCCGTGCTAGGTTTTGCCTTGTGTTGCGCTTCATCTGTGAAACTATCGCTTGCCCCCTCATCTGCCTTGCTCTGTGGTGTCAAAATCCTAGCAGGTATCCCCACTGCTGTGCATCCCTTTGGCACATCTTTTACCACGACAGAATTTGCCCCGATTTTAGCGTTTGCCCCTATGGTTATATCGCCTAGCACTTTTGCGCCTGCTCCTACTACTACGCCTGATTCTAGTGTGGGGTGTCGCTTGGTGCGCTTTAGGCTTACTCCTCCTAAGCTTACCCCTTGATAAATCGTTACTTCATCGCCAATGATAGCAGTCTCGCCTATGACTACGCCTATGCCGTGGTCGATAAACACTCTCCTGCCGATACGAGCGGCGGGGTGAATGTCAATATTTGTGAGGAATTGAGCAAAGCCCATAATGATACGAGCTAAAATCTTCCAATCTCTTGTGTGGAGGAAATGCGCAAATCGATAGTGAAACAATGCCACAACACCCGGGTAATTAAAAAACAATTCGATAGGGTTTTTTAGTGCGGGGTCTTTGATTTCGGGTGTGGCAAAATCCTCTCTAATGATTTCCCAAAATCCTGCTTGGAGGGGAGAGGGCGTCATATCCTCGCCTTGCGGATTTTGTGTGTCTTGTGGATTTTGCCCACCTTGCGCATCTTGTGCATTTGGCATATCTTTAAGTGTTTGGGTAGCTTTGGTGGTTTTTTTGTGTGGCATTTTATTCCTTAGGTAGAGGAGCTTTTCTTTTGCTAGTGCTTGCTTTATTCATCATTTTCATCGGTATTTTTGATAGTTCGCAAGTAGCCATTTTCACTTAGCATCACATAGAGCTGTCCTAGCACTTCTTTTTTGTCCTCATCACTGATTTTTGCTTCATCGATTCTCTGTTTTAGTATCCGCTCAATTTCTTTGGTGTCATAGTCCAAATCATCAAGCACATCAAGCACATTTTGTGCTTCAAGTAGATTTTGGATTTCATAGCCTTTGTTTAAATCCTCATCAAACACCACGCTAAACTCTGTGGGGTGAGTGAAAAGATTGTGCCGCATTCCTAGCACTTCTTGATAAGCACCCACAAGGAAAAATCCCAAAAAATACTCCTCACGCGTTACATCGACATCGTGTAGATAAAGTGGCTTTTTTGCGTCAAAGGCGATTTCTCCATCGCTATCGCAAGTAATATCCCATAGGCTAGCACCACGAGTAGGACGGCGATTTAGCCTATCTAGTGGCATTACGGGGAAATTTTGCCCAAGCCCCCAATAATCAGGCAAACTCTGGAAAAAACTACAATTTAGCAAATAACGCTCTTGGACTTGCTCTTGGATTCTAATGATTTCATTGTGATTTTTGTGCTTTAGAAGTTTGATGACTTTTTTGATGATTAGATGAACTAGAACTTCCGTGTTTGAGCGGTCTGTCAAATCGATATACCCCAAGTCAAAAAGCGTAAGTAGCGACTCCATATGGTCAAGACTATCGTGGAGATATTCTATGGCATTTTTCTCACTCATACTTCGGTATAAATCTAGCATTTCAGCAATAAGCGGTGGGTTTTTTTCTTTTAGTCTTAGGGCTTTCTCATCATACTCTTGGCTAAATAGCTCTAACACGGGCGCGACTAGCACGGCGTGATTTGCGCTGACAAATCGTCCTGATTCTATGAAAATATCTGGCTCTTTTTCTTGCTTGTTTTTGACAATCTCTTTTAGCGAAAACACGACATCTCCGCTAAATTCGCTTAGCGTGTAGTTGCGATTGTTTGCGCCATCGTGCTGGGTGTATTCTACGGCTAGCCCACCACCGATATTTACACAAGTGAGGTTTTTTGCCCCCATCTTTCGTAGCTCCGCATAGATATTTCCCACTTCCCTTATGGCTTTTTTTAGCGGGGAAATATCGCTTATTTGGCTACCTATATGGAAGTGAATCATACTAAATTGTGTTAAAAGATTTGATTGCTCAAGTAGTTTGATTGCTTCTAGCAACTCCGTAGAAGTAAGCCCAAACTTCGCATTTATGCCGCCTGACTTGCCCCACACTCCTGTGCCTGTGCTATGCAGGCGGATTCTAAGCCCGATATTTGGATATGGCTCGCCCATTTCTTTTGCCACTTCGATTATGGAGTTTAGCTCATTTAGTCCCTCAATAGTAAGCGTGATATTGTGCCCCATCTTAGCAGCGATAAACCCTAGCGAAGTCATCTCCTTGTCTTTGAAGCCATTTACCGTGATAGGACAATCCTCATTTGTATAAGCCATAGCGATGATAAGCTCGGACTTTGAGCCAGCCTCTAGCCCATAGCACCTACCTTGAGCACAATCCACAAGAGGTAGGATAAAGTTTGGCATTTGATTGACTTTGAGAGGAAAAACTGCTTTGAACTTGCCCTTGTAAGAATACTCTTTTATCGCGTTTTTAAACGCACCAAAAAGCTCTCTTATCTGCTTGTCTATGAGGTGTGGGAATCGCACTAGCAAAGGACCTTTATATCCTTGTGCGCGCACTTCTTGGACTATCTCTAAAAGCGAGGGTTTGCTTTGATGATTTACTTTGACAAGTCCATCTTCGATGATGAAATCATCATTTGACCAAAATTTTATCCCATAATCAACCACAAAAACTCCTTAAACTCACTTGTGAATAGAATCTATATATAAATCTGTGTCTTGGCTTATCAAAGCAATAGTAGCATTTGTAGCCACAAACCTCGCATTATAGCACAAAATGTTTTATATATTTTTCTAGATTTTGCTTGTTTTTGCGATAGATTTGCATAAGATTTGGCTACTTTGTCGCATAGTATTTGGTGTGTTTTTGTGATTGTTCTTGTTTGTGATTATTCTTGCTAAATTGCGAAATGCAAAAATAGCAAAATTCTATTATGTGTTTTGCATAAAACCTCTAGTTGTTAAGAAAATGCCTGCATTAAATAATATGTGCTAGAATGCCAAAATTTAGAGGGTTTAGAATTTTATGAGGTTTTAGAAATACAAAAAATCTAAAAATCCCAATCAAAAATCACAAGTAAGGAAAAATATGCAAAATCTAGCAAATACATTGCACTCATTGCGCAGTTTTTGCGCTACATTTTTTTGTGTTGCCCTAGTGAGTGCTACTTCAAGCACGGCTATGCTAGCAAAAAGTAGCAAAAAAGTATCACAAGAGATAAAAACCGCCACAGAAACAAACACAAATGGCGCAGATAAAAATGCTGATGAATCTAATGAGTCCTCCACAACCACACAAAACACACAAAACACCCCCGCAAAAGAATCCAAAAATCCAAAAAGCATAGCCCCCAAAAACATAGTCGGTGGAGTTGCCATAAAGGTAAATGGCGACCCTATCACTATCTATGAAATAAAAACTATCCAAAAACAACGACATTTTGACAAATCTCAAGCCGTAGAATTTCTAATCGCACAAAGGCTAAAAACACAAGAAATTGAGCGGCTAAAAATCAATGTCGATGACGAAAGGCTTGATAGAGAAATCGAAAATATCGCCTCCCAAAACCAAATGAATACGCAACAATTTATGCTAGCACTGAAACGAGAGGGAATAGAGTATGACTTATACAGAGATGAGCTAAAAGACCAGATAGAGACTAGGGAGCTTATGAGAAATGTGCTACTCTCTGCAGAGACTTCAAGTGAAGATGAAATCCACAAATATTACAATGAACACAAAAGTGAGTTTAACACCCCCAAAGAAGTCGAAGTCGCCCGCTACAGTGCCAAAAATCCAAAACTCCTAGAGCGCACCATAGCCAATCCAAACACAACCATAAGTGGCGTAGAAAAAACCCAAGAAAAGCTAGAGCTAAGTGCGCTAAACCCACAAATAGCACAGCTTTTTTCTTCGCTAAAAGAGGGGAGGTTTAGCCAGATTTTGGACGCAGGTGGTGGCAACTATGTAACTTTCCGCGTAGTCAAAAAGCACGGACAAACGCTTATGAGCTTTGAAGAAGCAAGGCAATATATCGCCCAAAAGCTATCCCAAAATAGCCAAGAAAAAGTGTTAAGTGAGTATTTTGAAAAAATCAAGCAAAAAGCCCATATCCAAACCTTGCGAGAACCGTAAGCAAAGCGTTTTTAGAAAACCATAAGCCAAGCAAATCAAAACATAAGCCACAAGGCTTATAAATCACATTTCTAAAGCGTAAAAATAAAGACAAAACGCAAACAAACATAAAAACACAAAATCACACAAAAAAGGGCATAATTTCAAAAAGTTTTTAGATGCGATTTTTGCAAATCCTTACAAAGTGTGATTAACAAAGGCGTATAAATGTTTGAGCAAGTAATGTATTTTTACCACGACCCACTTTTTGGGGCGAGTATTTTGCTAGGCATTGTGGCGATTCTTATTTTTGCTGATTGGAGTAGAAACAAATACAAAGCAAAAAAGAAAGAAATGGCATTGCAAGATTTTGCAAAATCTTATAGCGAGGGCTCGCTAAGCGATGAAATAATAGACTTTCTCTCCATATCCAAAAACCCCACTCCACCACTTATGCTACTTGCCAAAACATACGCACTTGCAGGCGATAGAGGCTATGCGATAAAAATCTATCTAGGGATTTTAGAAAAAACAACAAACACACAAGAAAAACTCATCATCTTAGAATCTCTAGGAATCACTTATTTTGAAGCAGGATTTTTGCAAAGGGCGAAAGAAATATTTCTAGAAATCATAAAAGCCTATCCTAGAAATAGGCAGGTTTTGGACTACCTTATGCGCGTGTATGAAAATATGGGTGAGTATGAAGAAGCCCTAGACGCACTAGAATCCATAGAAGAGCTAAGTGTGCCCAAGCAACGCGCTAGCATTGAGCAAATGCGCTCATATCTGCACTTTATGGTATTAAAAAATAGCAACTTTTTATCTCTAGAAAAAAAGCGCAAAGAGATTGTCTCGCTTATGCGCTATTGTGGCAAAATCAATCGCTTAGCCCTAGAATACCTAAGTATGTATGATAGAGAGGCTTTTTGGGCAGAAGTGTTAGCACTAGACACGCAATCAAGCATAAAGCACAGCTTGCACTCAAATCCCACTCTAATAAAAAATGAACAAAATCACATCGATTCTAATGAAGCGATTTTGCAGGTTTTGGATATTTTGTGGCGATTTACTAGAGAGGAAATCCCATTTGAGAAGCTAAAAAATCACAAAAGCATAATGGATATTTTTCGCTCAAAAGGCTATGTCAAAGACAGCCAAGAATGCGAGGTGTTTGAGCTAGAAGCGTTGCGGATTTTGCACGCACATTCTACGCAAAGAGGTGAGCTTACATTTGAATACCGCTGCAATCAATGCAAAAATATCTTTCCGTTTGACTCATATCGTTGCGCAGTGTGTGCAAATATAGGGCAAATGGATTTGGTGTTTAGAGTGGTAGAATCTAGGCAATCACAATTTGACTCTAGCATAGATTCTACGCAAAATAGTGCGTTTATAAATAGTGCAAAGCAATTTGCTAGCAATTTTTCTGCGACATAGATTTACGGCACTTTGGCAATGACTTTATCCACGACAAAACCTCACAAAGAAGCACAAATGCAAAAAACTATACAAATCCACACTGATGGTTCTTGCCTTAGCAATCCGGGGGCTGGGGGGTATTGCGGAATCTTGCTATATAAAGGTGTAGAAAAAATCATCAAAGGCGCACACCCCCTCACTACAAACAATCGTATGGAGCTAACTGCCGTGATAGAATCCCTAAAAGCCCTAAAAGAACCTTGCAATGTGGAGCTTTTTAGCGATTCTAAATATGTGTGTGAGAGCATAAACAAATGGCTTCCAAATTGGGTAGAAAAAGATTTTGCCAAAGTCAAAAACGAGGAGCTGTGGAGGGAATATCTGCGCGTGGCACAGGGACATAGGATTGAAGCGATTTGGGTGAAAGGGCATAATGGGAATATGATGAATGAAAAATGTGATAAAATAGCGCGTGAGGAAGCACAGAGAGAATCCCAAAAACAAGCCCAAAAAGGAATCTAAAATCCACAAAATAAGGCACAAAATCTTAAAAAAAGGAATGAAAAGAACTAGCGATAAAGACAAACTAAACCCAAAAATACACAAAGCAAAAATATGCAAAGAATATAAACACACAAAATATTTAAAACTAAGCTAAAATCTTAAAAAACACTTTACTAAAATCACTTCAAACCTCCAAAATTAAGGAAAAAAATGTCTAACTTCACTCGCTTAGAATCCGCACTTGGCTATCATTTCACAAACCAAAAACTACTCCAAGAAGCCCTAACCCACAAAAGCTGTGCTAGCACAAAAAATAATGAGAGATTAGAATTTCTAGGCGATGCGGTGCTTGATTTGCTAGTGGGGGAATATTTGTTTAAAAAATTTGCACATTTTGATGAGGGGAGGCTCTCAAAAATGCGTGCTAGCCTTGTGAATGAAAAAAGTTTCGCTTCATTTGCGCGGGATTTAGGGGTGGCAGATTTTCTCGTGCTATCTATGAGCGAGGAGCAAAACTATGGGCGGCAAAAAGATTCTTTGCTTTCAAATGCGTTTGAAGCGATTATGGGGGCTATGTATCTAGAAGCAGGGATTGATAAAGTGCGTGAGATTTTGGGTAAGATATTAGAAAAATTCTATCCAAATATGCGCTTTGAAAATCTACTCACAGATTATAAAACCGCTTTGCAAGAGCTAACCCAAGAGCGATTTGGTGTGCTACCTAGCTATGAGTTATTAGCGCAGAGAGGACCTGACCACAAAAAGGAGTTTTTTATCCAAGTTTGCATACACGATGCTATCTATGCAAAAGCAAGTGGCAACTCCAAAAAAAGTGCACAACAAGCTTGTGCAAAGCTCGCTTATGAAGAGCTAATCAAAGAATCCACTTCACAAAAACATTTGCAAAAAGACACGCAAAAAAATACACAAAATCAAAAAGAATCCAAAAAAGATTCTAAGCAAAAAAACAAGCACAATGAAAAAGAATCATACACAAAAGACAAAAAACACAAAAAGCCAAAATCTGCCAAAAAATCTCAAAAAAAGGCACAAAAATGAATACCTTTGGCAACTCCCTAAGGCTCACTACTTTTGGCGAATCTCACGGCACGCACATTGGCTGTGTGATAGATGGATTCCCAGCGGGGGTAAGGGTGGATATGGAGCTACTTGCAGATGAGCTATCTCGCAGGCAAGGGGGCAAAAATGCCTTTGGCACACCTAGAAAAGAAGCAGATACTCCGCAAATATTAAGTGGTGTATTTGAAGGAGTAAGCACAGGCGCACCTATCGCACTACTATTTGAAAATAGCAATGTCAAATCCAAAGATTACAGCGAGGTAGCAAGTGTGTTTCGCCCCTCTCACGCAGATTTTACATATCAGTGCAAGTATGGGATTAGGGACTATCGTGGTGGGGGGAGAAGCTCGGCAAGAGAGAGCGTAGCGCGCGTAGCAGGAGGGGCGTTTGCCAAAATGCTTTTGAGAGAATTTGGCATATCAACACAAAGCGGGATACTAAGTATAGGGGAGTGCAAGGGAAAAAAGCTAGATTTTGAGTATGCTTGTGCTAGCGAGATTTTTGCCCTTGATAAAGACAAAGAGGAGGAGCAAAAAGGCATCATATTGCAAGCGCGAAAAGAGGGGGATAGTATCGGTGGTTGCGCACTTATAAGGGCTTTTGGAAATAGAGAGGTTTTGCGCGGGCTAGGAGAGCCACTATATGATAAGCTAGATAGTGCCATAGGTAGTGCTATGCTTGGATTAAATGGTGTCAAAGCCGTAGAAATAGGGTGTGGGGTAGAATCTAGTCAAAAAAAAGGCAGTCAAAATAATGATGAAATGAAGCTAGAATCTAGCATATATTGCGCTAATAATGCAGATAGGGATTCTTATGCGGATTCTAGCTTTGGGGCAAAATCTCCACTAAGCCAAATAAGATTTGCTAGTAATCATAGTGGCGGGATTTTGGGTGGTATCGCAAATGGAGAGGACATAATCGTGCGCGTGCATTTTAAGCCAACTCCTAGTATTTTTCTCCCACAAAGCACGGTAAAGGTAGAGAGTGCAAAATCTCATATAGAGCCTTATAAGCTAGAGCTAAAAGGCAGGCACGACCCTTGTATCGCCGTGCGCGGAAGTGTGGTGTGTGAGAGTATGTTAGCTTTTATCCTAGCTGATATGCTTTTGGCAAACACTCACGCAACTCTAAAAAATCTGCAAAAAATCTATTTGGATTAGACAAGAGTAAAACTATATGGGAATCTAAGATTTTATAAAATCACTAAAAATTTTTACGCAAATCCACTTCAACCAAAAAGCCAACTAAAAAATCTAAAAACTATACCGCATATCTATGAAGTAGCTTCTGCCTGCACCTGCTAGATATGTCCCGCCTGTGAGATTCCCGCTAGTAGAGCTTATGCTTGTGTTTTGATATGCGATATAAAATGTGTCAAATACATTCCTAACCCCCGCAGATAGAACAAATGTGTGAGAATCTCTGTAAGTGTAGTTTATGCCAATATCACTTAGGATATAGCCTATATCTTTGTTGATTTTGATTTGGTTGAAATCGACTTGATTGCCCTGCCAAGAGTTATTTATCCACACATTTAGCTTGTTGTTGCCTATTTGTAGCACCCTTACATCTGCCAAAAGTGTAGCCTTAAAGAGCGGCGCATAAGGGATTGGTTTGCCCTCCATAAAAGCCCCCGTAGAAGTGCGCCTAGTGCTTACACTCTCCCGCCCCTTTAGCACATTTGTATATAGATATGACACACTCTCACTTAGATTTAGAATATCGCCAAACAAAGAATGCTTGCCGCTTAGCTCCACACCTAGTCGCTGTGTCTGCCCTATGTTGAAATACTCCGTAGTAAAGCCATTTAGCCGATGACGAATTTCATTTAGCGTGTGGGTATAAAAGATACTTGCGCTAAAAGATGAAGTCCTAAAATAATCCCTTACCCCAATCTCGCCTGTGAAATACTGCTCGGGCTTTATGTCGCTTGGGACTTTTGGGGCGACACCTGTGCTTGTGGTGTCATAGTTTGGGTCAGAGCTTATGACTTGTCGCACGCTAGGGCTTATGTAGCCTAGCTCGCCTTTTAGATATACCACGCCAGAATCGCCATAATGAAACGCAGGGGTTATCTCGGCTGCGTATCCCCACTGCGGTTTTGAAGTGCTTATGGGGAAGTAGCTATTGTAGCTACCAAAACTCATACCCGTATGCCCTCTAATCATAAAGTATGAAAAATCCCCTCTACCACCAAGACTTAAAGAAAACCACTCTGCAAACTTCATCGTATCCAAAAAATATGCTGATAGGGAGTATTTTTGTCCTTTGTTGCGGACATTTGTAGAGCGAGATTTGGCTAGATTGTCGCTTAGCTCGATTTGATTATCTAGCCCTAGCATAATGGTATTTTTGGGGATTTTGTGCTTTATTTTTAGGTTTAGCCCTGCGCTTTGATTGTTAAAAGTGTTGCGTGTGTCGCCTCCTAGCTCTTGGCTAGGAAAAAGAAAGTTGCTAAACTGATAAAACAAAAGCGCGTCAAATGCGAGGCTCTCGCTAGATTTTGCATTGTAGTTGAGTGAGGTTTGGACAAAGTCTTGGGTAACTTCGCCACTGCTGTTTTCACTACCACCATTTGCGCTTGCTGGCGAAGTGTATCGCTCTGCTTTTAGAGAATCATAATCACGCAACACTGCATTAGTGCAGATATTACCCGTATTGTTTATGCAGTTTATCCTGCTGTGATAGCCTGCGAAATATCGCCACATTTTTGAATAGCTTATGTTGAAATCAAGTTTTTGATTGGAGGTGATTTGATAGATTGTTTGAAGCGCAGTGTAGAGATTGTGGGTGTATTCTTTGGGGCGTGTGCCACTTTGATAGTCATAGCTTGCACTAGCAGAGAGAAATAGCTTTTTGCCAAGTGCTTTGCCACCATCTGCGCTTACGCCACCACCTAGAGAGCTCCTACCCTCATAAGCCAAGCCACGAAGTGAAAATCTAGCAAAATCCTTGCTTGGCTTTTTGGTAACGATATTTACCACGCCACCGCGTGTGCCTCCACCATAGATGACAGAGCCACCACCGGGGATAATCTCTATGGATTCTATTGATTCTATGGGTATGTGATTAAACGGAGCAGTGCTTGTATTTCCGTGTGCGCTACTTGGATTGCCGACATCTTGGAGATTGATAGGGACACGATTTACTAGGACTTTTACAGCGCGTGAAGCATCTAAGCCCTGTCCGCGAATGTCGATATTTTTTGTGCCTTGTGGTCCTGCTATGAAGCTTATAAAAGCCTGCTTTTCTAGTGCGTCTTCGAGGTTTTTATAGCCCCTATCTTGCAAATCCTCTTTGTCGATAATGATGATATTTTTGACTTCTTCTTTTAGTGGCAAATCAAACCCCGTAGTCGCACTAACTGTTACTTTGCCCAAATCTTTTGCTTGCAATTCTTGTTTTTCTTGTGTGTTGTTTGGTTGAGTGTCATTTGTCTCATTTGTCGTATCGGTGTTGCTTGTATTTTGGTTTGTGATAAAATCTGTGCTTTGTGTGGCAAAGATAAAGGTTAATTGCGTGTTTATCGTAAATATCACAAAAGCAATATGGCAAAGTAAGCGTTTTATGTTTTTGGCAATCTTTTTCATTTTTGTTCCTTTATGAGAATCATACTTACACATAAAATAAAAAAATGCCCGCATTATAATACAAAAAAATAAAAATAAAATAAAAAAGCGAGTAATTCTTATAAATGTCTTAAAATGAATATCTTAATGAGAAATCTTGCTTTTATCGTGCTTTTTAGCTTTCTGCAAAAAGCGCGTGTGAATGAAAGTGCTTTGGTAAATGCGTTTTGTGTGAATTTATTATGTATTTTTATTGGTGTTAGATTTTAAGCGCGTTGCAAGCACATTTTGGGAAGTAAAATGCTTTTTGTAGGTTTTGGTAGTTTTAGAAGTTTGATTTGTGTCGCGGTTAGAAAAATCTTTTAGAAAAATCTTTTAGAATCTTTGAAAAACTTTTTTGCGCTTTTATCACTGCTTGATAAAATGCCTTGATAAATTGCTTAGAGGTTTTGTGATTGCTTAAAAAAATCACAAAACCAAAAAGCGCGTAAAAATGCCAAACTACTCACTTAGAGCACTATGCACGGCTTTGGCACAGCAAACCCCATCAGCGATAGCCCATACAACGAGGCTTTGCCCTATGCGTGAATCCCCACAAGCATAGACTTTGTCCCTGCTTGTGTGAAAAAGATTTGCACTAGATTTTGCGATACCACTTTCAATATCGCTCGCAGAAAAATCTGTGGTTTCTTTCTCCAAAGAAGTGGCTAAAGACTTGCTTGGGCTAGAAAATCCCGCACTATCGCCACATTTTGTAGCTACATTGCCGTTGCTATCAAACTCCACCCCAAACGCGCTTTTTAGGACTTCTTCACTCCCGCTAAACCCCATAGCAAGTAACACCAAATCCGCTTTGTATTCTTTCTCGCTTCCGCTTACTTCAGAACGAACTCTTTTTTCGCCCTCTTGTTTCCACTCCAAATCCACTGCGACTACACCGCTTACCTGTCCGTTTTTGGCGATAAATTTTTTGGTTAGCTTTTGATACTCACGCACATCTTTTCCAAAATGCTCTATTGCCTCTTCTAGCCCATAGTCTGTGTAAAAAGTCTGCTTTTTTAGTGGCCAAGGATTTGATTTTGCGCGGTTTTGCTCTCGCTTAGGACTTCGCTCAAAGCGTGTGATAGAGCTAGCTCCTTGTCGCAATGCCACTGCCACGCAGTCTACGCTAGTATCGCCACTGCCGATGATAAGCACGCGTTTATCTTTTGCTATGTCGCTACCTTTTTTTGCGCACTCTTTTTTGGCTGAAGTCGCGCTTTGGAGGAGTTTTTTTGTATTATCACGCAAAAAATCCATAGCAAACATTATCCCCTTACTATCCCTGCCCTCGATTTGTAAATCAATAGGCTTGCTAGCACCTGTGGCTAGCACCACTGCGTCATATTGGGCTAAAATCTTATCTGCTTTTGCTTTGGTGTTTATATCCTCATTTACGCGAAATTCTATGCCGCTTTTTTGCATTATCTCTACGCGTCTTTGCACGATAGATTTATCTAGCTTCATATCAGGGATTCCATACATTAGTAGCCCACCTATTTTATCGCTTCGCTCATAGACTACCACACTATGCCCTAGCTCATTTAAGCTATTAGCGCAAGCTAGTCCTGCAGGACCAGAGCCGATGATGGCGACTTTTTTGCCACTTTTGACTTTGGGGCTAAATGGCTTTACAAGCCCATTTTCAAAGGCATTCTCAATGATATTTAGCTCGGTGTTTTTGATTGCCACAGATTCGCCATTTATCGCGCATACACAAGAATCCTCGCAAGGTGCTGGGCATACACGCCCTGTAAATTCAGGGAATGGATTGGTAAGGCTTAATCGATGATATGCCTGCTCCCAATGGGAACGATAGACTAAATCATTCCACTCGGGAATAAGGTTGTGTAGCGGACAGCCTATCTCGCCTCCGCTTACTCGCCACGATTGTGAAGTGCAAGTGGGGAGATTTTGCCTAGCGACTTCGCTATAAGGCTTTTGGGCGGGGGCATTTATCCCTGTGTGGCAAAACGCAACACCACAATCCATACACCGCCCTGCTTGTCTTTGCTGCTCCTCTATGGGCAATGGTGTATAAAACTCCCCATAATGCTTGATTCTCTCTTTTGGGCTTTGCGCCTGTGGTTTTTGCTTGCTAAAATCAATAAATCCGCGTGGGTTACCCATTTTTTACTCCTTATTGGCTTTTGTCAAAATATTTGCCTTATTTTTTTGATGCTTTTGTGATTTTTTCAAACGCCGCTAGCTCGGGATTTGGCTCGTTTTTGCACGATTGCAATGCGCGCAATGCCACCTCATAATCGCGTGGCAAAATCTTAAAAAAGTCATTTTTGTTAAATCGCCCTAGCACTTCTTTTGCCTTTTTTGAGCCTGTGTAGTCAATGTGGGTTTGTAGCATTTGCTTTATCTCGCGCTCATCTTCTTTGCTTAGCTCTTTTATGTCTACTAGCTCGGCATTTACACGCGGGATATTGTGCTGTCCTAGCACAAAAGCATAGCCCCCACTCATACCTGCTGCGAAGTTTTCGCCCACATCGCCTAGACATAGCACGCGCCCACCTGTCATATACTCACACCCGTGCACTCCCATACCTAGCACTACCGCGCTCACGCCAGAATTTCGCACGCAAAATCTCTCCCCTGCTATGCCATCTAGATAGACTTCCCCTGCGGTTGCACCATATAGGCAAGCATTGCCTACGATTATGTTTTCCTCAGGGCTTAGAGAGGATTCCTCACTTATGCGAGCGATGATTTTGCCACCACTTAAGCCTTTGCCTAGATAGTCATTTGCATCGCCTATGATTTCTAGCTTCACTCCGTAGTTTAGAAATGCTCCAAAGCTATTGCCCGCACTGCCTATGGCTTTTATGTGGATAGTGTCCTCTTTTAGCCCCTTTGCGCCGTAGATTTTTGTGATTTCATAAGAAAGCATAGCACCAAATGTGCGTGAGAGATTTGAAACTTCTAGTGCTAGATTTGTTTTGCGCTCCTCTTGGAGAGCTTTTTTGCACAAAGGTAGCAGTATGGTAGAATCTAGCGTTTTTTCTAGCTTATTGTCTTTGAAATCTTTACAATAAGTGGCGGTTTGGTTATAGGTGGGTAGATTTTTTATCATTCTATCTAGGTTGATTTTTGAGGCTTTGCCTGATAACTTTTTTTGTCGCAATTTATCTACACGCCCTACCATTTCATCTATGGTGCGAAACCCAAGCCTAGCCATATATTCTCGTAGCTCTTCAGCGATAAATCGCATAAAATTCATCACATCTTCTACCTTGCCAGCAAATCGCTCTCTAAGTAGCTTATCTTGCGTAGCGATACCAAATGGGCAGGTGTTTAGATGACACACCCTCATCATCGTGCAACCCATAACAATAAGTGGTGCGGTGGCAAAGCCGTATTCTTCTGCACCTAGTAGCGTAGCGATAGCCAAATCCCGCCCGCTTAGCAGCTTGCCATCTGTCTCTAGCCTCACTCGCTCTCTAAGTCCATTTAGAATCAGCGTTTGATGAGTCTCTGCTAGTCCTAGCTCCCAAGGCATTCCAGCATTGGCAATAGAAGTTTTGGGGCTTGCTCCCGTCCCCCCGTCATAGCCAGAAACTAGGATAATATTTGCCCCTGCTTTTGCCACGCCAGCAGCGACTGTGCCTATGCCAGATTCTGCGACAAGTTTGACAGAGATATTTGCGTGAGGGTTTGCGTTTTTTAGGTCATAGATTAGTTGGGCTAAATCCTCAATAGAGTAAATATCGTGGTGTGGTGGTGGCGAGATAAGCGCGACACCGGGGGTAGAGTGTCTAGCCCTAGCTATCCAAGGATATACTTTAAACCCCGGGAGCTGTCCACCCTCGCCCGGCTTTGCGCCTTGTGCGACTTTGATTTGGATTTCTTTTGCGTTGGCAAGGTATTCGATATTTACGCCAAATCGTCCGCTAGCGACTTGCTTTATTGCGCTTGATTTAGAATCTCCATTTGGTTCTTTTTTGTATCTCTCTGCGTTTTCGCCACCCTCGCCACTATTGCTTCTAGCACCTAGTCTATTCATAGCGATTGCTAGGCATTCGTGAGCTTCTTTGGATATAGAGCCATAGCTCATCGCACCTGTTTTAAACCGCTTGATGATAGAATCTATACTTTCTACCTCATCAAGGCTAATTGCTTCGCTAAAGTCTAGCTCAAGTGCGTCTCGTAGATTTACTAGCTTAGAATCTATAATACTTGTGTATTCTTTGAAAAGCTCATAGCTTCCACGCCTGCAGGCTTCTTGTAAGCGAAAAATCGCCATAGGGTCAAGCAAATGCTCCTCTTTGTCGCAAGAGTGAGTGCTTGCAGAATGTGTGTTTGCGGTGCTTGCTTCATTGCTATATCCTGCTCGCCATTTGTGTGCGCCTTTTGATTGCAGGGCGTTGATTTGTGGTGCGCTAAAGGCGGCTTTGTGCACGCACAGATAGTCTGCTTCAATGTCCTCTAGCCCTATACCCTCTATCTTGCTAGGCGTGGAAGTGAAATACCTCTCAATGACTTGTGAGCCTATGCCTATGCACTCAAAGATTTGCGCACCATTGTAGCTTTGCATAGTGGAGATTCCCATTTTTGAAGCGATTTTTACGATACCTTTAGAGGCGGCTTTTATATAGTTTGCCAATGCTTTCTCATAGGGAATCTCCAGCTCTTTTTGCAAAATCAGCTGATATAAGCACTCATAAATCAAATACGGATTTATCGCAGTCGCACCAAATCCTAGCAAACACGCAAGATGATGAATCTCTCTTGGCTCGCCTGATTCTATGATGAGGCTTGCGTGAGTGCGGCGGTTTTTGCGCACAAGGAAGTTGTGCAAGCCAGATACGGCTAGAAGTGAGGGAATCGCACAAAGATTTTTGTCTATGCCTTTATCGCTTAGGATAATGATAGACGCGCCCTTTTCGATAGATTCTAGCGCGTCTGCAAATAGTGAATCTAGCGCGTCTTGTAAAGTCTGCTTGGTGTAGTCAAACACAATAGAGAGTGTTTTTACGCTAAAGCCTTTTAGGTTTTGGATTTTGTGTAGCTCTTCATTGCTAATGATAGGAGAGGTTAGCTTTACTCGCTTGCAGTTTGTCTCATTTGGCTTTAGGAGATTGCCCTCGCGTCCTAAGTAGATTCTCTGTGAAGTTACGATTTCTTCTCTTATAGCATCTAGTGGTGGGTTTGTTACTTGAGCAAAAAGCTGCTTAAAGTATTTAAATAGATTTTGTGGGGTAGAATCTAGCACCGCCAAAGGCGTGTCAATCCCCATAGCAGCGAGGCTTTCTTTGCCTTGCTGTGCCATAGGTAAGATGCTAGTTTTTACTTCCTCATAGCTCCAGCCAAACGCGCTTTGCAGTAGCAAGACTTTCTCTTTTGACATAAACTCGTGCTTGTGCTTGCTAGATTCTAGTTTTTCGATTTTGATAAGGTTTTCTAGCCATTTTGTGTATGGCTTTGCATTGGCGTATTGGTCTTTTAGCTCGGAGTCAGAGACTAGCCTACCACGCGCAGTATCCACTAGAAGTAGCTTGCCCGGTTCTAGTCGCTTTTTTGCTTTTATGTTTGCTTCATCTATGTTTAGTGTGCCTGTTTCGCTAGCCAAAATCAAAAAATCATCTTTTGTGAGGTAGTAGCGCGATGGGCGAAATCCATTTCTATCCAAGCTCGCTCCCATAATAATCCCATCGGTAAATATGATAGAAGCAGGTCCATCCCAGGGCTCCATAAGCGTGGAGTGATACTCATAAAACGCCCTTTTGCGCGGGTCCATATTGTGATTTTTGCTCCACGGCTCGGGTATCATCATCATAAATGCTTCTTCTAGGCTTCGTCCATTTAGGCTTAAAAACTCTAAAGTATTATCAAACATCGCAGAATCACTTGAGGGCTTAGCAATGATAGGAAACACCTCGCTTAAATCATCAAAATAATCACTTTTGCACAGCCCCTCACGCGCTCGCATAGAATCTACATTGCCCTTTATGGTGTTTATCTCGCCATTATGCACCATATAGCGATTGGGGTGGGCGCGCTCCCAGCTAGGAAAGGTATTGGTGCTAAAGCGCGAATGCACTAGGGCGATAGCAGACTTCATATTGACATCTTTTAGGTCTAGATAAAAATCACTTAGCTGTGTGGAGATAAGCATTCCTTTATACACGATAGTCCGTGATGAAAAAGAGCAGATATAAAACCTAGCTAGATTTTGGGCATAAGCCTTTTTCTCAATCGCTCGCCTTGCTATATAGAGTTTGCGCTCAAAATCTATCCCTTGAGCAATGTCTTTTGGACGAGCGACAAAGACTTGGAGGAAGTAGGGCATCGCATCTCTTGCTACTTGCCCTATTGCGCTTGGATTTACAGGGACAAAACGAAATCCTAACACTTCTAAGCCCTTTTCTTGCAGGGTTTGGGCTATGAGGGCTTTGCCCTCCTCTTTTGCCTCGACATTTGGAGAGAGAAATACTTGCGCTACGGCATAGTCCCCCTCATCTGGGAGGGCAAAACTTAGATTTTGAGAGGTAAAAAACTCGTGTGGAAGCTGAAGCAAAATCCCCGCACCATCGCCTGAAGTGTCATCTGCACTTGTCCCGCCTCTGTGCTCAAGCTGAAGCAGGATTTGGAGGGCGTTTGTGATGACTTTGTGTGAGCGGATACCACGGATATTTGCCACCGCGCCGATTCCGCACGCATCGTGCTCAAATCGTGGCTCATATAGCCCGATATGGTTAGAATCTAGTGGATTTTGGCAAATGTGATTTGTGGTGTGGGTAGTATGCTGTGATGGGGTTTGTAGTGAATTTGAAGCGTGTGAGATTTTGTCTAAAGGCTTTGGGGGGATTTTTGGGATTTGCTTGGGGATTTGCAAATGTGCTTGTTTGCTCATTTTCTCTCCTTAAATTGTGGATTTTTGTTGTGGATTTTGCAGTTTTAGATTTTGCAAGATAGTTTGTAAAGATTCTGCCTTTAAGTTGCCTTTTGTCCTAGATTTGCCCTATTTTGCTAAAAGCGCGTAGCTTATGTATTGCTTTGGGCAGTTTGTCGCTGTGAATTTTAGGGAGGGCATTATATTATTATTATGCTTAGATAATGATAAATTACTAGCAAAACTAAGGTTAAGTTGCTTTAAGCAAAATTTCACGCGCTTACAAAAATCGTTGGCTAAAAATGCTTGGTAGTTTTTGGCGATTTTTTGTTTTCGGTTATGATATTTTCTCTTATTAAAGTTTGATTAAGTTTATTTGTTTTATCATTTCATATTTTTATTTTGCATTTGAATCTTATTTTCTTAAAAAGCTATGAATAATGAGAAAATATCTTTTGTGGTGCAAAATATGGCGCGAAAATATTTTAAGGAGTTGTTATGAAAAATATGCAAAAAAGTATTCAAAAGGCGTTTTTACTTGCAAATGCGATGGGTGTGCTTGCTACGCAAGGGATATTTGCTAGTCAAATCGCTAGTGGGATTGCACTCGCTGATAACGAGAGAGAGAGAGAGAGTAGCTCACGCACAATCCCTACGAAGTCTTGGCAAGTGGATTCTAGCAAATCTAGCAATTCTAAAAATATTGATTCTAACGCCACAAAATCTAAGCAACAAAACAAAAACATTGCCAAGCTAGCTTTAGTAGAATCTACCCAAGATTTTGATAGCCCTACTACGCAAGCTACACAGACTACAAAACGATATGACAAACCCCAAAAAGACGCTTCACAGACTATCACCGAGAGAGATTTGGGACGCATAGTCGCTTATGGCTCGCCCGATGTGAAATCTAGCTCAACTGCAAAATACCAAAGCAATGCTGGGGTAATCTCAAAATCAATGATACAAACCCACCCAAGTGGCAATGGCGATATAGGCTCGATTTTGCGCTTGCTACCAAATGTGCAATTTGACAATGCCCAAAATCGCTCTACCGCGCAGGGCGAAATCGACCCTGCAAATATCAGCATTTCAGGTGGGCTTTATTATCAAAACAATTTCCAAATTGATGGACTAAATATCAACAACGACTTAGACCCACACGGCGAAGTAAATAACAACATAAACACCTTGCGAGGTGGGCAAAATCAAGGCTTTGCCATAGATACAAGCCTGCTAGAGGGTATTGTCGTGCAAGATAGCAATATCAGTGCGGCTTATGGGAGATTTAGCGGTGGTGTGATAGAAGCCACCGTGCGCAAACCACGCAGAAATGCGGGTGAAATAAATGGCTGGAGGGCAAATATAAGCTATCAATTTACCTCAAGCGATTTGACAGAGTATCATCTAGATAAATCAAGTGAGGAGTATTTCTATGCTAGCGCAAGTGAAGCCTATCAGCCAAACTTTCACAAGCATATTATCCGTGCTAGCACAGAGGGCTATATCACGGACAAAGTCGGGCTAGTGGCTAGCTTTAATACCACGCAGAGCTTTATCCCGCTAAAATCCTATCCACAAACAACTGCGGCAAATACGGCATACATAGGCACAGAAGTGGGAGGCACAAGGCAGCAAAAGCGTCAAAGCTATAATTTCTATGCTAAGATGAACTATGACATTACAGAAAATCTAACGCTTGAAGCATATCTAGGCTATATGCCTCAAACAAACACCTACTTCACAAATAACGCCAAAGACAGCTTCTACCAAATGGATTCTGGCGGAATCCAAAGCGGGCTAAAGGCAAGTCTGCAAACTCCTATTGGATTTTGGCTAAACTCGCTAGGCTACACACGCATAGAAAACTCTCGCCGAAGCGATAAAAACTACTATATAAGCTGGTATGGCTCAAGTATTCATAATTGGGCTTATACCAATGTCACCACAGGCAATTCAGGTAGGGCTATTGAGGGGGGATATGGCGATTTGGATACACTGCAAGATACACTTAGCCTAAAGAGTGATTTTACTTTCAATTCTTTGTCGTGGGGAATCTTTGATAATGTATTTCGCATAGGCACAGAAATCAATTACCAAAAGGTGCAAAGAAATCGGCTAGAAGATGTGTATTTCACTTCTGGGCTACCACTAAACACAAATACAAACACCTGCTACAAAGACCAATTTGGAATAGGGCAGGATTTTTGCTCGTCTGGCGATACATTTACCACAGGGACGACACAAGCAAATGCAAATTGGAGTGGGCAATACTTCAATGCCCTGCAAGTATATCAAGCAGGCAAAACAAGCCTAGATTCCGTGTCTTATGGGATTTTTGCAGAAGATGATATGAAGCTAGATTTGAACTTTGAGCGAGTGAAAATAGGCGAACTAAATGCCAGAATCGGTGTAAGACTTGATGGCGATGACTATATGAGTAAGCATACGATTGCTCCTAGATTTTCACTAGGATATATAACGCCCATTGCGAAATCCTACCAAACTACACTTACTTTTGGGGCAAATCGCTACTATGGGCGCAATCTTTTTTCATATAGGCTTTATGACAATGAACAAAACTTGCGAAAAAACTACACAAGGACTTCCTCAAATCAACCGTTTGTAGAATCTAACACAACAAATAATTCTACTTACAAATTTAACAAACTAAAAGTCCCTTATGATGATGAGCTAATGGGCGCAATAAGCCAAAATCTAAATTATGCTCAAATCGCGTTTAAATACATTTATAGGCAAGGTAGAGATGAGATAATGCGCCGCTCTAGGACAAATAGCAATGGTTTGCCAAGCTTAGAGGGCTACTCAAATAATTACACGATTTGGACAAATGATGGCAGTAGCCAAAGCCATATCTTTAGCCTAAGTGTAAAAAACATAAAACCTATATCGACTTATGGTGTGGCACATAACTATCTCTTTGCCTTTGACTACACTCGCACAAGTCGCACTTACAACCTACTAAGTGCAGATGAAGCCTACTACAATGATACACTTATCAAATACAATGGAGAGATTATCAACTATCGCGATAGACCTGTGGAAAATTGGGCGCGCCCTTTTACCCTGCGACTTGATACCACACACGCTTTTAAAATCGCTAAAACAAAGTGGGTGTGGAATAACTTTTTTAGATTTCGCGCGGGCTATGACAGAATGGTGATACTCACAAGGACTGACCCACGCTATGATTCTAGCTTTTTGGGCTCTCAATATGGAAAAATGCGTTTTCCAAATGCTTTTAGCTGGGATATGAGATTGGGATTTGAGCTAGATATGTATAATGGGCAAACACTATATATGAATGTAGATATTTTTAATGTCTTAAATAGCAAAATCAAATCAACTATTGCCAATACTGCTTATGCTGGCAGCACTTCAAGTGGGGCTTTTGCTTCCTCAAGTGCTGTGGCAGTCTATGAGGTGGGGAGGCAGTTTTGGCTACAATTGGGATATAAATTTTAGCGTTTTTATCGTTACGCTTAGATTTTGGTTTGTAGCTAGGAATTGCTAATCAAGGTGTTTTATCATCTAAAGCATTGTTTATAAGCATTTTGTAACCTTAGACAAATTATAATTATGGCTAATTTTTGCAAAATCATCTTGCAAAAACTTCCCTAAATCCAAGTAATCAAAGTTTGTAAGGAGAACAAAATGGCGTTGCGTATTTTGAAATGGTTTGCAGGTATCGTAGTGGGGCTGTTGCTACTTGTGTATGTGCTAGTGTTTAGCCCTATTGGTAATTTTATCTTTAAGCCTGTGGTGCAATCCCAAATAGACAAATACTCGCCCGTTCCACTCACGCTTAGCACCTTTAGCGTAGGGCTTACAGGGCTAGATATTGTAATCAAAAACGAGCCAAAGCTAGAGATTACGCTAAAGGGGGATTATAATCTTTTCACGCTAAATATTGACACTGCACTAAATATAAATGCTAGTGATATTTCGCTATTTGATGAAGTAGCTGGAATGCCTCTAAGTGGTGCTTTTGTGCTTGAAGCAAGCGCAAAAGGCAAGGTATTTGGTGCGCTAAGCGCAGAGGCCCATAGCAATATCGCCAAATCCAAAACCGACATAAAAGTAGAACTCCAAAATCTAAACCCACTAAAAATCTATGCCGACATAGTCCACCTAGAGCTAGCAGAAGTGCTAGCAATGATAGGTCAAAAGCCTTATATTGAGGGTGTGCTAAGTCTTGATGCGGACATAGTAGGCAACGAAAATATGGAATTTAGCGGGAAAAATATCTTAGAGATAAAGCAGGGGGATTTTAGCCAACGGCTTATCGCTAAAGATTTTGGTATCCAAGTCCCAAAAACCACATTTACCATACGCCAAGAAAGCATATTTGACAAAAAAGACATTAAGCAAGATTTTGTATTTGACTCAAATGTCGGCAAAATCACACTTAGCTCGACTTCAAACATAGAATCATTTGACACAAAAGGTGTGTATAGCATAGTTTTAAGCGATATTAGCGCGTTTACGCCATTGCTAGGAATGAAAGTGCGTGGTGCGCTTCGCACAGAGGGAAGCATAGAGGGAGGGCTAGAAAACATACTTATCGCGGGCAAAACTGATATAGCTGATTCTGCTAGCACTTATAGCGCAAACATTGTCAAATCCGCACTTGCAAAAGTGAGGTTTGATACACAAAATTTGCGCATAGAAAAGCTACTTTATATGATATATCAACCCCAATACATTTCTGCTAGCGTGGGTGGCAAGGCTGAAGCGTGGGATTTTGACAAAGGTATAAGCACGCAAGCAAACTTCTCCCTAAAGGGCGTAACCTCAAATCCCGTAATCAAAAAAGAATTTGACTTAGATATGCCAAATACACCTTTTAACGCGAATCTAAGTGCCAAACTAGACAAAGGTGTGGGCAATGCAAATCTTATCTTTGACTCAAATCTAGCAAGGCTAAATGTGCCAAATATCGCTATTGACTTACATAAAGGAGCTTACTCCTCGCCATATAGCGCGATTTTGCCAGATTTAAAAAAGCTAAAATTTGCAACCAAAATCGAGCTTGTGGGGAAATTTGAAGCGAATGGGGATTTTGCTCTAAGTGAGAATCTAAAAGCGACTTTTCATACCAAAAGTCTTGGCGGAAATGTCGATGCGGAGCTAAATGGCGATAATTTCAATGCAAAGATAAAAGAGGTGGATTTGGACTCTGTGCTAAGTATGGCTCAAATCCAAAAGGTGTTTAGCTCTAAGGTAAATGGCGACTTGGTGTATAACACTGCGAGCGAAAAAGGCACGCTAAAAGCTAGGCTTGATAATGGTAGGTTTTTGAAAAATCAGCTAACAGACGCACTCAAGCAATATGCCAAATTTGACGCCACAGGGCTAGTATTTAACAACATAAGTCTAAATAGTGATATAAACAAAATGGTGCTAAACTCCGCGCTAAATATGCAAAGCGGGGATTTTAGCCTAAGTGGGCAAAATATCATAACAGACTTGGAAAAAAGCACGATAAATGCTAAGCTAAAAACCACGCTAAAAAAAGACACACTAGGCATAAAGCTAAGTGGGAATCTCACTTCCCCCAAAGTCGAGCTAGACTTGGGCGAACTGCTAAAGTCTAGACTTGGCAATGAAGTGCAAAAAAGCGTAGGCAAAGAGATAGAAAAAGCACTTGATAAGCACATAGATGAGGGGGCAAAAAAAGAAATCGGCAACACGCTTAAAAAACTTTTTAGATAGATTTTGCTTGATTATTTGGATTGGCTGTGCGATTTAGGGTAGAGGGACTAAAAGGAAGCCAAAAAATCACTATATTTTTGCGTGGCTCATCTAGCGATATAGCTATGCAAAAAGCCGTAAATAAAGGCATATATCCACTAAGCATAGTAGAGTGTCCTTATAGTGGATTTTTTGCTAGCTCCTTTGTGGGGAGGATTGTGGGCTTTTGTGTGGATTTTTGGAGAAATGTTTTTGCAGAGGTTTTGTTGGTGTTTCGCCCATTTGTTTCAAGTGGCACAAAGGGTGCAAATGGTATAAGCAATCAAAATTTTGCAAATCTTTTTACCCGCCCTATAAGCCCGCTTAGCATATCACAAGACTTGGCATTACTAAGTATTATGCTAGAGTCTGCCCTGCCTTTGCAAGATGTGTTTTTGAGCCTAAGTGCGACTACGCCTAGCCCTACCCTAGCGCAAATGTATAGAAAGATTTTGCTTTCTTTGCAAAATGGAGAATCTTTGAGTGAAGCAATTTCTCCGTTTGAAAAAATCTTTACGCCTATGGGGGTAGCACTTCTGCAAGCAGGGATAAAAGGTGGCAAACTTCCATCTATTTTGCAGATTTTGAGTGAGTATTTCCACCATATAGCAACCACAAGGCAAAATCTTACAAAAGCTCTTTTTTACCCCGCGTTTGTTCTTTTAAGCACGATTTTGGCGTTTGTATTTATCGCGTATTTTGTTATCCCAGAATTTAGCGAGCTGTTTTTGTCTTTTGGTGTGGAGCTGCCTTTTAGCTCCAAAAGCCTTATTTTTGCTTCGCAGATTTTGCAGGATTTTGGTGTGTATATACTGCTTTTTGTGTGCTTGGCTACGGTGTTTGTAGCGCAGGGAATGAGGGCAAAAAATCATATTTATTTTGCCCTCCATCGCTACATATTAGAAGCACCGCTTATAGGTAAAATCGTGCTATATAGGGATTTGTGGGTGTATTTTTTGAGTTTTTTGCATTTGTATGAAGCGGGGGTGGATTTTGATACCACGCTAAAAGTCGCACCAAATGCTATCCAAAATCCACACCTAAAGCACGAGCTAAGCCTAGCACTCACTCGCATAAAAAATGGTAAAAATATCTATGAAGCGTTTAGCCCCTGCCCGCATATAGAATCAAATATCAAGCATTTTTTGAGTATAGCACAGCAAAGTGGCGAGCTAGCAAAAATGCTAAATCTATGCACGAAATACTATAAAAACAGATATGAGCAGTTAAGCGCAAAGATTCTAGCCTATATCGAGCCATTTTCTACTATCATCATAGCACTTCTTGTTGCGTGGCTAGCATTTGGGATTTTCCTGCCGATTTGGGAGCTAGGAAGTGTAGGCTTTTAGTGTCATAAGCATTTAGTGCGAATCTTTAGAACGATAGCTAGTGCGTGAGATTTTGCTTTTTGAGTGGGGCATAAAATCATATAAGCAAATTATGGTATTGTTTTTGCTAGCAAAAGTGCATAAAGACACTTTCAAAGGAATCATACCAAATGAGGCTAAAAAGACTTTTAGCGATATGGGCAGGTGCGCTAGCTGTGCTGTTTGGAGCGGGTGAGGTGCGTATTGATAATGCCCCTGCGAGTTCGTTTGCAGATGGGTTTAAGCGTGGGCTTATCTATGGGCACGCAGGATTGCTTTTTCAGCAGTCTATCGGTGCTAATCCCTACTCCACTTATGGCGACATAAACCTAAGTCTAGGCTATGAGACAAGGCGATTTATGGGCTATAAGTTTGGTGCGGAAATGTGGATAGTGCCTAAGCTATATGAAGCAAACGCAGGGGATTTCACACGCTCGCAGACTTACTTTGAAGTGCCTCAAATCTATGCGGATTTTTATAATGAGTATGAGAGATTTGGCGGAATTATAGGGCGATTTAAAACCGATGAAGAGTGGATAACCAACTACACAGAGGGCTTAAGTGCTAGCTATGATAGAGTGCGAAATCTATCGCTAAATTTTACTTGGGCTTTAAGAAATGCGTTTTTTACTAATTATTTCGCGCAAAATTATCAAGTATTTGGCGACTATCAAAGCGGAAAAGTAGGCAGCTTTAGTGGTGGTGCGTTTAATCTGCGTGCAGATTTTGCTATCCCCCAAGCTGCACTTGTGCTTAGCCCGTATCTATATATGGTGCCAGATTTTTTTGTCGCACCGGGGCTAAAGACGAAGCTAGACTTGTCCATCAACCAAAAGCTATTTTTTCGCGCACTTATCCACCTCGCTTCCTATGTGGGTGTAGGCAAGCAAGCTAGCTCTACAAGCGGAGGTGGTGGGGTTATTTGGGGGGAAGCACAGATTGATTGGGGGAGATTTGTAGCGGCTGGGCAGGATTGGCAAAGCTTTTTGACCGCAGGCGTGGGAATCATAAACACACCAAATCGTGGGGCGATATATATTGATAGCTTTGGGCAAAATACGCCTTTTGAGAGGGCGGATGGAATTTTTTATTATAACTCCACCACGCCTTATGCCTTTGCTTCGGTAAATCTATGGCGATATGTGAGCTTGTATGGGGCGTTTCGCACAAGTATCATCTCTAGCAATGAAACGGTGCTAAATTGGGAAGCGAGAGTGGATTTTCGTCCTATCAAAAGTGTATTGCTAGGAGCAAGCGCGGTGGGTGTAAATAGCTCGGTAAATGTTAGAAATAATCGTGTGATGCCAACGAGATTTGGTCCAAGTGGTAGCTATACGATATTTCGCGGGTATGTGGAGTATAGCTTCTAAGCCATAAAAGAGATTAAAACTCTATGCGCGTGTGCAAGAAGTAAAACAAGGAGTAAAAATGGAAAAGTTAGTCAAGTTTTACAAAATCTATGTAATCGCTTTGGTAGCCGTGATAACTATCGCTAGTGTGGTGTTTCGCGTCATAAATGGAGCTGATGAAGTGGGATTTGGTGGAATGGTGGCACTATTTGGACTGCTGCTGTGGCTACCTCTTTTTGTGTATGGGACTTTTGTGTATCTACCAAGCAGAATCTATCAAAAATTTCAACGCCCAAAAGAGGAGCAAAGAGATTTCATCGTGTTTGAAAACACCGCGTTTGAAATGCTGTATTATCTCTCGCTTTTTGTGCTAGCATTTGTCGTAGTGGTGGTGATGAAAGGCATTTTGTAGCAGGGTTTAATCTAGTAGTCAAAATCTTAGCACCAAGCCCACTTGCACAAGAGAATCTAAGAAAGAATCTAAATGGATTCTTTGCTTTTTTCTGGCTTGTCTGCTTTTGTATGTGCGCTCATTATCTTTAGCACTTCTTCTTCGCTTAGGCTTTTTAGCTCTTTGTAATAATGCTCGGTGCTGACAAAATAATCTATGCTTGCCACACAGATAAGCATATCACTTTGGGATTTTAGTAGCTCGGCGACATCGCGTGAGATTACAGGGGCTAGGATAAATATACTTTTTGCTTTTTTTTGGATACAAGTTTTTATCGCTAGGCTCATTGTGATTCCGCTCTCTACTCCTTGGTCAATGAGAAAAACATCTTTTTGGGACAAATCGCTTAGTGTCGCACCCTTGCGGAATTTATAGATTCTAGGAAGCAAGACTTCATCATAGGTGCGTCTAGCCTCTCCATAGACATAATCAAGCGTAATATCAAAACTATCAATGAGCTCTTCATTTAGCACAATATCCATATTTTCACTCACGCTTGCTATCTCGCACTCATCATTCATCGGCGCAAATATAGGTGCGCTAAAAAGCAAATCTAGCTTGGAGTTTAGCTTGTGTGCAAGATTGTGCGCGAAAAATAACCCATCAAAGCTCGTGGATAAAATAATATTTTGGCTAGAATCAATATGCTGATTGACAAACATATCATAGAGTTTGTCAAATGCGTCTTCTCTATTTTCAAAAAGTTGGGTAGCTAGATTTGTTAGTCCGTGTAGACTTCTCTCGCGTGCCTCATTAGATAGATTTTGGGATAGGTTTTGTGGTAAGTTTTGGGCAAATGATTTTGCACTCATTTGGTTTAGGGTTTGTATGGTGGATTTTGTGCTTCGTAGGGTATCTTGGGGTTTGAGTGGTTTTGTGGTTTTGGTAGGAGAGGGCTTTTGCGCATTTGAGGGATTTTGAGTGCTTGTAGGATTTTTTGATTCTAGGCTAGATTGTGTGCTAGCAAAGTCTTTGTCTAAATCACTAGCGTTTATATCTTTTGGTGTGGGCTTTGGTGCGGATTTTATGCTTGATTTGGCGTGCTTTTGAGCGATTTTGCTTGGCATACTCTCTCCTTAAATCTTAAAAATCTCTAAATAAATTTGAGACAAAAAAAGTGGCTAAAATCTAAAAAGCAAGTATATCTCATAAAAAGCAAACTTGCCAAATCTATACCCAAAACCTCTATCAACTCCCCTATATCAAAATCTATCAAAATCTCATAGAAAGTCCTGTGCCACCTAAGGGAACGAAATTAAACACTACGCGCACGAAATAATCACTTTGGATAAAAAACGGATTATCCTCGTTGTTTGTGAGGATAGGACGCCTGCGGTTTATAAACTTTAGCCCAATCCCAAAACAACGCACATTTTTATAAACCCCTATATCCCAATCAAGAAAAGCATCTCTGCTAATGTCATATCCTGCCTGCATAGATAGGGCAAAAACCCCAAAATCTTTTGATAAAACTCCGCGAATATAGTGAGCGTGGGTATTTGTAGTGAATGTATTTGAAGTCAAATCAAACCCACGATTTGCCCCGCCGTCTTTGTAGTAGTAGGAAAGTAGCGAGCTAAATGTGCCGACATTGTAGCTAATGCTAGCAGAGATTTCATTTAGCGAGCCATAATAAAAAGAGTAAAAAAAGCTTGTGGAGAGATTTAGCCCATCTAGTGGCGAGTAGGTGAAGCGATTTTCTAGCGGGCGTCTAGCGATTTGTCTTGGGTCGTTTATGTCTCTTATTATACCATTGCTATCGGCGTCAAAATTTAGCCTCTGAAAGATTTTCCAATCAAAAATAGGATTGCCATTATTGGTTATGAAGTATTGGCTTAGCTTCAAATCTAGCGTGTTTGCTAGGATAGAATACGCGCTTATACCGCTTGGGTCCCAAATGTCATCATAATATTTCCACTCACCATTTACCCTAAATGGATAAGTGTTGGCAAATTCTGCGTTGTTTGATAGGGTTGCGCTATTGCGATTGTTTAAGCCACTTGCACGAATATTGGCAAAATATCCGCCTGCTTGCCTATCAAAAAGCCCATCTGCATAAGAAATGTAAGGATATGGTCCGCTAAATAGGGCTTCAAATTGGATAGAGTGAAAGATTTTGTCAAAACTGCGTGATAAATCCGTGTTTAGCGACAGGGAATAATTAGCCGAAAAGATATTGCCAAATTTTAGTTGGTTTGGGAGATTTTGGCTTTGGCTCTCACTTGTGATGACGCCTCCTACATAGCTATTTTGAGCGGAGTGGATATTTAGATTTTCTGCATAAAATTCATTCCAAAATCCAATGGAGAGGTATTTTTTGAAAAGTGAGAACTGCAAGCCCACAGGGATTTTCACAGCGTTTTCGATATAGCCATAGCCACGCGTGCGGATAGTGTTTTTCATCTGATAGTCTATGGAGTAGAGCAAAGACTTCCAAAAAAGAGAGTTTGTGTATTTGTGGTATTGGAGGTTTGGCACGGATTGTAAAGTGGTGGAGTTGCTTAGCTTGGCTAGGTTTAGGAAATATTTGATATTTAGCCCAAAGTAGTGATTATCTGTTTGGAGGTAGAAATTTGCCTTAGAAGCGTAAGTAGCGTCATAGATTCGCTTATTTGCCTTATCTAGACGGTAGTAATCCAAATCATTCATATGCACCATATTGACATAGATTCCATTATCTAGCTCGTTTTTTAGGCGAAAATACTTTTGGAGTGGCTGCTTGCCTAGATGATAAAATCTAAAGCCATAAACTTCTCTGTTTTTTATATTGTATCTTTCTTTGTAAGAATCGAAATTATAAAGATAGCCCACTTCTGCCATAGTCCTATCATTTGCACTATCTACTAGCCTCATCTCAAAGTGTCCGCCTACACCGCGAGAAGTTCGCACTTGGGGCGTGAAAGTCATATCAAACCACGACTTTATAGGCACGAAGTAGGGCTGTGCGTAGATAAACCCCTCTGTATTTGATGACAAAAAGTAAGGAAACAAAAATCCGCTTTTGCGATTTAGGTTTGTATCTATGGTAAAGTATGGGAAATAAAAAATCGGCACATCGCCGATATAAACGCGCGGATTCCACAAAGATACACGCTGTTTCTCGGCATTATATGAGCCAGAGCTAGCTTCCATTCGCCATATCGGGCTTTGGACTTGACAGCCCGAGATTATGGCTTTTTTGAAGCCATATACACCTTTTTTGGAGCTACCAGATATGGCGTTTACCCACATTCCGCTAGTGGTGTCTTGCAAATATAGTGGCTCTAAAATCCCATAGTGCTCATCTAGCTCAAAGCTCGCAGAATGAGTGCGAACAAGCAAAGTGCCACCCCGATAGATTCTCACTTCTCCCTCTGCATAGACTTTTTTGTTTTCTATGTCGTATTTGATGACATCGGCTATGGTGTATAAATCAGGATTTATCATCACGGCATTGTGGATAGCGTGTATGACATTGTTTTCGCTTTTTACCTCATCGGCTAGTAGCTCAAAAATGCGCTGATTGTCTTTGTCATACTCTGCAGCTGCGGTTTTAGACGCAGAAGATAGAGGGAGATTTGGTGGGATATTTTTGGGAGTTTGTTGAGTTTGGGCTTGGGTAGGCTGCGTGTCTTGGGGAGTTTTAGCAAAATCTTGAGTGGTTTTGGCTTCTTGTAGTGCTTGATTTTGGGTGGTTTGATTTTGTGAGGAATGTGGTGCTTCTTTGGCAGAATCTTTTTGTGTATTAGCGTGAGTAAAATCCTGCGTGGATTTTGTGCTATCTTTTATTTTGCCTTGTGCTTTTCTTTGGGATTTGAAAGTTTGAGCTAGGCTATCATCATCGAGATTAAAATCCCTCATATTTGTGCCAAACTCATTTGAGAGGCAGATTTCAGCAAGTAGCACACAAACAAGCAAAATCCAAAATCTAGCGCGAAAGGCTCTAGGAAATCTAGCGCAAATTAGGCTTAAAAATCCGCGATAAAATCCCCCCCAAAGTCCGCACCAAAATCTAGCCACGCAAAATCCCTATTGCTTTTTTTGGATAACGATACTTTGGCAAAGTCTATCATATAGCGTGCGCCTAAAGCTATCGCTTAGCGCAAACATAAAAGGGATATAATACACAATCTGTGAAACCTCACGCAAAAACGCGCGAAGTAGCGACTTTGGCACGGAGGGCGAGTCAAGCAAGTCTATGCTTACCACTTCGATTTTGCAGACTATCTTGCCTACACTTGCACCATACCACGCCACGAAAATCCACTGATAAATCATATCTATCACAAACATTTGCAATAGCATTGGATTCATAGCGTTTATGATTTGCTCTGCGTTGCTCTCTTGGAGGCTTTTGTTGATACTCTCTAGCGCACCAAAATTTAGCAAGCAAACCACCACACTTACTATCAAGCTATCTAGCACAAAAGCAATGAATCGCTTATCAATGTCTGCTAGCTGTATGTCCTCTCTATCAAGGATTTCTTGGATTTGCTCATCGCTCATTTTTTGGATTCCTTTTGTTTTGGCTATGGTTTGGATTTTGTGGTTAGATTTTGCTAGATTTTAGGATTTTGGCGTTTTTTTGGCATTTTTGGGCGAAGTTTGTTGCCTAAGGCTTGATTGCTTTATCTGCTATGTCTTTGCGATATATTGCACCCTCAAATTGTATGGACTTTGCGATTGTGTAGGCGTTTGCTTGGGCTTTTGGCAAACTATCTGCTATGCCAACTGCTAGGGCTACTCTACCACCGCTTGCTAGCATAGAATGCTCCTTATCCTCGCTACTCTCACTCACTCCTGCATAATGCACTCGCCCTAGATTTTCATCATAAGGAGTGATTTTGATAGTATGAGGAATGCTACTACCAAAGGGGTAGTTATGACTTGCAAGCACTACTGCTACGCAGTGCTTATCGCTAAAACTCACTTGGAGATTTTTTAGGTTTTTGCTTTTCACAGCTTCGCAAATATCAAGCAAAGGCGTTTGCAAAAGTGGCATAAGCACTTCGCATTCTGGGTCGCCAAAGCGGACATTGAATTCTAGTAGATATGGCTCTAGCTCGCCCCCTTTTTCTACCACCATTATTCCTGCGAAAAGCACCCCACAAAAAGGCGTGCCTCTTTTTTTCATTCCCTCTAGCGTAGGGGCAAAAATCCTAGATTCTATTTTTTGCATTAGGGTTTTATCGCAAAGCGGTGTCGGTGTGTATGCACCCATACCACCTGTATTTGGTCCTTTATCTCCGTCATAAAGCTGCTTGTGGTCTTGACAAGCGGGCAAAGTGATAAAGTCCTCTCCATCACAGATTGCAAATACAGAGAGCTCATAGCCTACTAGATACTCCTCCACCACGATACGCAAGCCCGCTTCCCCGAAGCTTTTCCCACTTAGCATTGATTGTATGCTTTGCTTGGCTTCATCATAAGTTTGGGCGATGATTACGCCTTTGCCCGCGCACAGTCCGCTAGCTTTGACTACGATAGGAGGGGTAAGCGTGCGTGCAAAATCTAGGGCTTCTTGTGGATTGTCTGTTTGGATATATTTCGCAGTTGGGATTTGAAACTCACATAAAAAATCTTTCATAAACGCTTTTGAACCCTCTAGCTTTGCAGCATCTTTGCTAGGTCCAAAAGCCTTTATGCCCTCTTTTGCTAGTTCATCGCTTAGCCCTGCCACTAGCGCACTCTCCCCACCGATAATTACCCAATCGATTTGCTTCTCTTTGCAAAAGGTAGTGATTTCCTCATTGCTTTTTAGCTCTACATTTTGCCCTAGCGTTTTTGTGCCTGCATTGCCTATGGCAAAATAGATTTCCCCTACCCGCTTATCACTTCGCAAATGCTCGCCTAGCGCGTATTCTCTGCCGCCATTGCCGACTATGAGTATGGATTTTTGATTTGTGGGATTTTGGGAAGTGGAAGAGGATTGCGCGGAATAGGATTGCGAAGTGCTAGGGGGGTTGCTTGACATTATTAGCCTTTTTAAGATTTTGTATAATAAAGCACCCAAATAACCGCTACTTAAACTTTGCGCAGCCCACTCTTACAAGCTACAAATAAGGCTGGAGGATTCTCTTAGGCGGCAGACACTCGCCTACTTAAAGGCTTCAGGCGCGAATACCGACACACAAAAACCGCTACCAAAGCCTAAAATACTTCGATTAACGGACTCACCAAAAAAAGAAACACGAGTTATTCAGGCGCAATACTTGTGATTGACACATTTTATAAGGCATTATTATAAAGTTGTTTGGCTTAATTTTGGGTTACAAAGTAATCAAAAAAAATTTATTTTAGGACTTCTTGGCTTTTGCTAGTGTGTTTTTTATCTAGCCATAGCCATTGAATCATAAGTATAGCCACGCCTATGTCGATACACACATCAGCGACATTAAATATCGCAAACTCAAACCAATAATGCCAATGCACAAAATCCACTACCGCGCCGTGTATAAATCTATCAATGACATTAGAAACCCCGCCTCCTAGTATAAGCCCTATACCCAAAAAATACCGCTTCATTGCGTCATTGTTGAAAAGCAAGTATGCAAAAATCGCTAGCAAAAATCCCATTTGAAGCCATTTGAGATATTCACCTAGACTTGCTAGCATAGAGAAAGCCACGCCGTCATTATACACAAGCACGATAGAAATCATCTCGCTACTCCAGCGAAATCCATCTAAGATAATGCCTTTTACATATTGGTCGCAGGCAATCACGGCTATGATGACAAGGATAAGTTTTATGAAACCATAGATTTTGCTTTTTGCAGTGGAATGGGGAGCTTTTTTGGGGGATTTGGGGGGGAGATATGAAAAAAATGTCGTATTTTGTGAGATTTTCACCCTAACGCTCCTTTGAAAAATGTCTCTATCTCTGCGCTCATCTCTTCAATCACACTCATTTGCTTGCCCTCTAGGAGAATCCTTAGCTTGTTTTCTGTGCCAGAGTAGCGGATAAGCGGGCGCAAATGTGCTTTTGTGATTTTCTCACATAATTGTTTATAGCCGTTTAATGATTCTAGTGGTGGCTTTGAAGTTACTTTGATATTTAGCAGTTTTTGTGGGTATAGCTCAAATGGACGCAGGGCTTTGTGGGATTTTGCCTTTTTGCGCAAGATAAGTGCCATTACCTGTATCGCGCTTAGGACACCATCTCCTGTGGTGGAATAATCACTAAAGATAATATGCCCACTTTGCTCGCCACCAAAGTTTGTGCTATGCTTTTTCATCGCATCAAACACATACTTATCCCCTACCCCACACCGCTTAAGTGATATATTTTGGGATTGTAGATATTCTTCTAAGGCAAGATTGCTCATCTGTGTGGCTATGACTATGGAATTCTCTAGCTCATTTATAGAATGCAAATACACACCAAGCGCACCTATGAGGTTGTCCCCATCGACTATACCGCCTTTGTCATCTACGACTACAAGCCTATCTGCATCGCCATCAAGCCCAAATCCTATATCCCCTCGATATTTTAGCACCGCTTTTGCTAGGTTTTGAGGATGCATAGCCCCGCACTGCTCGTTTATGTTGAACCCATTTGGCTCGTTATTTAGCACTATGACATCTGCACCTAGCTCGCGAAAGATTGTGGGGGCGACTTTGTATGCCGCGCCGTTTGCACAATCTAGAACGATTCTAAGTCCTTGCAGGGTAAGCTCTTTTGGGAAAGAGTTTTTGATATGAACGATATATCGCCCGATGACATCATCTATGCGCTTTGAGCTACCGATAGACTTGCCTTTTTTGTAGGCATTGTCAAAAAGTGTGGGCGAGTGGAAAATCTCCTCAATGTGAGATTCTGCCCTTTCATCAAGTTTGTGCCCAAATCTGTCAAAAAACTTTATGCCATTGTCCTCATAGGGATTGTGGCTTGCAGAAATCATTATCCCCGCATCACAGCGCATATCAGCAGTGAGAAACGCAATCGCAGGAGTTGGCATAGGTCCTACTTGTATGACATCATAGCCCACGCTTGTAAGTGCACTAACTAAGGCATTTTCTATCATATAGCCACTGCGCCGCGTGTCTTTGCCAACTAGGATTTTATTGGTTGAGGGGATTTTGGAGTCTTGTGTGTTGTGAAAATATAGCCCCGCAGCTATGCCAAGACGCAAGCATAAACTAGGCGTAATAACACCTCCCGCTTCGCCACGAACGCCATCTGTGCCAAATACTTTTTTAAGAGCTTGTTTTTGTGATTTTGTGGTTTTTGTCATTTGTCTAAAAACTCCCAAAGAATTTTTTATGCGATTTTGCACTTCCCCTATTTTCACTATTTTCACTTGCTTTTTTAGGCTTGCTTTTTGTTTGTGAATTGTTTGCAAACTAGAATCTTACACTATTTTTGCAACTATTTTTGTAATGTTTTTGGGGCAATTAAACTCATTTTAATCAAAACTGCTGTAAAATGCGCAGTTTAAATTTTCCCAAAAGGACAATCTTATGGCAAACCATAAATCCGCAGAAAAACGAATAAGACAAACACAAACGCGCACGCTCCGCAATCGCTACTATCGCACTAGAATCAAAAATATCATAAAATCCGTGCGAGAAAGCATAGAAAGCAAAGACGCGACAAAAGCCCAAGAAGCATTCAAAATCGCAAACAAAGAGCTGCATAAATTTGTCTCTAAGGGTGTTTTGAAAAAAAATACTGCCGCTAGAAAGGTAAGCAGACTAAATAGCGCACTAAAAAAACTAAGTGCGTAACTTCACAATCTTGTAATACTTCATCTCTTTCCGCAGTACGCAGAATCTAGCACAAAATCCAAAAGAGCAAATCTTAGAAATGCTACTTGATAAGCTAAAGCCAATCATTTCTCGCTACGAGGAAATAAGCTCAAAACTAGCTGATTCTGCAAGCCTAAGTGATGTCAAACTACTAACCGAACTTAGCAAAGAGCAATCCTCCATAGAGGAAATCACTCAAAAAGCCAAACAATACATTTCTACGCTGGATTCCATCACGCAGAGCAAAGCCCTGCTAGATGACAAAGAGCTAGGCGAACTCGCAAAAGAGGAGCTAAAAAGCCTAGAAGCGACAAAAGCTAGGCTAGAAGATGAAATAAAGATTTTACTAATCCCCAAAGACCCCAATGGCAATAAAAATGTATTTTTAGAAATCCGCGCAGGGACAGGAGGTGATGAGGCGGGAATATTCGTGGGCGATTTATTCAAGGCGTATTGTCGCTATGCGGATTTGCGTAAATGGAAAGTTGAAATCATAAGCTCGAGCGAAAATAGCGTAGGAGGATATAAAGAAATCATCGCGCTAATAAAGGGCGAGGGCGTGTATTCGCGCCTAAAGTATGAGGGTGGCACACACCGCGTGCAGCGCGTCCCAGAGACAGAATCGCAAGGGCGCATTCACACTTCTGCCGTAACCATCGCCATAATGCCCGAAGTCGATGATGTGGAAGTGAGTATCAACCCAAATGACTTAAAAATCGATGTGTTTCGCAGTGGCGGACACGGCGGACAAAGTGTCAATACCACCGATTCAGCGGTGCGAATCACGCACATTCCAACGGGCATTTCAGTCTCTATGCAAGATGAAAAATCCCAGCACAAAAACAAAGACAAGGCATTAAAAATCCTCAAAGCGCGAATCTATGAAATGGAGTTAGAAAACAAAGCAAAGACAGAGGGTGCAAACCGCAAGGAGCAAGTCGGCAGTGGCGATAGGAGTGAGCGAATCCGCACTTATAACTACCCGCAAAATCGCCTAACCGACCATAGAATAAATCTCACGCTGTATAGCTTAGAGGAGATTATGCTATCAGGCAATCTAGATTCCATAATAGACCCGCTTATCACACACGCCCAAAGTGAAGCGATGAGTGCGAGTGAGTGAAACTATAAGTGAAGCGAATGTGGGATAAATCTGCGTAGCAAAGTTTTTAAGCAAGCCAAACAAAGTTAGGATAAAGTAAAAACGAATTAGAATAAAAAAGCAGAATCTAGTTTTTGAAGTTTTTTAAAACACTATCGCAGGTAAGGCAAAAAGGCTAATAAAGCAATACTAGACTTGCCAAATAAGGCTAGCTAAATGTTGTTTTGGCTAGTTGTAGTATCTATGAAATCACTTCCGCAATACAATCAAAAAAAAACTTGTAAAAAACACCAAAAAATGCCACAAAAATCTAGCGAAAAAACATCGCTACACTTGGCTTTGACTAGAAAAGACATTCTAGTCAAAATATTTCTATGCTAAATAGCTTTAAAGAAACGCTATTTTTTGAGCCATTTTGGTGGATTTTTCTCTAGGGCAGAATCTTTAAACATATCTTTCATTATCGCATCGGGGCGTAGCTTATCCCCCCAAGCGTCCAAATTTTGTTTATAGGCAGGAGTTTTCTCAAACATTTTATTCATATTTTTGACATTGCGGATATTCCACATATCAAGCGGCTGATTAAACGCCTTTGTACCATAAAACATTCCTTTCATTGAGCGAACTCTGCTGACATTCCATTTATCAAGCGGTTGGTTAAAGGCTTCTGCTCCTGCAAACATAGCTATCATAACCTCTACACTACTGACATCCCAATTATTTAGTGGCTCATTAAAAGTCTCCAAACCCTTAAACATTAGACTCATATCCTTGACATTGCTGACATCCCAACACTCAATCCCCTTAAACTCATACCTAAGTGGGATAAGGTATTCGGTATCTGGGTCGTTTTCGTCTTCTTCTGTGTCAAAAAACAAACGCTTCATATCTGTGATTTTGCTCGTATCAATCTCGCCTAGATTTATACTTTCATCTCTTATGAGCTTTTTTAGGGCGATTAGATTTTTGGGGAAGTATTTAGGGTTGGGGCAGTTGTCATATCCATCATCACTTGCATCTGTGGCTATTTGACGAGAATCTGCTAATCGTTTGCCGCTAGGAAGTGGTATTGCAGAGCTTTTAATCTCAAGTTTTGATATATCTAGCTCTGTATCATCGTCTTCTGTGGACTCACTTTGGCTGTCATCATCTGCTATATCTTCGCTTATGGCTTTGTCTTTTTGGAATAGTGCGCAACCTGTCGCGCCAAATATCACAGCCATTCCAAAAAGCCCTACAAATATAGCTTTGCACAATGTGGCAGACATTCCTAGTAGAAACTCCAAAGACAATACCAAAGAAGCAGGCTTATTAGGCTTATATTGTTGGCATTCTTGTTTTGTGTGTTTTTGGTTTTTGTATAGCATTTGCTCTCCTTATTTGGATAGTAAATTTTTAAGGTAAAATCGCTATTGTAGCGCAAAAAAATATCTAAAAAGATACATTCTCTTATTTTTTAGATAAGTTTTTAGCAAAATTGATAGGATTTTGGAAAAGTCTTAAAACAAGTAGCGTGAAATGCGACAAAACAAGACGCTACATAGCCCGACATTATTTAACGATGCTAGGCAAATGTTTCTTAACGAAGCACAATCCCTCAAATGTCGCACAAAAGCCTATTTACTGATACTTTTGCATTTTTTGTGGCTATTTTTTATTCTCAAAAAGGACAAAATTATGAATTTATATTAGTTTTTTTTGCATTTTTATAGTTATTTAATAAGACTTTTAAATGTTTATCGTTACAATCAACCTTTTATTTTGCAAAAGGAGAACGCAATGGCTGAAGTAAAAAGACGCGATTTCTTGGGTATGGCACTAGGCGGCGTTACCGCTGTGGGTGCTGTGGCTTCACTAATCGCTGTGAAAAAGACTTGGGACCCTCTCCCAAGCGTTGTTTCTGCTGGTGTAACCACCGTAGATGTGGCAGAACTAAAAGAGGGGGATTTTTCTCGCGTTGAGTGGCGTGGTAAGCCTGTGTTTATCATTAGAAAAGACGCTCAAGATGGCTTTGATGCGAAGCGAAACTTCAAAATAGGCGATGCTGTGTATACGCTTGGTTTGCAGATTTGCACTCATTTGGGTTGCATACCATTCTACAAAAGCGATGAAAAAAGCTTCCTTTGTCCCTGCCACGGCGGACGATTCACGCTAGATGGCATAAATGTCGAGGGCACTCCACCACCTAGACCATTTGATGTTCCGCCATTTAAAGTAGAAGGCACAGTGCTTACGCTTGGTGTTTCTGGACCCGAGTATGAAGCTATGCTAAAAGCATAAAGGAGAGAAAATGGCGACTTTTAACAAATCAGAAGGACTTATGGATTGGCTTGATAAAAGGCTTGGTGTAAATAAATTCCTCAAAGTGATGATGACGGAATATTGGATTCCTAAAAATATCAATTTCCTTTGGGCTATGGGCGTGCTTTTGCTGACGCTATTTACGCTACTTGTGGTAAGCGGGCTGTTTTTGCTTATGTATTACAAGCCTGATACGGACTATGCGTTTAATAGCGTGAATTTCACTATTATGAAAGAAGTGGAGTTTGGCTGGCTGTGGCGACATATACACGCAGTAGCTGCAAGTATGGTGTTTGTGATTATTTACATTCATATGTTTGTAGCGATTTATTATGGCTCGTATAAGCAAGGGCGAGAAATGGTGTGGATAGGCGGTATGTTGCTGTTTGTGGTATTTTCTGCGGAAGCATTTAGTGGATATATGTTGCCTTGGGGACAGATGAGCTATTGGGCTGCTACTGTTATTACCAACCTTTTTGGGGGGATTCCATTTATTGGTGATGATTTAGTCGAGTGGATACGAGGAAACTATGTCGTAGCCGATGCGACTTTGACAAGGTTTTTTATGCTTCATGTAGTGCTATTGCCTGTGGTGATAATGCTACTTATCGCATTTCACTTCTATTCACTACGATTCCCCCATGTAAATAACCAAGATGGCGAAGAGATAAACTTCGAGGAAGAAGCAAAAAAATACGAAGAGGGCAAAAGAGCAGAGTCCAAAGTTATTCCTTTTTGGCCTGTGTTTATGTCCAAAGACATTTTTGTGGTATGTGCGTTTATGGTGCTATTTTTCTACCTTGTGTGCTATCACTTTGATTTTGCTATGGACCCTGTGAATTTTGACCCAGCAGATTCTCTAAAAACTCCTACACATATTTATCCTGAGTGGTATTTCTTGTGGAGCTATGAAGTGTTGCGTGGATTTTTCTTTAATGTGGGACCGATAAAAGCTAGCGACATAGGACTTGCAGCATTTGGTGTGGCACAAGTGGTATTTTTGCTACTTCCTTGGCTTGATAGAAGCCCTGTGGTAAAGCCAGCCCACAAACGCAAGGCTTACTTTGTATGGTTTTGGCTACTTATCATAGATTTAATCGTGCTAACCGTCTATGGCAAGCTCCCACCAGAGGGGATAAACACCTACATAGGTTGTGTGGCTTCTATTGGATTTTTGTTCCTTATCTTTGTCGCACTGCCCTATATCACTATCAAAGAGCGTAAAGCTACGCAAGGAGGTGGGCTATGAGAGAATTAAAGATTTTAGTCATTGTAGTGATTGTGATTGGCGTGATTTATTGGGGTGTGGAGCCTTTGGCACATAGCGTTATGCACCCAAAAGTCGCTCCTGCAGAATTTGACTTTGTTGCAAGTGGCAAAAATGATGTCTTTGACTTAAAGCAATTAGTCAAAAAAGCTGATGCCAACCTAAAATCTGCACAAAAAAGTGGCAATCAGCTAAACATAGAACGAGCGCAAAAAGAGCTAGATAAAGCGCAAGAAAATCTAGCAAATCTTGATGGATTTTGGAGCAAGATGGACTTAAAAAATGGCAATGCAGAGGAGGGCAAGCAAATCTTTGTAGAAAACTGCAACTCCTGCCACACTGTGAAGTCCCAGCCTGATTTGGCTGCTCGCAGCACAGAGCAAAGCGATGAGGAAGTCTCTCAAGCCTATGGTGTTATCCCGCCAGATTTATCTACCGTGGCAGCTGTGCTAGACCACAACTTTTTGGCGCACTTTATCAAAAACCCTATCCTTGCTTCTAAGCTATGGCACAAAGAAGACCTAGTCTATCCTATGTCAGGCTACGATTGGCTAGGAGATGAGGCGATAGGAAATATCGTGGCATATCTTTCCTCTATCGCACCAAAAGAAATCAGTGATAAAGAAGTATTTGAGCAGGCTTGTTTGCGCTGTCATAGTGTGAATTATGACAAGCTCACTTCACCTAGTGTCATCGGCGATTTGAACCGCTACTTGGGTGCTCGCTCATATATCTACTTCTATATGAGCTCAAACTCTAGCACTGATGATTTGGAGAGATACTTAGGAGCGCGTGCGCCTGATTTGTCTATGATGATTCGTGCGCGCGGCGAGGACTATCTATATAAATTTATGAATGACCCACAAAAACTTCTGCCCGGCACTTCTATGCCACGACTAGGGCTTACAAAAGAAGCTGAAGAAAAAGTCATAAACTATCTAAATGAAGTGGGAGACACTAAGAAAGAGCAAAGAGAATCGCTAGGCTGGAAAATAATGCTATTCTTTGGCATTATGGCAGTGCTTGCGTATCTTTGGAAGCGCAAAATATGGGCTGAATTGCATTAGTGTTTGTTTGGAGGGGGGTTTAGATTTTGATAGCGTTTTACTTATTTTTACCTATTTGGGATTTCAAAATAGTGCGGAATCTAAGAAAAATTAGGTTCTCTTTTTTGAAATCCTACTTTTTGATTCTGCATAATATTTCAACTTTATCCACCATTAGCTTTAGCATTTTACTCTACTAGACAATTTTAAGTGCGATTTGGACAAGTATTTAAGCCAAGATTCCAAGCAAAATCCCGTGCACAAAATAATGTCTAAGTCAAAATCAAACAAATCTTTTTAAACAATCCTAAACTATTCTGTGGCTTACAAATTTGGAATAGTTATCCAAGATTAGCCCCTCTTTGCCTTTTTTGGCACTTTTGCGAAATCCTAGCCCGCAAGATTCATAGGCAAAAAACACATTTGGTTGATAGTAAAATCCATTATGCTCATTTAGCTCGCAAAACTCCTGATACACAGGCTTGAAGTTGGCATACTCACCGATATTTTGTGCCAAAGTCGCTCCACTCTCATCAAAAATCTCCACTCCCCCGCCCTCTCTTCCGAAGCTTGCCTTTTTGACTTGGGCTAGCTTTGTGCCACCATTTGCGCCACTATTTGAGAGCGGCTCAAAGCTAGCAGGCAATAGCAATGGGTGGTTTGGAAACAAATCCCACAAAATCTTTAGCATTCTTTTGCTTTGGAAAAGCAAAGTATAGGCAGGATTTAGAAAAATACCTGCTTTATTTTGCATTATCCCGCGCATAAGCAGGGCTAGCTCTGGCTCATCTATGGCGATAGATTCCCAAGGCAAAAGTTTAAATAAAAATTCGTAGTTCTCATCATTAAAAAACACCCCCTCACTCTCGCTAAACTTCACTTCATCTATGTAGCCAAATTCACTTGCAAAGCCCACACTTTGCGCGATTTCTTGCAAAAATCTTGTTGTTTTTTCTTCTTCGGCATTTCCTTTCACACTTGCAAAGAGAATCTTCCACCCCTCATAGATTTCGCTAAATCTAGCTGTATCCTCTCCTAGTGTGATTATGCGCTTAAAATTCTCTCCCAATGCCTCATAGATATTGTTAAATTGCGCGTTTTCATCATATCCATTTGCCTTTAGCATAGCCCACGCTATCACAGAGCTTTCATATAGTAGCGTTGGTGTATCAGCGTTAAATTCTAGCAATTTTATAGGCTTTTCATCTAGCCCGCCACTAAAATCAAATCTCCCATACAAATGCCAATGCACCTCCTCCTCCCAGCTTTGCTCTATCATAGGAATTAGCGAGTTTGGTATATCTAGCTCGAAGTATAGCTTTTCATCTATGACATATTGCGCCGCTTCGCAAAACATATCATACAGCTCATTTCCCGCTTCATAAAAAGCCTCGCTTTCCTCCTCGCTTATCTCTACCATTTCAGGCTCGATATATGGTGTGCTATCAGCATCTGTGTGCCAAGAAAGTCCTAGCTTTTCTAAGTCATCATTTGTGATTGGTTTTAGTGGAGTTACTTGCATTTAGTGTCCTTTGTTTGTAGTATTTTGCACATATTTTTGCATTATATCAAAATCTATATTTACTAGCTTTTTAAAGCATATATTTTGTGCTTTTGCGCACGATTTGAAGCATAGCATTTGTGCTATAATGCCAAGTGCAAACAAAGGCACATAATAATGGTGTATTTTGTAATTTGCATTATAAAAAAGGCAATCAAAATGAGTAAAATCATAAATCAATCAAGTCAAAATCCAAATGATAAAAACTATGACAAGCCAAAGGCATATATTTTTGCAGGTGTAAATGGTGCTGGCAAAACCACTCTTTATTATGATAAGCTAGAGCAAGGGAAGCACTTTGGACTGCGAATAAATATTGATGAAATTGTAAGCTCTTTTGGGGATTGGCGTGAGCAAAAAGACCAATTTCGTGCTTCAAAAATCGCCCTAAAAATCCGCACAAGCTACATAGCCCAAAAACAAAACTTTAATCAAGAAACCACACTTTGTGGAAAAAGCATAATCACACTATTTGACACACTAAAAAAAGCTGGATATGAAATCTATCTTTATTATGTAGCTCTAAATTCTGTCAATCTTGCAAAAGAGCGTGTAGCAATGCGAGTAAAAAAAGGTGGGCACAACATAAAGCCACACCTAATAGAAAGAAGATATGTAGAATCACTACAAAATCTAAAAAAAATCACGCCACTTTGTGAAAAAGTAGAAATCTTTGATAATTCGCAAAACACGCCAAATGGCACAACAAGCGCATTTAGGAAAACCACAGATATGAGCTATATAGATTCTTTATTGAGCTAGTTTTTTGCTGTCATAGATTTTTTAGATTTTAGTGCCTTTGCTTCATTTGCCCCATAAGCCCCATTAGCTCTTGCATTCCACCCTTGCCACTAAATCGCTTTGCCATTTTTGCTGCGTTGTCAAACTGCTTGACAATGCGATTTATATCTGCGACTTCTAGCCCCGCTCCTTGTGCGATTCTCTTGCGTCTTGAGCCATTTAGCAGGCTTACATCTGCTCTCTCTTTTTTTGTCATAGAGTCTACCATTGCGCGGATATTTTTTATCTCTTTGGAGTTGTCTAAATCGATATTTTTTAGCCCACCTGCCACTTGAGATAGACCGGGTATCATAGAGACTAGAGAACTCATTGAGCCTAATTTTTTGACATTTTCTATTTGTGCTAGAAAATCCTCAAACCCAAACTGCCCCCTTTTTAGCTTTTTGGTAATGTCTTTTGCTTCTTTTTCGTCAATCACTGCGGCGGTTTTTTCTGCTAGAGATACTATATCGCCCGCACCCATAAGCCTAGATACGATTCTATCTGGCATCGCTATGTCTAAGTCTGGGATTTTCTCTCCATTGCCGATGAAGCGCAGTGGGATTTGTAGCTGATAGGCGATATTTAGGGCGATTCCACCTTTTGAATCGCTATCAAATTTGCTCAAAATCACACCACTTAAGCCCACCTTTTGATGAAATGCCTCCGCACTACGCAAGCCGTCTTGTCCGCTTAGAGAATCTGCTACATAAAAGATTTCATTTGGCTCAATAGATTTTTTTATCGCTTCTAGTTCGTCCATTAGATTTTCATCGATTGATAATCGTCCTGCGCTATCGACTATCATCACATCAAATCCCCCTTGCAATGCCCTTTTTTTGGCTTCTTTTGCGATGATTTGGGGTGTGAGATTTTTTTCGCTAGATTGTTCCGCAAGGCTTTGGGGTGTGAAAACCTCCACTTCGATTTGCTCTCCCAAAATCTTTAGCTGGGAAACTGCAGCTAGCCTAGCCAAATCGCACGCCACAAGTAGCACCTTTTTATTGCGAGTTTTTAGGTAGTTTGCTAGCTTTGCGCTAGTGGTGGTTTTGCCACTACCTTGCAATCCGCACATAAGCACGACTGTGGGCGGACGAGGCGCATACACAAAGCCATAGTTTCCACTTGTGGTTAGAATCTGCGTTAGGCTCTCACTCATCGCGTCCAAAAAACTTTGCTTACCTATGCCTTTTTGCTTGGTTTTTAGCGCGATAGATTCTAGCAAGGCTTTGGTTACTTTGTGGTGGACATCGTTTTTTAGCAGGGCTTTTTTTAGCTCATCTAGTGCGCGATTTAGTGATTTTTCATCATCATTGAAGCGGATTTTGGAAGCAATGGTTTTAAAAGAGGTGCTTAGAGTTTCAAACATTTTTTTCCTTACAAAAGCTAGATTTTACAAAAGCTAGATTTTGGTGCAAAATCTTAAAGTGTCAAAATCTTGGCATCCAAAATCTTAGCTTCTGTGATTGGGCTTTGCATTATTTTCACAACGCAAACACAAAATGCAAAATTGTAATATATTTTGTTTAAATTTTTATGAGATTTCTAGTTAGATTTTGCGATACAATAATGCCTTATAATTTTTGGCACACATTTAGCATAAATCACACAAAACACCTAAAGGCTTTCAAAATGCAGGCAAGAAAAATCATAAGTGTAACCGTAGTCAATGAGCATAGCGTCCTAGCGCGTGTTTCAGGGCTTTTTGCAGGGAGAGGATATAATATTGAGTCCCTAACCGTAGCACCTATCCCAAATAGTGATTTATCGCGAATCACTATCGCCACAGAGGGAGATTCTCGCGTGCTAGAGCAGATTATCAAGCAGCTTCACAAACTTATCCCCGTGCTAAAGGTAAGCGATGATGATGATTTACTAGAGAAAGAAACAGCACTTATCAAGGTGGGGATTGATGAGGATTTGGCAGGGATTGAAGCACTAGCTAGGGCTTATAATGGCAAAATCGCCAATGCCAATGAAAAATACATAATCATCGTAGCCACCGAAAAACCACACCGCATAACAAGCCTCATAAAAGCCCTAAGCAAGTTTAAGCCAAAAGAGATTTTGCGTAGCGGTGTCATCGCTATGGAGAGATATTAGCTAAAACTTATACCCCACTTGTAGCCAGAATTGTCGTCCCACTTCATAGACTGCGTAAGTGTAGCTAGAGCCTGCTATATCATAGCCTGTGTTTCCGCTTGATTGGCTTATAGTTGTTTCATTGCGAGCATTTAGGACATTATAGATGTCTACATTCACATAAAAAATATTTTTGTGCCACATATCCACTTCAAACCCTAGTCGCATATCCCAGCTAAATGCCCCCCTAAAGTTCTTTTTGACATACACACCCTCTATGTTTGGATAGAGTGCTTGCCACTGCTTAAACACCGCGTTGCTTGCGCTTGTGGTTAGCGTTACCATTCGGCTATATGGCGAGCGATAGCGAAAAAAATTGTTCCATAGCCACCTAAACTTCCCTATATTGAAGCTATGTGTAGTGCTTAGTCGCAAGCTAAAAGGACGCACAAAATTATCCACAGGTCTATCTCTATACCTAATAGGTGCATTATCATAGATGATTAGAGGGTCATTTAGGTATTCATCATCAGCACTATTTGCAAAGATATTGTAAGTCCTTTTGCTATGAGTCCAATCTAGCGCAAACAAATAGTGGTGCTTCACTCCAAATGTTTCAATAGTGCTATGATTTTGCGCTATTAGTGAGATGATATGACTTTGGCTTTTTCCCTCATTGCTCCATACATTGTAGCTAGTGGAGTAGCCCTCTTGTGCGGGCAGATTTAGCGCGTTTGCGCTTACGCGCATTATCTCATCTTTGCCATTGCGAAAGATATATTTTAGTCCCACGCTAAATTTTCCTAGATTGTTAGAAATCCCTCCCATTAGCTCATCACTATATGGAATCCTTAAGCTACTAAATTTCACGCTTGAAGTCCAAGCAGGATTTAGCGCGGTATTTAGCTCTATTTCCTCCCAATCACAACTCACACAATCCCTTTTATACGAATGCCTAGTCGCAGAAAAATCTAAGAATCTATATGAAAAAAGATTGCGTCCGTAGTAGCGATTTGCCCCAAAGGTAAGTGTGGTGCGCCACTGCTTGCTTGTAGGGGTGGCATAGCTAAGCGAAAATCTAGGAGCGATAGTATGCTTATCCATATAGCTATCGCCATCAAATCTCAATCCAAGACGCGCATTCATATCCCCAAATTTGCCCAAATCTAATGACATATCATCTTCTACAAACGCACCATAAGCGACATTATCAAGTGTGATTTTGTTTGCTCCATAATATTGCGTGATGACATTGAAGTATTGTGCCACCGCGCTATCATAGTTTGCCCAAGAGTTTGCTCCTGTGTGTTGGGATTTTACTTGCTCGTTTCTTGAGTTTTGGGCGTAGACTTGATATGTTTGGTTATTTCGGTAGATAGTGGTGTTGGGGTTGAAAGTTGGCTTGCCGTTCATACACGCGATAAGCCCTAGATTATCAGGTGTGGTGGGGCAAGGAGTGGTTGATGGCACAGGGATATTATTGTCATTTGCGAATTGCACATAAGGCGATAGCCTCTGCCTTGTAGCTTTTTGATAGGACACTTCTGCACCAAGTGAAAAATTGTGCGTGGTGCGCCACACAACAATAGGATTAAACAAAAAATCACTCTTTAGTGTGGGGATATGTGAATTTTGTCGCATATTGCCATAGTTTGCCGCAGTGTAGATAGACGCAGAATTTGTATCACTACGAGCCCAATCTACCGTATCGCTTACAAACCAAAGTGCATAATAAGTATATCTAGAATCAGCACTTCGCTCACTATCTATGTATGAGTAGCCTATCGTGGTGGTAGATAGCCCGATAGGCGTTTGATACATTGCCTTTATGCCAGCTTGAGCGCCCCCGCTTTGCGCGACATAGTCCGCATTATACGCTCCACCACTCCAAAAATAGCTATTATATTGTGGCATATAGCCTAGATTAGCCTCTATGGTTAGATTTTGGGTTGGGTTGTAGTAGGCTTTTATGTAGTAGTTGTAGGATTGGCGTTTTTGGTCTTTTTTGTCCCCAGCATTTTGCCCGCTTGTGTTGGTAAGAGGGTTTGCCACAAAAGTGGGGATAAAGCTCTGCGTGGTGGAAAAACTAGCGATGATTCCTAAATCTTTGGTGGCATAGCCCTCTAGTGAAGCGCGAACTAAGTGCTTAGTGAAGTATGGGTGATAGTATTCGCTTGTAGAATTTAGGAAGTTTGATTCTATGGAGGGGTCGATATGATAGTGTGTGAGGGAGATTCCGCGTGCATTGCCTTGTGTGAATTGATAGCTAATATTTGCGTGCCAGCCCTTGATTCCGCTCATTTCCTTGCGTGGTTTGCGCACATTTGCCTCCACCACCCCACCGCTAAACCCACCATAGCTCGCACTGATATTAGAATCTTGCACGATGATAGATTCTAACAAGGAAGTATCGATACTAAAGGCTTGGGAGCGCGGATTTTTCGCTCCTGTGCCATTTACGCCATTATCGCTAGTGAGATTTGAAGTGAGGTCGTTATTGACATTGAAGCCATCAAGTTGGAAATTGTTTTGATAAAAAAGTCCACCTGAAATGCTGATATTTGCAGGGTCGATTTCGCCCTGTGCGGTAGAGCGATTTTGGCCGTTGTCATATTGCACATTTGGCAAAATCCTTAGAATTGAGCCTATATCGCCATTTCCACTTGGGCTAGATTCTAGCATACTGCGTGAGATTTCTCCTGCACTGCTTTGGTATCGCTCCCTAGATTGAGTGCCATTGTCCTTGTATCCTTTGGCTACTACTTTGCCTAAGTCTTTTGCTTGTAAATCTTGTGATTTTAGCTCTTTTGATTTTGTATAGTGTGTATTAGAATCTTGTGCTTTAGAATCATATATTGCAGAATCACTCTTTTTGGATTTGATAGAATCGCTAGAATTTACTTGCCAAGACTTCGTAGGGATTGCGCGGGAGTTACTCTCTCTCTCTCTCTCTCTCGTTATCAGCGGATGCAATCTCTCTAGTAATCCCACTGCCAACAATCTCACTACTAGCAACTTCACTAGCAAATATCACTTGATTTGTAAATGCACTCATTACACTTGCAAGCAAAAACACTTTTTGAATATTTTTCATAAAAAACCTTTTTTACACACTCTATACATTCCACACATTTCACACACGCATTTATGCGCATTTACACACAATTTTTTTTGCATAATTTTTTTGCATTTTTACTTTGCCACTCTCATTATTTCTATGCTTTTAAGAAAAGTAAGAATTATATGCAAAATAAATGCGTATAGTAACTCAAATATTCTTAAAAAGATTTTAATCGCAATTAAAGTTTTGTCTAAAAAAAGATTTTTAAAAATATATTCTTCACACAGATAAACTCCACAAAATCTTTAAGTTAAAAATATTTTTACCAAGTTTTATTTTAGTGTTTATTTATGCAAACTTATGTGCATTTTTTATATAAATTTGCCACTCTTTACCGATATAGTTTGGATACATTTTGGTCGGGTTTAGTGTAGGAGTTGCGCTTTTTATACAAATTTCCAAACAAAAGGGGCTGACTATGAAGCTGTTTTCCAATCTCTCTATTGGAGCAAAAATCGTATCATTTGTTTTTGGTGTCGTTGCGCTTGGGATTATTTCCCTTGTGCTAATCGTATCGTTTCGCCTAAGTGAGACGATGAAAATCAGTGCCGAGCAAGTCATCGCAAACGCTTCTGCGCGAAACGCGGATTTTGTGGCAAACGCATTTGGAGAATCTAGCTCTATGCTATCTGCTTCGGTGCAAAACCTAGAGGATATTTTACATCTCATACCTTACTATGAGATTGACCCTACGATTTTTGAGGACACTCTCACAAACGCTCTTGACAATCTATCTTATGCTACTTATGGCTATATTTATTTGACAAATCCCCCAAGTAATTTTCGCAATAAAAATTCCAATTTCACAAGCCAAAATGGGGATTTTGTGATTTTTTATAAAGATGAAAATATGAAAGCGCACGGCGGGCTTAAGCTACAAAAAGCAAATAGTGCTATTGTGGGGCTATCAAGCGTGCAAAAAGCCCTAAAATCTAGCTATGGCAAAGAGTTGGTAAATTTTGGTGAGCCAAAAAATATCAATGTCGGTGGCAACCTAATCGGTGTGAATGTCGCTGCACCGATTTTTGACTCAAACAAAAAAATCATAGGCGCGATAGGATTTATCATTGATTCTGCGATTTTGGGGGATTATATACTTGACCCAAGTCTTAGAAATTTTGTAGGCGAAGATAAAATGCTAGTAAATAGCAATGGAACAATTACCGTGCATACAAACTCCAAAATCGTGCTAGAGAATTACTTTGATTTAAACAAATCTCCAAAAGTCCAAAAAGTCTATGACACCATAAAGCAATCCCAAGACAAAATCTTTGATGATTATAAGACTTTGGGAGGTGTAGATAGCTATATCAGTGTGAGTTCTTTTAAAAACAGCGATGGCTCTTCTTACTCTATCGTGGTAAGTGCGCCCAAAAAAATGGTGCTAGAGCCACTATATAATCTCCAAAAACTCATATTTTTTGTCTCTGTGGTGGTGCTTGCTATCATTATGGTAGTGCTATTTTTCTTTGTCAAAAAAAATATCGCTATGCGCTTGCCTATTATCCTAAACACGCTTGATTCATTTTTTAAATACCTTAATCACGAGGGAAATGAGGTGCATACCATAAAAATCCGCGCTCAAGATGAGCTAGGCAAAATGGGGCAAATCATCAATGAAAACATAGAAAAATCCCAAGTATCAATCGACAAAGACGCAGCCCTAGTCAAGCAATCCCTAGAAGTCATAAGCAATATTCAATCAAGTGGTGTGATAGATAGACGCATTTCACTAGAGGGTAGCAATCCACAGCTAAATGCACTAAGGGATTCTGTAAATAATCTAATAAATGGGATAAATACAGCTGTGGGCACAGACCTAAACGAAATCAATCGTGTATTTGATAGCTATACAAAGCTAGATTTTACTACTGAAGTAGCAAATCCAAAAGGACGCGTAGAAGTCGTTACAAATACACTAGGTGCAGAAGTAAGAAAAATGCTAAAGACTTCACTAAACTTTGCAAACTCTCTTAATGAGCAAAGTGATAAACTTGAAGAAGCAGTAGCTTCTCTTACTCAAAGCTCAAACTCTCAAGCCTCAAGTCTAGAGCAAACAGCAACAGCAGTAGAGGAAATCACTTCATCTATGCAAAATGTATCCTCAAGAAGTAATGAAGTGATTAACCAAACAGAAGACATTAGAAATGTCATAGGAATCATAAGAGATATAGCAGACCAAACAAACTTACTTGCACTAAATGCAGCTATTGAAGCAGCTAGGGCTGGTGAGCACGGCAGAGGATTTGCCGTTGTGGCTGATGAAGTGAGAAAGCTAGCAGAGCGCACAGGTAAATCACTAGGAGAGATTGAAGCAAATACAAACTTACTTGTGCAATCAATCAATGATATGGCAGAATCTATAAAAGAGCAAACGGCTGGAATCGCTCAAATCAATGAAACCATAACAAACCTAGAATCTGTAACCCAAGAAAATGTAAGCATAGCAAATGCTAGCTCACAAATCTCTACAAGTGTATCTAATATCGCTAAAGCAATATTAGATGATGCTAATAAGAAAAAGTGCTAGGGAGAGAGTATAAAAAGAGAATGTGAGGGATTGAATTTTAGTGTGGTAGTATGGGGATTGGTGTTTTTGTTTGGATATTTTATTGTGCGAGAGAGAATGTAGAGTGAGGGTTAGAAAGTGAGTGAGGGAGTGAGGGAGTGAGGGAGAGTGAGGGAGAGTGATGGTATGTAATATAGTGGAAGTGGGATTTGTGCTAGAGAGTGAGTGAATGTGAGGGGAGTTTGAGAGTGTAGAGAGGGGTTAGAGGGTTGAAGTTAAAGTGTTGAAGTTAGAGGGGGTTAAATAGTTGGGTAGTGAGAGGATTGGAGTTGGAGGGTTTAGAGTGGATAAGTGTGATTTTATAGTTCATTGTTTGGGGATTAGAGTGTGTTGATGTTGTGTTGGTGTTGTGGTGTGAGAATGAGAGGGTGTTAGGAGTTTTAGCGAACTTGAGGGAGATTTTGGATATTTCGGTTTCTTATAGAAACCTCAATATGACAATGTCAATGCAGCTCAATATGATAAAACAGGTGGGCATAATGACAACACAATCGTCATTGCGAGAATCTGCGTTAGCAGATTCGTCAATCCACCACACCGATATTATAAGACGAAGTTTCGCCATTGTGAGACTTGAGGAAATCAAGTCGTGGCAATCCATAATTGAATTTAAAGAGGGTAAAACCATAAATCCTCCCTCCCTTAGCACGAGTAGGCTTTAGGAAAAGCAAACTCCGCAGTTTGTCATACTTAAGCAAAGTGGAATATCCAAAAATCCAAACGCAAATGTGCAAAATCCTTTGGATATTTCGGTTTCTTATAGAAACCTCAATATGACAACGAAATGAAGCGGTATGGCAATGTTGATTCTATTGCGAGTAGGCATAATGTAATTCCCTACTCTATTGTAGGTGGCAACTCTACTTATTCCCCCTCCCTTAGCACGAGGGGTTTGGGGGTGGGTAGATACCACCTATGCTTCTTAAGCAAAGTCAGCAACTGCTAGCGACAAAAACGCAACTGCTAGCAATGCAAATGCCCCCATTATCAACAAGGCAAACACAAACACTTCTGTCATTACTAAAGAAACTTCGGCTACGCCTTGTTTTCTAAAGAAACTGCGCTACGCTTGTTTTCTAAAGAAACTGCGCTACGCTTGTTTTCTAAAGAAACTGCGCTACGCTTGTTTTGTGAGCGAGCGAAGCGAGCGTGGTAATCTACAAAAGTAAAGAAATGGATTGCTTCGTTGTGGCTAAAGCCACTGCCTCGCAATGACGGTGTGGTGGATTGCCACGAATCGCTACGCGATTCTCGCAATGACGCAAAGTCAGCACATAATACAAAATCAACGCTCAAAGACGCAAGACTTACCCACCCCCAAACCCCCTCCGCAGAGGGAGGGGGCTTTTGTCCTCCTCACACACGAAGTGGCAAAAAGCACGGTTACTCTAAGGGAGAGGGCTTTTAAATCCCAAACTTACCCAAATAATCATAAACCCACCCAAATCCACCCATAAACCCAAAACACACCCCCAAAAACAATCCCCAAACCCCCTCCAAAATCACGCAACCCCTAAATCACACAAGCCCTAAAACCAATGCGCGAAGCGCAATGAAAATGCCGTGCTTACGCCACTGCTAGCTTGAGAGCTAAAGCCAGCGAAAAATACGCCTGTGTAGTTTAGGCTAAGTTCGCTATTTTTTTGCAATACCCATATCGCGCTTAAGTCTAGATTTGCATAGAGTGGTGGCAGTGGGATTACCGCAGTGTCATTATTACCCGCGTAAGAGAAGCTAGCTTTGTTTAGATTGTGTAAGATATTGTATTTTGCGCCGATTGTCGCGCTAGTTTTAAAGGTATTTTTCCAGCTTTTGTAGTATTTGACACTTGCCATTAGTTGTGGGAAATGCCAAAAATGCCTGCCATAGCTTTCATTTGTGGATTCTATCCTAAAGCCATCTAGACTTAGCATATCATAGCTTAGCCCGACTTCAGGCGAGATATAGGAGTTTTTCTTCACAAAAAAGTGTGTTATCCCACCGCGAATATCTGCTCCTAGTGAGTAAGCAAGTGGTTTGAAATTCTGCGTAGCTCCAAGTGCTATGAATGATAGATGAGGCATTTCTAGGCTAGCGTGTAAGCTAGATTTGAGATACCATTCTGCAGGTTTGCTACTAAATGGATAAGTCTTAAACAGATTTGCACCTACTTGTAGGCTATTTGTTTGGATATTGATATTTGTGGCAGTGAGTTTGTTATCAAGGTTTGAAAACTCATAGCCTAGATAGCCACCAAAGACGCCTTTGCCTTGCAAGTTTTTTTGGATACCAACTATTGCGCCACCTGCCCACTCTGTGGTGGCACTTGTGCTATCGCCTAGAGTGGCGCTATGCGCGCCATAAGGCAGGATAAACGCCCGCGTATTTCGCTCTCTCTCATAGGAGATAAACATTCTATCAAGCTGGTCTATTAGCTCATAAGTGTTGTAGCCTTTTGTTAGATTTACTCCTTTGCTTTGTCGCAATGTATTTTTTGCGAGTTTATCACGCATTTTATCTAGCTGTTTTTGGTCGCGTTTTTGTTGCTTGGAGTATTTGGAGCTACGATTTGTAAGGCGAGCCATATCATCTTTTAGCATTTTATACTCGGTGTCTTGCTCGGCTTTGTAGTTCGCCCTAAAGCTCTTTGTAGTCATAGAGTCTAGTATATTTTGTGTCATCGTGGCGCGGCGCATAAATGAGAGAGTGATATTTTTTAGTATAGCAGCACCATAGCTTGTGGTTACATCTGGGGATAGAGAAAATCCTACCCCGCCGTCTCTATTGTGGATTATGTTTAGTCCGGGTGCAGCTAGCACATTGCGAGAATTAAATTTTCCATTCCCCTTACTATTTGTAACGATACTATTATAGTTGTAGGTTTTGTCGCGCTCGCCACCTTGAGCAAGGCTTACGACAACACTTCCATTTACATTGGTTATCGCAGGTCCTGTGCTATCCACATAGAGATGTTCTTTTTTGGTATAGTCTGTGTCATTTGCTTGATTCCAAGTGCTTGCCGTGCTAGCAAGGCGGATAGAGAAGTTATTTAGATTTAGGTTTTGTATCGTGCCATTACCACTGATATGTCCTAGCGAGCCACCATTTAGGTTTAGATTTTGGAATGTGCCACCACTCACGGTTAGAGTGTTTAGAGAGCCATCGGCGTTTATGTTTAGATTTCCTAGTGCGCCACCGCTTATGGTTAGGGTATTTAGCGTGCCTCTAGAGCTTATGCTAAGGGTTGGGATACTTCCGCCACTTAAATTCAAAGTATTGATTTTGCCACCACTTTGTATGTCTAAATCGTTGATTAGTCCGCCTTTTTGCTCTAGGGTATTTATAGTGCCGTATATGAGGGTTTTGGTTCGGATTGTGCCACTATTTGTCATAGTGTTTATAGTGGCGGGGGATTGCACGATAAGTGAAGCACCACTCTCAAATCCTTGTGTAAGCCCTCCACTACCTGCAAAGCCAGAATTTAATTCGCCATCTTGCTCTATGGTAAAACTTTGTGTCGTGCCAGAGCGGAAATTAAACCCACCAAATCGCCCTGTAAAATACTGAATAGTATTTGGTCGTTGCTGTCTTTTTAGCGTGATTGATTCCATATTTTGCTCGACTATGACAAACTCTGCCCAATTGTTGCCTACGGCACTTATGAGAGCGGAATTATTCGGCGCGGTAACCCAAGTGGTAGCACCACTCAATCGATAATATAAAGCATTTCCTGTTACTTGAATGCGATATGGAGAATTTAGTAGCCTGCTTGCATCAACGCTTGGCTGCTGCCATACGGTGATATAGCCCGCATACGCAAAATGTGGTAGCCCTAAAACGAGAGAGAGAGAGAGAGAGTGATTAGAGATTTTCTTTTAGCGAGTATCGCTTGCTTCATTGTGAGATTCCTTTTTGTAGTTTTGGGTTTTGACAATTACTTGGCAAAAAATAAACAAATGGTAAATAAATATAGCTTAAGAAAGAATTAAATGTTAAACAAAAATATAAAAAATACAGCGAGTGCGAGCTGTGCAAAATCTAGCGTTTGCCAAAAAGCTACTTGCCAAAAAAGCTAAATAATGCTAATTGATAAAAAAATGCTAAAATTTGTGGATTTATAACTTTTGCGCGTGGATTTTGCGATTTGTCGCGTGGGATTTTGCAAAAACTCTAAAAAGATAAGGGATAGATATGGATTTTTCGGTAATGATTTTAGCCGCTGGAGCTGGCACTCGTATGCGCTCATCTAAGCCAAAAGTATTGCATAGTATTTGTGGCAAGCCGATGATTTTTTATATCGTCCGTGAGGCACTAGCTGTGAGTGGAGATGTGCATATCGTGCTATATCATCAAAGGGAAATGATACAATCCTACCTGCAAGAGTGCCTAAAAAGTGGCGAGTTAAAAGGAAATCTAACATTTCACATACAAAATCATAGAGAGTTCCCCGGGACAGGCGGGGCGTTTTTTGAAAGCGAATGTGATTTGGGCAGTGAGGGCAAAAAAATCATAGACTTTGCATATCCGCGTGTGGTGGTGCTAAATGGCGATACACCGCTTATCACAAAGACAAGCATAGAAAATCTAGCAAAATCTAGCTTGCAAGACGCTAGCGACTGCACTGCCAAAAACGCCTCTGCCAAAGCCTACACCAAAATCACCATAAGCACGATGAAGCTAGAAAATCCACAAGGCTATGGACGCATAATCTTTGAGGGAAAATCTATCGAAGCCATAGTAGAGGAAAAAGACTGCACTAGGGAGGAAAAACTCCTAAATATCGTAAATGCTGGAATCTATGCGTTTGATAGAGAGATTTTGAGCGAGTTTTGTCCCAAAATCTCTAATGACAATGCTCAAAAAGAATTCTACCTCACAGATGTCATCGCACTAGCGCGAAAAAGTGGCGTGCGTATCGGGGCGTTTGAGGGGTGTAGAGATGAGTTTATGGGGGTAAATACCAAAAACGAGCTAGCAAAGGCAGAGGAAAAAAAGCTAGAAATATTGCGCAATGAAGCGATGAAAAATGGTGTGATAATGCACTTGCCAAGTAGCATATATATCGAAGAGGGTGTGGAGTTTGAAGGGGAGTGCGAGCTAGAAAATGGCGTAGTAATCAAAGGAAAATGCCTAATCAAAGATAGTATCATCAAGTCTCACAGCGTGGTAGAATCTAGCAAAATCATCTCTAGTGATATTGGACCATTTGCACATATCCGCCCAAAAAGCGTGATAGATTCTACGCATATAGGGAATTTTGTGGAAACAAAGGCTGCGGATTTGCGCGGGGTGAAAGCTGGGCATCTAAGCTATCTAGGGGACTGTGAGATAGGGAGGGGAAGCAATGTGGGAGCTGGCGTCATCACTTGCAATTATGATGGCAAAGCAAAGCACAAAACGCGTGTGGGGGAAAATGTATTTATCGGTAGCGATACGCAGCTAGTCGCCCCTGTGAATGTCGAATCTAGCGTGCTTATCGCGGCTGGCTCTACTATCACAAATGACATAAAGAGCGGGGATTTGGCGATTTCTCGTGTGAAGCAGGTAAATAAAGCGGGGTTTTTTAAGAAATTTTTCGGGGATAAGTGAGGGGATTTGTGAAAGGGGATTTGTGGGATAGATTTGCGGGGGTAGATTTGTGGTAAATTTGTGGCGGGGATTTTTGCTTTTTTGAGAGCAAGTATTGGATTTTTAATAAAAGCTATTTTTTAAATCTGCGTGTTTTGTTGTTTTGGGGTATTTATCAAGCTGTGTCGCCGTGTCGCTCTGTATGACTAAAAATTTTGACAAAATTTTGGGATTAGAAAAAAAATATTTTAAAAAAAAATCAAAAATTTTTTTACTTTTAAGTAAATTTTAATAAGGGGGGGGGGTAAAATATCGCTTGGCAAAGCAGTTTTGCAAAATTTGTTTTGTGAAATTTGATAATCCGCAGGTTTCATAAAAAGATAAGCACTGTGTTTATGCGTTGTGTTTAATGTATTTTGCGCGGTGCTTTTTGCTTTGCAAACTAGCTTTGCCAAAAATATTTACTTTAAGGAGCGCGAATGCGAAAGAGAAAATATCTAGCAATAGCTAGTATGCTAGCTGCTATGAGTGTGGCAAATGCCGAAAAAAGCGGTGCTTTTGTGGGGCTAGAAGCGGGGGTAAGTATATTTAACCTAGCTTCTCAAACAAGCGACCTAAAAGACAGCAAATTTGGCGTTGGCGGAAGCTATGGAGTTGTAGCGGGGTATAAGCAGTTTTTTACCCCCTACTTGGGATTGCGCTACTATGCAAACCTAAGCTACGCACACGGCTCTGCACCAACCCCCACCGTGGATGGAGACAGGAGCATAACAGCAATGGGTGGCGACAATGCCTATCATCAAAACTACTTGCTAAATTATGGCGTAAATGTGGATTTCCTAGCAAATTTTGTTAGCAAAGAGATTGAAAATTTTGGTAGCTTTGATTTTGGTGGATTTGTCGGTGTGGGACTTGGTGGCAATACATACTTATCTGATTTAACTATCGTTAGCGAAAAATTTGATGGTAGCGACTCGAAGTCATTAAGTCCACAAGAGACTACGAAATTTAATGTCGCACTAAATGTGGGGCTAAGGGCAAATATGGCTGAAAATCACGGGGTTGAGCTAGTGGCTAAAGTGCCATTTATCAAGGCGACAATGATTGATGATACGAATTTTAATAATGTGCCACTAACAATAACACGCACATACTACACCGTGTCTTTGCGCTATACATATAGCTTTTAGCAAAATACAAGATAAGGAGTAGGAAATGGTAAGCAATAACAAAAGCCAAAGCAATAAAATAAGTCCTAGAGACAACTCTGCAAATCAGCAAAATGCAAACAAAGGCACAAGTGGCACAAATCGCCAATACGACCAAGCACAAGGGAATAGAGGCAAGCAGATGAATCCAAACAACCCCCCCCCAAAAGTCCAAAAATAGGTGAAGCAAAAAGCAATAGCTTGTAAAGAAAAATGCTATAAATGCTTATCTATTTGAACGATGATTGGTAAAAATGTGGGGATAAAAAAATCATCGTTTTGGGTAAAATTGATTAGCTTTTGCGCTGAATGTTTTTAGATTCTCTATATTTTGTAAAAAATATAGAGAATCCCCCCTAATGATTACTTCGCAAAACGATAATTTATATGGCTGATTTTAAGCCTTAAAAATCTAATCAAATATTCTTTCTAAAATACTTCAAAAACACTTAAAAACCCTAAAATCCTCCATAAATCAAAACCTATTTCACATTTTGTCATACCAACACTTTATCTTGTCATACTAAGGCTTTAGCCGAAGTATCTCAAAAGCCACATAGAGATTTTTAGCGTAGTGCTCAATATGACAAACAAACAAATCACAATATGACAACACTAACGAGTTAGAATCTCAAATCAATAAGCTAGTCTATCAACTCTACGACTTAGATTCAAACGAAATCAAAATCATAGAATCCAAATAACTATGCTACAATACGCGACAAATTCACTAAAGGACAAGCAATGCTCATAAACGCAGTGATAGAAAAAGACGAAAATGGCTACTTTGCTTTTGTGCCTGAGCTAAAGGGTTGCGTAAGTGAGGGAGCAAGTTTTGAGGAAGCTAGAGCAAATATCAAAGAAGCCATTGAGCTATATTTGGAGAGTTTGGGGGAGAGCGAAATACAAAGTATTGCCACAAAAGAGGCGATGATAACGCCTATCGAGGTGGCATTTGGGCGATAAGCTACCCAAACTCACGGCTAAAGAAGCAGAGGCATTGTTGCTACAAAATGGCTTTGTCATTGATAGGCAAAAAGGTAGCCATAGAATCTATAAAAAAGACTCCAAGCGAATGGTATTACCACACCACAGCGGGAAAACTTTGCACCCAAAGATTATCAAAGAGCTATTTGAGGTTTTAGAGGATTAGCAAATCGCTAAATCCCCTTTAGCCAAATCCATAGAATCCAAATAAGTATGCTACAATACGCCAAAACCTAAAGGAGTGAGTATGACCATAGACTTGCCAAAAGAAGTGGAAAACTTTGTCATCAGTGAAGCAGACAAAGAGAACATCAGCCATAGCGAACTCATTCAAAGGGCTTTGGCGCATTTGGCGCACGAGAAGCGAATCCAAAATTACAAAAACGACATAGAGCTAATCAAACAAGGCAAAATGAAAATGCTAAGCGCGGAGGAAGTCTTTGGCAATGTGCGAAAAAGGCTTAAAGAAAGTCGCAAGAAATGAAAGTGATATTTAGCGATAGGTTTGAAAATGAACTTTTTGCCATTGCGGATTACATAAGTTTGGATAGTCAAAAACGCGCTGATTTATTTGTGGAGGAAGTGGAATCGCGTTGTTATAATCTCGCCACTATGCCCTATAAATGCCGAAAGTCGCTAAAATTTGATGATGAGAGTGTGCGTGATTTGATTTGCAAAGGCTATGTGATTCCCTACCTTATCAAAAATGTGTGGGAAGCAGAGGAGCAGGACTAAGTCTGCATTTTTAATTTGATACCCACTTTATCATACCAACACTTACCTTTTCATACTCAAGGTTTTTTGTCATACTGAGGGCAAAGCCCGAAGTATCCAAAAAAAAGCCACAGATTCACCACTTGCCACTTCACTTTGCTATACTTTTTGTCATACTTAAGCGTAAGCGAAGTATCTCAAAGACAAAAGAGAGATTCTTTAGTCGCTAGCTTGCTTTAAGTATGACAAAAATGCTATGCAAACTCAAACACGAATTATTTAGAAAATTACTTAAGTCCCATTTTGTGGGGATTTAGGATATTATTTGGGTCAAATGCCCTCTTTATCGCGCCAAAAAGCTCCATTTCCGCCTCGCTAAAGGCTAGGTGCATAAAAGGTGCTTTGCTTAGTCCGATTCCGTGCTCGCCACTTAGCGTGCCCTCGAGTTCCACAGCGATTTTGAAAATCTCCTCGATACACTTATGCCCCCGCGCGAGCTCGGCTTCATCAAGCGGTTTGCTCGGGTCGCCCACCATTACATTTGTATGCACATTGCCGTCCCCTGTGTGCCCAAAGCAGGGAATCTTAAAGCCATATTTCTCACTCATCTCCCCGATACGCGCTAGGAGCTCGGGCAGGCGCGAGCGAGGCACGGTAATGTCCTCGTTGAGCTTTTTTTTGCCATAGATATTGATACTTTGGCTTGCGTTGCGCCGTGCGAACCACAAATCCTCCTCCTCTTGGGCATTTTGCGCGATTTTGAACTCCGTGCAGCCATTTTCTCTAAATCGAGATTCTAGACTCGCAATTTGGTCTTCTATCAGCACTTCTAAGTCCCCATCGACTTGTGTTATGAGTATCGCGCCCGCGTCAAGGGGCAAGCCTTTGTGAAATTTCTCCTCCACCGCGCGAATGCTTAGGTTATCCAAAAACTCCATTGCCACAGGCGTTATGCCACTTGCCATAGTTTTATACACGGCATTCATCGCAGATTCAATGCTTGGAAACACGCCCATAGCGGATTTTTTGAACTTAGGCTTAGCAATGAGTTTGAGCGTGATTTCGGTGATGACGGCGAGTGTGCCCTCGCTTGCGATTAGGATTCCCGCGACATTGTAGCCCGCGACATCTTTTATGGTTTTTTTGCCCGCGCGGATTATCTCGCCATTTGGGAGCACCGCTCGCAGTGCCATTACGAAGTCTTTGGTGATTCCGTATTTTGCGGCACGCATTCCGCCTGCGTTTTCGCTGACATTGCCCCCCAAAGTGCTGTAATCTTGGCTTGCAGGGTCTGGCGGGTAGAAAAGCCCGCGTTTTTCCACTTCGTTTTGAAAGATTTTATTTACCACAGCGGGCTGGACACGGGCGATGAGGTTTTTTTCATCGATTTCTAGAATCTTGTTAAAGTGCTTTTCTAGGGCGAGGATTATCCCGCCTTGAGCGGGCAAAGCCCCACCTGTAAATCCACTGCCCGCACCGCGCGGGATAACGGGGATTTTGTGTGTGTTTGCGTATTTGAGAATCGCGCTTACCTCGCTCTCATCACGCGGAAATACCACCGCTTCTGGCTCGTATCGCTCGCGCGTGGCGTCATAGCAGTAAGCTAGCAAATGCGCTTTGTCATCGTAGCAATTCTCCTTGCCTACGATATTTTGTAGGGCTTTTATGTGAGCACAATCAAGCATTTTATCTCCTTTGTGTGTTGTGATAGGTGTGTTTTGTGATTGGACTAACTTATTATTGTGAGTTTTGTCGCTGTAAAAAATATTTATAGATTTTTTTTAGATTTGGCAAAATGGTGTGAGATTTTGCTTTATCATCGCCAATTAAGCCAAAAACATAGCGATTGATACAGATTCTCTCGTGCCAAACTTGCTTATGAAAATATAAATCTTATGTTTTGCCTACTATACAAATCTATATGTCTAAAATCTAATCGCGTAAAATCTAGCCGTGATAATTTGGGGCTTCTTTGGTAATGTCAACATCGTGGACATGGGATTCTCTTAAGCCTGCTGAAGTGATTTCTACAAATTCTGCTCTCTCCCAAAGGCTAGATAAATCCTTTGCTCCTAGATACCCCATAGAGCTTCTAAGCCCACCTACAAGCTGGTGTAGGACATCGCCTATGCGTCCTCGATATGGCACGCGCCCCTCTATCCCCTCTGGGACTAGCTTTTCTTGGGCAGTGCCCTCTTGGAAATACCTATCTGCGCTTCCTTTTGACATAGCACCGATACTGCCCATACCTCGATAGCTTTTATACTGCCGTCCTTGATATAGCACCAAATCCCCCGGGGACTCCTCCGTGCCTGCTAGAAGTGAGCCTATCATCACGCTTGATGCGCCAAGTGCCAAAGCCTTTGCTACATCGCCTGAATACTTTATCCCGCCATCTGCGATGATAGGCACACCGCGTTTTATTGCCACTTGTGCGCAGTTGATTATCGCAGAGACTTGAGGCATACCTACACCTGCGACAATTCTCGTAGTGCAGATACTGCCCGGTCCTATGCCGACTTTTATAGCATCTGCACCTGCGGAGATTAGGTCATTTGTGGCTTGTGCGGTTACGACATTGCCAACGATGACTTGGACATCTAGCGTATTTTTTATGCCCTCTAGTGTGGAAATGACATTTTTGGAATGCCCGTGTGCAGAATCAAGCACAAGCACATCTACACCTGCTTCGACTAGAGCTTGCGCTCTATCAAGCTGCCCTACCCCGATAGCCGCACCCACGCAAAGCCGTCCTTGCGCGTCTTTGTTTGCGTTTGGATACTCGATTCGTTTTTGAATGTCTTTTATGGTGATAAGCCCTTGCAAGATATTGTTTTTATCGACTATGGGGAGTTTTTCGATTCTGTGAGCGTGCATTATTTGCTGTGCTTGCTCTAGGCTTACACCCACATTTGCCGTTACAAGCGGCATTTTTGTCATCACATCGCCCACTTTCTTGCTTAAATCCTTTTCAAATCGCATATCACGATTGGTAAGAATACCTATAAGCAAGCCATTTTCATCTACCACAGGCACGCCCGAAATCTTGTAATTATCCGTGATGACTTTTGCATCTGCTAGGGAGCGATTTGCTTGGATAGAGACAGGGTCGCGGATAATCCCACTCTCGCTTTTTTTGACTTTGTTTATATGTTCAGCTTGCATTTGTGGTGGCATATTTTTGTGGATAATACCTATGCCACCATATCGCGCCATAGCAATGGCAGCTTTATACTCCGTAACGGTATCCATAGCAGCGGAGATGATGGGGATATTTAGACTAATAGTGCGGGTAAGCTTAGAGCTAGTATCCACTTCCTTTGGTAGCACGGCAGAATACGCAGGGATAAGCAAAATATCTTCAAAAGTAAGGGCTTTTGGGAATGATTGAAAGGGAGGTTTTGTTGTGGCTAAAAATTTGGGATTAGCAAAGTTTGGGCTAGATTTTGTAGTGGATTTTACATTTGCTTGTGAAATGGATTTTGACTGCGTAAGTGGCTTTGAGGTGTGGGATTTTGGCTTTTTTGTTTTGGCTGGATTTGGAGATTTTGTTGTGGATTTTGCGGTGGGGTTTGTCATTTGCTCGCTCCTTTTTAGATTTGCTACTTTAAGAGAGTGCACTCTCAAGCGCGTAAGCACAATCTAGCACGGATTGTTCATCAAAATGCTTACCAATAAGCTGCATACCGATAGGAAGCCCATCGCTATCTTTGCCCACAGGGATACTTATAGCTGGCAGTCCTGCTAGATTTATACCTATGGTGTAAATGTCGTTTAGATACATTTGTAGAGGTGTTTGCATCGTGCGAAACTTCGGTGCAGTGCTTGGAGCGACAGGGCACAAAATCAAATCTGCGTCTTTAAATATTTCATCAAATTGTGCGCGGATAAGGGAGCGCATTTTTTGCGCTTTTAGGTAGTAGGCGTCATAATACCCACTGCTAAGGACAAAGCTACCTAGCAAGATTCTGTTTTTGACTTCTGTGCCAAATCCATTTGAGCGCGTGGAGAGATACAAATCTTTTAAGCTGCGTTTGCTTGTGTCGGCATTTTGAGCTCGATTGCCATAGCGCACGCCATCAAAGCGCGCTAGATTTGAGCTAGCTTCTGCTGTGCAGATGATGTAGTAGGTAGATATGTGAAAGTTTGTATCAAGCATTTTTTTGGGCAAGATTTCATTGCCGCTAGATTCTAGGACTTTTATGGTGTTTTCATAGGCTTTTGCCACGCTAGAATCCGCATCTTTGATAAAATCCCTTAGCACAGCGATTTTGAACCCTCTCTCTTTGTCAAGTTTGCTAAAGCACTGCAAGGGGGCTTTGCGTGCGCTTGTAGAATCCCTCTCATCGCCACCGCTTATAGCATCTAGCAAAATAGCGCAGTCTTCGACATTTTGCGTGATAGGTCCTATTTGGTCTAGGCTAGAGCTATAAGCGATGAGTCCATATCGGCTTACGCGCCCATAAGTAGGCTTTAGCCCTACACACCCGCAATACCCCGCAGGCTGACGAATCGAGCCACCTGTATCACTACCAAGTGCTGCGATAGCTAGCCCTCCTGCCACAGCTGCAGCACTTCCTCCAGAGCTACCACCGGGGACACGCGAAGTGTCGCAGGGATTTTTCGTGCGTCCATAGCAGCTAGATTCTGTGGTGCTTCCCATAGCAAATTCGTCCATATTTGCTCGCCCAAAAGCACTCATTCCATTTGTGTGTAGATTTTCTATCACAGTGGCGTTATAAGGGGATTTGTAGCCTTTTAGGATTTTGCTTGCACAAGTGATTTCCCAGCCTTTTACGCTTATGTTGTCTTTTATAAGGATTGGCACACCGCTTACCTCATCATCGCTGAAGTCTATATATGCGTTTAGCTCGGCATTTTCGCTTTGCTTGGCTAGATTTTGTATTTGGGATTTTAGCTCGTTTTGCTCTGGCTTGCTAAGGCTTAGGGCTTGCTTTAGCGTTATCATATTTGCTCCTTAAGAAATATAGCTTGTTTAGACTACTATTGCGTGGGATAATCGTGGCGACATTATAGACAAAAATAGCTTAAAGAATCTAAAATTTGGGGGTATTATTGTGGGCAAGTCTTAGTGCAAATGCAATAAGGCGTAGTAAAGTATTTGATTTGCTTTTGTAATGATTTTTATAGAGAATTTATGTGGTGTTGCAATAGCACTTGTGAAAAATGATTTATGACTAGGCATTGGAGTGATATTCATTGCTAATCATCTAAATTTTGTATCCAAATTTTGTTATAATGGCAACTTTTGATTTGATAGAATTTACACGATTCACTATTTAACCTATGCACGATTTGACTTGCGATTTACTTAGGAGGTGCAAATGCTAGAATACGCGATTTTCCTAACCAAAAGGGCGATTTTGCAGTTTTTATGCAATTTTATCCCATTCAAAGCCACTCGCAAAAAGGCGCGAAACGCCATCTTTGATAAAATTGATAAAATCATCACACTTGATAAAGTCGATTCGCACTTGCCTAATGCAGTTTTGGCGCAAATAAACGCGCATAATAACGAATATTTCATCACTAAAAATCGCCAAATCGCTGCGATTATAGGGGGGGGGGGGGGAGCGATAATCCGCACACCGATAACAAGCGCAATACCCAAAAGACACACTTTGGCTACTTTGACTTTGATAAAAATTCATCTAATCCACACTTACCGCTTAATCCTTGGGCTTTTATCCGCGTTTGTAACGAAGCTATCACGCTTAGGGCTTGTTTGGAGAGCATACTTCCTGCCATTCAGCGTGGGATTATCGCTTATAATGACTGCACGGACGGCAGTGAGGAAATCATCTTAGATTTTTGTGCGAAATATCCTACTTTTATCCCCGCGAAATATCCGCATCATATTGAGATTCACAATCCACAGCGCGAAGAAAATAAGCTACATAATTACTATAATTTCGCCCTATCTCATATTCCCAAAAAGCAATGGCTTATTAAAATCGATTGCGACCATATTTATGATGCGAAGAAGCTATATAAGGCGTTTTATTTGCCAAAAAGTCGTTTTGATAGTGTGATAAAGCCACGATTTGATATACTTATTAGAGAAAGGCGAGTGTATATTAGAAAACTAAAACACGGCTTGATACAAGATGATTTTTTGTTTCGTGGTGTTGATGATTGGCTGATTTATAATAATGGCTTAGACTTTGTAGTTTGGCATCCAAATGAGAATAGTAAGCACCTATTTTTTGAGACTTTGACTTGTAGAAATCGAAGGCGAAATATATGCACAGAGCTAAACAACTATCACTTTCCGTTTGTGAAAAACTCACGCGCGGGATTTGGTGATGATTGGATTAAGGGTGCGTTTTTACTAGATGAAATCTGCCAAAGTCCGCTTGTCGGCACACGAATCGACCCAAAGTTGCTTAATAAAGACAAAATCTTAGCGATTTATGATAGCTTTGATTGGAGCAAAGCAAATTATAAAAAGCCTTAAAATGTTATTTTAAAAAATGTATGGTTTGATAAAGTGGAGAATTTTCCTAAATGCAAGGTGCTACCAAACGGTTGCGATGATTTTGATTCTATTTTGTGGGAGTTTGGCGTTTTTGGTATTTTGTTTTGTCGTAAAAGAGATGATTTTGCTATCTAGCCCGCTAAATGAAGTGCCTTTAGATTCTTGTGTGGATTTTTTGGCTGATTCTTGGGGAATTTTTTGCGCGGATTCTTGCGCAAGGTTTTGATTTTTGGGATTTTTATCTTTGCTTCCATCATCATTTTTGCCACTTTCATCACTGCTATTAGCTATCTCACTGTGCTCTTTGCTCATATCTATGAAAGTAAGCCGCGCTTTGGTGCAAGTATTTTCATTTGATTTGCATACTCCTAGCCAAAAATCAATGCTTAAGCTACTTTTATCATCACTCCAAGAGTAAGTGTAGCCATACCTTATATCTAAAGGCATTTCATACGAAACCACATAATTATGGCTTTTTGTAGGTAGATTGCGCTCCAAAGCATAGCCAGATTTTTGGTGGGTTTTGCCGTATTGTCTTAGATAAAGCTGATAGGCAGTTGGTATATCTCTAGCCTCTATGATGATTTCTCTTGTTTTGCCCCTCTCACCACACTCGCTTGTGTTGCTAGCAAAGCGAACCTCACAATCCACATACCCCATCTCCTCCCATCGCCATTTGCCCCACTTTAGCTCATCTGCGATGGCAACAAATCCGCATATATGCGACACTATTGCCACTATGAGAAAAACCTTTTTGTATTGATTGTGTTTTATCATAATCTTGCCTTTTTAGTATTGCGTTTTGCCAAAAATTTAATGCTCTAGTGCGACTTCTATCCTAGAGCAAAGCTCCAAAATCGCGTGCTTTTTAAGCGAGAAGCTATTAAAATTTGCGATTAGATACGCGCTAGAATCTAGGATTTTCTCACTCTCTATGAGGTTGTTTGCCCTCATCGTCTCACCCGTCTCTACAATATCTACAATCCCATCACACAGCCCCACAAGCGCAGCTAGCTCAATAGAGCCATATAGCTTTATCATATCAATAGGTATGGCTTTTTGAGAAAAATACTTTGCAGTGATATTTGGCATTTTTGTAGCGATAGTAATCTTTGGCTTTGAGTAATCAATAGGCTTGTGTGCGTGTGCGCCAACCACCACGCGACATTTGCCTATGTTTAGATTTAGTAAGCGCATAATGTTATAGGGCTGCTCCTCTAGCACATCTAGCCCCACCACGCCTATATCGGCAGCTTGATGATAGACATAGGTGGCGACATCTTGACTTCGCACAAGCATAAAGCAAAAATCGCCTTTTTGCAAGATGAGCTTCCTATCATCAAAGCCAAAATCCTCTCCAAAAATGCGAGAAAAAAGCTGCAAAGTTTCCTTAGCAATGCGCCCTTTTGGAAGTGCAATATTTAGCAAATCCTACTCCCAATCCAAATCCATAGGGGCTTCTTCTAGCTCTTGCACGCTTTGAGCTCTGCGCCTTTTTTCTAATGCCCTCTCAATAGAAATCCTCATACCACGAAATACCATAGTTTCATCATAAATCGCTTGTGCAAAAAATTTCGCTAGATACTTGCCATCGCCACCTGTAAAATATGCTTTTTTTGAGCCAATCGTGTTTTGGATAGTCAAAATAATGCTTTTTAGCATTCCATAAGTGATACTATCTTTGGTATTTAGTGGTAGCTCTTTTGGCTCATAAGTGAAGTTTATCCCTCCTACAAGTAGTGGAGATATGCGTCCATACGCGCCTATCATTTCATTAAACCCCGGTAAAATATAGCCGCCTTGATGTCTGCCACCACTCATCACATCTACGGTAATAGCCGTCCCCGCATCGATTATCACGCCATCTCGCACGCATAGACACGCAGCTTTTCTATCCACACCAAGCCCCATATACTCCGTAGGCAAATCAATAATAGATTCTAAATCATAAGTGGTTTTAAATGTTTTAGTAAGGATTTTTTCATTTTCTGGATTTACGCTAATGTAGTAAATCTCTTCATTAAACATTCTTCTGTGCAGTGAGCGGGGAAGCAGGTGGGTTACTTTTCCATTGCTCCAAAAGTGAAAATGCGTGTTGCCTATATCGCATAGTAGCATAGTGTCCCCTTTATTGAGATGTTATAAAATCGGCAATTTTGGCAAAATCAAAGTAGTATCTGTTGTAATAAAAAATATTTTTGGTATAGAAATGAAGCTTGTTACTCATCATTTTGCCAAATGTATCTTGTGCTTGATAGACTTTGTGGCTGAAGTTTTCCAAATCTAGCGCGATGATAAAGCTACCATTTTTCTCATAAGTGTATAGCACATTGTTTGCTACGGACATTCCCTCCAAACTAGCGTATTCAAATTTCCTAGTATTTACTTCTCGCAGCGTGTGGTCAAGCTGTGCGATTTTGCCCTCTAGGGTAAGTGCATATAAATAGCCATTTGCAAAGGTTATGTCTTTTATGTCCTCTTGGTAGCTAAACTGCTGTCCAGAAACAATGCTTATGAGCTTTTTTGGTGTGGCGGCAAATATGCGAACATCATCGCCTTGCAAATAGATAATGTTATTAAAAAACTTCTCGCTTGATACAATGATATTTCGCTGTGTTTCGTAGTTTTGCAAGCTCACAACCAAAATCCTCCCATCAAGAGTTGGAAAAACCACCACAGAGTCCAAAAATAATGGCGCAGCTATAAGCTGATTTACCGCTAGGACTGCGCTACCTTTTTGGCTAAAGACGGATTTGTAAGACTCGCTATTTTCTCCACTATTTTTAAAATCTTTGTCAGCACTTTCATCTTTTGCAAAATCCACATTTGCAAAATCCGTGCTAGATTCTAAAGAAATAATATGGCTTGTGTTATCGGTAGTTACAAAAGCAAGTAGATTTCCCTTTAGGCTTGCGCTGATAGCACAGCCTTGAGTTTTTAGCTTGATTTGTTCTTTTGTGCAAGCGGAGTTTTCCTCTTTTATCGGGCAAGTCCCGCTATCAAACGCACTCTCATCAATCACGCTAGCCCTCACTAGCAGCATCTCATCACACCCTTTTGCAAAAATATAATACCCTCCAGACTCGTTTAAAAATCTTGCATCTTTGGGGATAATCTCTTTTATTTGCTTATTTATGGGGACAAATCCACTTTGGGTTAGGAGCGAGCCGTCTTTTAGCGTGGCTACATAGCGATTGTTTTGGGCTATGGGCGTGGGGAGTGATTGAGAAAAAATAATCTCTCCATCGACTTTGGCAGGTGTATAAAATTTCTTTGAGCTACAGCCTAAAAACACCACGCAAGAAATAAATGCAAGCGTGAAAATCCGCGCAATGTCGATAAATTTAGTCCTATTTTGATTCATTAGTCTGCCCTATTTTATTTCTCTTTAGCCTCTGTGTCTGTTTGGCTGCTAGGCTTTGGCTCAATCTTTGAGCTAGAATCTTGCAAATCAATGCTTTTTGCGCTAGATTCGTTTGTGTTAGATTTTTGCTGTGTGCTAGGTTTTTGGGCATTTTCCTCGCTAGATTTTGTGGATTCTTTGGGTGTTTGAAGTTTTATAGACTCTAGCTTGGTGGATTCTAGTGGGAGTTTATCTATGCCATAATGCTCCATTTGCCTAGCAATAGAATCTAGGCTTGACTCGCTAGAGACACCATTTAGCACCTCGCGAGCTTTGTCAATGTCGTTATTTTTTAGTAGCAAATATGCTTCTTGGATTTTGGCAAAATCTTTTAGCGAGTCGTTTTGTTTTTTGGGATTTTTGGCAATAGTGCTAAGTGCTTGCAAATCCTCTTTTAGCGAAGCTAGCTCATAGCTTGCGATTTGAGCGATAAGCTCATTTTTTGATTGGCTTAGCTCCTCTAGCTCGGCTATACGCGCCTCTTTTTGACTAGAGAGGTTTGCATAGATAAATGCGTCATAAAGTTTGGGGGCTTTGTTTTTTAGATTTTCTCTTAGCACGGTGTTTTGTGGAGATACAAGCAGCTCATTATATATTTGGCTAATCTCTTTGGCATTTTTTTCCTCGACATAGTCGCTTGCTACGACTATGGCTATCCATAGCACTACCACAGCGACAATCCCAAGTAGCACAAACTTGTATTTTTTAAATAGCCTCTCTAGTTTAAAGGCGTTTTCTAGTAGTTTTTCATCGTTTTGAAACTCGCTCTTTATGGTTTCCAAATCTTTGCTTAGTTTGCTCAAAACTTTACTCCTTACATTTTTGGTTTTGCTTGAAATCCTTTGCTTTATGCAACTCTACGCAAGCTAACTTGCGATTTTGACTAAAGCATTGGATTTTGGCTTATGCTACATTTTTGGGCTTATCTGCACCTATGTTTACTTAGATTTTGCTACCAAATCCACCACTGCTACCAAAGCCCTTTGTCCCACGCTCGCTCCCACCTAGCTCGCTTACCTCGACAAAATCCACTTGCCACACTCTTTGAACGACTGCTTGGGCGATTCTATCGCCTTTGTGGATAGTGAAATCCTCCTTGCCAAGATTTATCAAAATCACCATTATTTCGCCACGATAGTCGCTATCTATCGTGCCCGGGGTATTTAGCACGGATATTGCGTTTTTTATGGCTAGCCCAGAGCGAGGACGCACTTGGATTTCATAGCCACTCTCTATCTCAAAGGCAAGCCCCGTGCGAACTGCTATACGCTCCCCTGCCTTTAGGCATACCTCATCAATAGAGTGCAAATCAAATCCTGCAGCCTCAAGCGAATGATAGCGCGGGATAATCGCTTCTTGGCTAAGTCTTTGCACTTTCAAGGTAGGGCTAGATTGCATTTGCTTCTCCAAAATTTTTTTATGAATTTTTAGTCTTGCTCAAAGTTAATTGGCTTGTATGAAATGCTTAGGATTTCAAAATCACATTCTCCGCGTGGCAAAGTGATATTTACTTCATCGCCCACTTCTTTGTCTAGCAAGGCTTTTGCGATAGGCGAACCATAAGAGATAAGTCCACGCGAAGAATCGCTCTCTATGCTACCCACAATCGTATAGGTGGATTTTTTCTCACTATCCAAATCCAAAATCTCAACCGTGCTACCAAAGCTAACTTTATCGTGTGGTAGCTTGGAGGGGTCGATGACTTGGGCTTGTGCTAGCATCTCGCTCAAATCCTTTATCCGTGCGTCAATAAAAAGTTGCTTTTCCTTTGCAGCGTGATATTCAGCATTTTCTTTCAAATCCCCGTGTGCACGAGCAATATCGATTTCTTTGATGATATTTGGACGCTCAACTTCTTTGAGGTTTTTTAGCTCGGAGCAAAGTTTTTGATGTCCGTATTGTGTGATTGGCTGCATAAAATTCTCCTAAAAATATAAGCGCATATAATACCAAAATCTGTTAATCCATTAGCAACATATTTGCGACATTTTGCGCACTTCCATAATATTTTTTGTGTGGGATTTTGTCATCATTTTTATGATTTTTATCCTTTGAATTTTGCGCACTAAGATATTCCCACAACTCTTTAGCGCATTTGATAAAATGCCCATTTTTTGCTCTCTCTAGCTCTCTATTATACGCACTCAAAAGATTATCCACACTCATATCGCCCTGTATTAGCTCCTCGTGCATTTTTGATTCTCCTCTGCCTGCGCTCTCGCCACAAAGAGCGTTATAAAAAATATTTGCTAGCCCTATGTAGCGTAAGCCTACAAACACCCTTGCAATGAGATAGTCCAAAGTAGCAGCCTTGTAGCACAGCACAAAAGGTGTGCCTAAAAGTGCTGCTTCTAGTGTGGCTGTGCCAGAGCAAATAAAAGCAAAATCCGCTTCTTTTAGGGATTTTTGCGTATCAAAACTTAGCTCAAACCCGCTTAAATCTCCATATATAGATTCTAGCTCTTTTTGATTTTTGCTTGCAAAAAATGTGGGGATAACGAGGGTTTTTGTGCATATATTTTTTTGCTCTAGCGAATGTGCCACCTCTGTAAATGTAGGGAAAATCCGCGCTATCTCACCCCTCCTAGAGCCCGGCATAAACACAATATGCTTTGCAATATTCTTTGTAGGTTTTTGTGGATTTTGATTTTGTGGGCTTTTGTCTTGCAAATTTTGCGTTTGGGAATTTTTGCCTTGTGCACCTTGTGATTGCCTAGATTGCCTACTTTCTAGGATAGTGAAATCTAGCCCATCAAGCAAAGGGTGTCCTACAAATTCTATCTTTTTGTCCTGCCTTGCTTCTAGCGAATAGTAGCTTAGCTCAAAAGGCAAAATCGCTAGCAATTTATCAAAAAAGGCTTCTAGCTTTTTTGTCCGCCACGGCTTCCAAGCCCACACTTGTGGCAATATATAATAATAAATCGGGGCTTTTATCCCGCTAGATTTTATTTTTTTGGCAAGTGGTATGTGAAATGAGCTAGAATCCAAAAAAAGGATTTTATCCGCTTCTTTTGCGGCGTGTAGCATAGTTTTTTGCGCTTTTAGTATGAATGGTAGCTTTTTTGCCACATCGACAAAGCCCATTATGGAAAAATCTTGCGAGAAAAATAGTGGAGTAAAGATGAGATGATTTGATATAAAGTCATTGATAAAATCACTGGCGATAGCGTCTTTTGGGCTCGCAATTTGCATAGATTCTAGGTTTTGCGTGGTTTGTTCTTGTTTGAACTCTTGTGATAATTCTTGCAAGATTTGTTGCTCTAAATTTTTATCAAATATGCCTATGATTTGGATTTTTGTGATTTGGATTTTGGGCAAATTTATTGGAAGAAAATTTTGCGAAGTTTTTTGTTGCTTATCTTGTGTGTTTTTCTCTTTTGGCACAGAATTTATAGCTTCTTTTATTATTTTTCTTATGATTTCTTTTATGACTTTTTGGGCGTGGATATTGGAGCTTGGCTCTAACGCGCTAAGTAGGAGTTTCATAATCTTCGCTTTTATGTGAGATTTGGTAGTAAAAATCCCTAAATTGTATAACAATTTACTTAATTTTTTATACGAATGAATAAAAATATTTATTTAATTATGCTAAATTACTAGGTTAAGTCAAGCCACATAATGTGGCTTATTACAATACAAAAGGAAAAAACAATGGAATTTGAAGCAAGCCTAAAGGCTAAAAATCTCAAATCCACTCCACAGAGAATCGCTATTTTGCGTGAGATACAAAAAAACGGACATATCGGTGTAGAGGACATTTATCACAATATCAAAAAAAACTATCCTTGTATTTCTCTAGCCACTGTGTATAAAAATGTCGCCACTCTCAATGAAGCGGATATACTGCGCGAAATCAAAGCCCCCACACAAAAGCAAAAATATGAACTCGCTTGCGACAAACACATACACGTAAGCTGTGAAAAATGCGGCAAACTCCAAGATGTCTATGCCAATGTAGACGCACTATCAAATGAGTGCAAAGAAAAAACAGGATTTGATTTGTTTGATATTTCGGCGGTATTTATCGGCGTGTGCCCGCAATGCGCCAGCAAAGAGAAAAAAGCGATATAAAATCTTTGTGCCAAAATCGCTTTATTTGCGCGCTTTTGGCACAAAAGCTAAAAAACAAGCAAAACCTCACACAATCAAAAACTTCCAAAACTTCATAGCCACAAAATCCCTCACAAAATGCCTTTGGTAAGAATCTCGCAAAGTATTTATTACACAAAAATTTATTACAAGTGGATTTTTGGCTTTCTAGGATTCTAAAAAACACGAAAATAAAGCCACGCAAAATATCACAAACGCTTAAAAATATATTTTTGTGATTCTGTCCGTGCGAAAATAATGCAAACGCATTGATGAAATCTAACAAAGAATCCAAATAAATTAAATCAAAAAATAAAGAAAAAGTCCAAGAAGTAAAATGCAAAAAGTAAAAAAGCAAACCTAGCCTAGAATCCAAACCTAGAATCTATCACAAAAAACGATTCTAGGCTAGAGAAATCATCACGCGCTTTTTGGGGCGTGGCTGATATGGTGCTTGGAGGCATTGTGCGTATGATTGCCCTCTTGTAAGCTATTCAAACCACCCTGCGTGTCCTGAACGCTATGAACCCCCTGCAAACTCCCCAAAGAGTGCAAGCTCTCCTTGAAGTGCATATCTTTTATCTGCTTTCTCACGCCGTATCGTATCTTTTCTACTTCCATATACAAAAAATACCCGATTACCACGATTGGCAAAGCATACATACATACAACTACAATCACAGACATACTATACTCCTTTATGTGGTTTTTGAATCTTTTGAGATTTGCTAACCAAATCCCAAAATCCGCTAAATTCAAAATTTACTAACTATCAAAGTAGCAAGAAGCATTCCAAACCTAGCACGCAAAAAACAGCTAAAAACCACCAAAACTACACAAGCCTGCGCAAAACTCACGCAAGCACCAGAAATAATATGAATACTACGCCTCCACTAAATCTAGCCACTCCACACCCTCTATCTCTTCCATAGCCAAGACATCTTCTTTTATCCTATCGCTTACGAGAAAATGGCTTTTAAATCGATATTGTCGCCCCTCCTCTTTGATGATTATGTGTAGCTCTCGCTCGCCTGCGTTTGATTTTGCTGAAGCAGAGATTTTCTCTAGCTGTTTTGGGCTTACCTCTCTGCTTAGCACTAGCCCTAGCGGACAGCCATGTCCAAATCCTATGTCTTTTATGTCTGCTACTTTGAAATCCTCTTTGGAAATATACTGACCATCTGCTTCCACATAGTCATCTCTCTGTTTATACTCTATGCGGATTCTTTGCTTTTTTGCCTCCTCAAATGGCAAAATATCAAACACCCTCACTTGGTTTTCTTCCTCTCTCTCCTCGATTTTGCCCTTTAGCACGACAGGCTTGTTTAAATCTAGCATATCAAGTTTTAGTAGTCCTTGCTCAAATATGGTGATTTCGATTTCGCCCATCAAGTCTATCACTTTTAGGCTACCATAGATTTTGCCACTTTTTTTGCCAACTTTTTTTGCTACGCTCATTACCTTTACGATAAGCATAACGCTAGAGCCTACTTTTAGTTCCTCGATTTTGTCGATTCCCACCACATTTTTTATGGATTTTATCTCTTTTGCGTATTCATCAAGTGGGTGTCCTGTGATATAGATTCCCAAGCTTTCATACTCATACTCAAGCATTGTCTTAGTGTCAAACTCTTTTATGTCCTTAAAGTCAAAAATCACTTCAGATAGCTCCTCTTTTGAGTCGCTAAATAGCGAGCTATCGATAGTTTCTTCAAGTTTTTGTTTGTTGCGCCCGATTTCACAAATCGTATCAATATGCTTCATCATACACGCACGACTAAACCCTAGATTATCCAAGCTGCCTGATTTGATAAGTGGCTCTAGTGAGCGTTTATTTAGCTTTGAGAAATCCATTCTTTGGACAAAATCTTGCAAGTTTTTAAACTCCCCACTACTTTTGCGCGTCTGTATAATGTCGTTTATGACATCTTTGCCCACGCCTTTTATCGCGCCAAGTCCAAAGATGATTTTTTTGGTAGTGCTAGATTTTGGGCTAGAGTCCCCACTAGATTCTATGCTAGAATCCACTTGGGTAGAATCTGTATTTTGCGCCTCTGTGGATTTGGCATTATCTTTAGACACTGCTACATCTGCCACACCAAAAAACTCCACAGATAGATTGATATGGGGAGGCAATACTTCTAGATTCATATTGCGCGTTTCTTGGATATATTTTGCTACTTTTGTGATTTTGTCAGATTCTACTGTGAGCTGTGCAGCCATAAACTCGTGCTTATAGTAAGTCTTTAGATATGCGGTTTGAAATGTCAGCATAGCATAGGCAGCAGAGTGAGATTTGTTAAACCCATAGCCTGCAAATTTTACGATTAAATCCCACAGCTCGCGGGCTTTTTTCTCATCGTGTCCGTTTTTTAGTGCTCCTTGTGCGAATTTTTCTTTATTGTCAGCCATTATTTGCTCATCTTTTTTTCCCATAGCGCGGCGGATTAAGTCTGCTTCGCCTAGTGAAAATCCACCGATAACTTGGACGATTTGCATAACTTGCTCTTGATAGACGATTGTCCCATAAGTGGGCTCTAAAATCGGCTTTAACTCTTTAAACATATAGGTTACGGGGGCTAGTCCGTGCTTGCGATTGACAAAGTCATCTACCATACCTGACTCCATAGGTCCGGGACGCCCAAGCGCGATAATAGCGACAATATCTTCAAAGCAAGATGGCTTTAGCCTGCGAGATAGCCCCTGAAACATACCAGATTCTATTTGGAAAACACCGAGTGTATCGCCACTTTGGATAAGTCTATACACCTCTTTGTCATCGACATCTACTTGGGTGAAATCTATGCTTTTGCCATATCGCTCTTTGATTAGCTTTAGCGTGTCATCAATCTGTGTTAAGTTTTTTAGCCCCAAAAAGTCAAATTTAACTAAATCCACAGGCTCTAGATATTTCATCGAATACTGCGTAACAATCACGCGAGAGCTATCCTCTGTGGCTTGTGGATTTTGCTCGCTAGATTGTGCTAAATCTTGGCTATTTGAGCTTAGTGATTCTGCGCTTTGATTTGCTTCATCTTCATTTGTTTCGTTCTCACTTGTTTGACTTGCACTAGATTTGGATTTTTTCTTTTTTTTCTTATTACGAGAATCTAGTAGCGTAAAAAGTGGAATCTTATTCCACAGCTCTTGAGTGCTATCTAGCACGATAGCAGCAGCGTGTCTACCTGCATTGCGATTGAATCCCTCGACTTTTAGGGAGTTTTCCCACACTTTTTTGGCAAGAGGATTTTGCTCGACTAAGGCTTTGATTTTGGGCTCTAGCTCCCACGCCCCCTCAATAAATTTGCCATCTTTTTCATAGCCTTTTAGCGTGATTCCAAGCTGTTCGGGGATAAGTTTTGCAAACTCATCAGCATCTTTATATGGCATATCTAGCACGCGAGCGACATCGCGTATCACGCCTTTTGCAAGCATTTTGTTAAAGGTAATGACTTGAGCGACATTGTATTTGCCATATTTATCCACCATATATTTGATGACTTCTTGGCGTCTGCGCTGACAAAAATCCGTATCAATATCGGGCATACTTACGCGCTCTGGATTCAAAAACCGCTCAAAGAGGAGATTATACTTCATCGGGTCAATATCAGTGATATGCAGGCAAAACGCCACAAGACTTCCAGCGGCACTTCCTCTACCCGGTCCTACGGGGATTCCCTGCTGTTTTGCGTAGTTGATAAAATCCCACACGATAAGCATATAGCCCGGGAATTTCATCGAAGAGATGATGTCTATTTCGTATTCTAGTCGCTCTTTGTAGCTTTGGTGTTTTTCTTGTGGGATATTTGCTAGTCGCTCTTCTAGTCCTTTTCGTGCTTTGTATTTGAAATACTCCTCATCACTCTGCATATCTAGCCCCTCTTTTTGGGCGTATTCTTTGGTAAATTTAAAACTAGGTGGCGTGGGTGGATTGTGCTTATCATCTTTTAAGTCGATTTTGAAGTCTTTGCATTTATCTGGGATTTCTTGAGTGTTTGCTATTGCCTCTGGTATATCTGCAAAAATACGCTCCATTTCTTGTGCAGATTTTACATAAAATTCTTTGACAGTATGCTTCATTCGCTCCTGACTCATAGTCTTGCCCATTCCTAGACACATTATGATTTCTTGGAAATCTGCGTCATCTTTGGTAGCATAGTGCGCATCATTTGTGGCGATAACTTTTATGTCGCATTCTTTTGCGATTTGCAAAATCTGTGTGTCGATTTTTTCTTGTGCTTTGATTCCGTGTCGCATTATCTCTAGGTAAAAATCATCACCAAAAATCTCTTTGTATTCTAGTGCTGCTGCCTTTGCTGCTTCATAGCCACCCGCGCCACGCATTAGGTTTTTTTCGCTCAAATTTAGATTCCAATCCACTTCTCCAGCCAAGCACGCACTTGAGCAAATCAGCCCCTCACTCCGCTCACGCAGGATTTTTTTGTTGATTCTAGGATAGAAGTAAAATCCATTGATAAAGGCTTGTGAACTAAGATACATAAGGTTTTTATACCCTATTTCATTTTTGGCATAAAGGCATAGGTGAAATCTCTGTGGCGTGGCTTTGTCGCTTAGATTTTCGTTGTTGTGTAAGTAGGCTTCCATACCTATTATGGGATTTATGCCATATTTTTTCATTTTTGTATAAAAATCAATCGCACCAAACATATTTCCGTGGTCAGTCATCGCAACAGAAGTCATACCCAGCTCTTTAAGTCTTTTGGCTAGGACTTCTAGCTTGTTTGCGCCATCTAGGAGGGAATACTCGGTATGTAAATGTAGGTGGGTATAGCTCATTTGACACTCCTTTGTTTTGATATAAATTTTGTTGTTTTATGTGCTTTTTATATGTGGCTTGTGAGGGGGTAATATCTATTGTGTATTTTGACAAAAATATATTACAAAACCACAAATATATCTCACATATTTTTACATAAATCTTGTTTGTAAAATTTGCTTGTAATTTTTATATTTTGACAATCGCTAGCATTATAATAAAAACTCATTTAAGAAGTCTTTAGAATCTTATAAAAAGTGTAAAAATTTATTAAAATTTTTGTTTTTTAAGCGTGTGTAAAAATGTGGATTAAAAAACTTTTTATCATAATTTGGCTAAAATTGATAAGCTAGAATTTGAGCTAGAGATTTTGCCAAAATTTTGCCCCGAGATTTTTATCTAGTTTGTTTATGTAAATTTTGCTATTCAAGGAGAGAAAATGCGATTTCACACTTTATTTGCCAACCTTTTTTCTGTGTCGATAAGGGCTACCATAAGGGTTACAAGCGTTGCTACAAAGACTGCTAGATGCGTCATAGCTATGCTATCACTGCTATGCTTGCTACCACTGCAAACCACACTACAAGCACAAAATCCTAGAGAACTTATGGAGGATGCTAGAGATGCGGGGCTTTTGCCTATGCCTCAAGGCAAAGACTTGGAGGACTATCAACGGCTACATATTGAAAAGCAAAATATCATCAAAAACTATTCGCCCAAATTTACCCCCACTCAAATAGAGCTAGGCAAAAAGCTGTTTTTTGAGCCTAGACTTTCTCGCTCGGGCAATATCTCTTGCGCTAGTTGCCATAATCTAGGGCTAGGTGGCGCGGAGGTTATGCCTGCTGCTATCGGGCATAAATGGCAGTCAAACCCACAGCACCTAAACTCCCCCACTGTGTTTAACACCCTCTTTAATCGTGTGCATTTTTGGAATGGTCGTGTAAAAGATTTATCCCACCAAGCCCAAGAGCCGATGAAAAATCCCGTAGAAATGGCAAACACCGAGCGAGATATTATCGTTACTTTGCAGTCAATCCCTGAATATGTCAAGGAGTTTAGAGCGGCTTATGGAAATAATGTAGTCATAGATTTTAAGCTAATCGCTGATACTATCGCACTTTTTGAGATGACGCTAAATACACCTAGCAGATATGATGATTTTTTGCGAGGGAATCCAAAAGCACTAAGCATAGAGGAGCAAGAGGGCTTAAGCCTTTTTATCGAAAAGGGCTGCACCAACTGCCACAAAGGCATAAATCTAGGGGGGACAATGCAACCATTTGAAGTCAAAAAACCTTATGAATTTGCCCATATAGGTGGGTTTAAGGGCAATAAAGACGGCGAGGTAAAAGTCCCCACACTGCGCAATATCCTCCACACTGCGCCGTATTTTCACAATGGGCAGTATTGGGACATAAAAAATGCGATAAAAACTATGGGGGAAATCCAGCTTGGAATAAAGATTGATGATGAGGATACACGCAAGATAGAGAAGTTTTTTGAATCCCTAAATGGCAAATACCCCATCATCACTCAACCTATCTTGCCACCTAGCACGCTAAAAACTCCTAAGCCAGATTACTAGGCGAGGATTTTATAAACGCTATTTGCAAAATCTATACAAAATCCATAATAGATTAGGTGGCTTTTAGTAATTTTTAGTAGCAAAAAACAAGCTAGATTTTATTAGATTTATTTGGGGATATGTGAAAGATGTTTTGTGTAAAAATTTGATTCTCTTTCAAGCCTGATTTCCTAAAAACTCTATGGCTTTTTGCATTTTTGAAATTTTGAAACCACGCTTTTTAAGTCGCACTTGGCACATTACGCACACTTGAAATATCTTTGGCAGATTCTAAAAATAGCAGATTTTGCACCAAGCTATGCAAGGCTAATAAAAAAACAAAATCTAGCAAAGCCTAAAATCTACATTCGATAATCTCTTGATAGCTGTGCGGCTTGCTCCTCATTTACGATGACAAATTTTGCATCTTTGTTGCGTCTTGATTTTTGCACCTCAATGATAAGTGCATTTGGGTCGCCGTGCGGGATAGAATGGTCGATATATCCTCTCTCAAAAGTGTAGTTATTGATATGAGACATAAACTCCCCATCGCTTTTCACAGGAAACACCTCATAATCCTTGTTTATCGACATTATCTGCGTTTTTAGCGACATTTCCAATCTTGGGTCGGTTGTGTAGATTAGGAAAAATTTTTGATGAGCTTTTTTGTATCGCTCATAAAAGTTATATCCCATTTTTTCAGCATCGCTTAGTCGCATTTTATCAAGCCTTTTTAAGTATTGCCAATAAAATGTCATCGTGCAGTAAGCACTATTTATGTTTTGCTGCTTGAAAAAATTGCTATGCACAGAAGTTGAGCCCATACCTGCTTGCCATATTTTGTTATCTAGCACGGTGGCGATAGTGTTTAGTGCGTTGCGTATCTCATCGGTTAGCTCCTCCCTGCGTCTTCTTATTTCATTGTCGAAATCCGCTACATAGTTTTGCTGAAAACTCTTGGTAGCTTTTATGAGTCTATCTTTACACGCGGTAAAGATTTTTATCTCCTCTTCAGATTTTGCGATGATGTCTTTGTGCTTCTCTAGCTTGGGTGGGAGGGTGGTATCTTTTTTGTTGCGCTCTATGACGCTACGAAGTCGATATACTTCTTTTGTGGAAAATTTGACTTTGTTTTCAAGCTGAAGCATTCTCTCTTTTATCGCAGAAATCGCCTTTTTTGCTCCATTGAAATGTAGCTGTTTTTCCAAAAACACATCTGTGTAGATATTTTCGCTTTTTTGGGTTTCTCTGCCCTTTAGCTCTTTGAAGCAAAACTCTAGTCCGCGTAGCTTTTGCAAATCCTCTGCAAACATATCTGGAGTGATATTTTTATCGCAAAATACCAAAAAATCTATCGCTTTTGTCATAAACCGCTTCACAGCCATATAATTAAGCCTATCCTCACGGGGAATCTCCTCGACATCGGCAAGGGCAAATTTTATGGTGTTTGTCTCTGGCGTGTAGTATTGTCGCACGCACTCTTCTACGCCTTGAGTAAGCTCGACATTTTTCATATTAAGATAGTCGGTTTGCTTATATATCTCTTCGGCTTGTTGATAGCGTATGGACAGCTCTTTGTAGTTTAGCTCGACATCGGTTTGAGTGCTCCAAAAGTCATATTCTGTTACAAGAGAATCTGGACCGAACTCTTGATATTCACTACTTTTTGCATCTGTAATGTGTCCATTGCTATCGGCGCGAAACTCTACGAACATACCCGAAACGGGCAAAAATTTCCTATCCCTCCAATTTTCTGCGCGTAGCTCAAACACCCTTTTTGCAAAATTTATCACCGTGCCTGAGCCTGTCGCCATTGAATAGCGAGTAATCTTTCCGTGCATTTTGCTCTCCCAAAAGACTGATTTTAACTCCAAAAATCCCAAAATCACTTCTAAGCAAGCTAGCTTTATAAAATCAACTTCATAAAGTAGTGGCAAGCTAAAGTTTAAGGGCTTTCCTAAATGAAACTTTTAAAGCACTTATGATATAATACTTCTTTAGAAATTTTGCTTAAAAAAGCTCAAAAAAGGGCGTAACATTGAAAAAAATATATATATTCTTTGCTTGGTGTGCTTTTTTTATCGTTTTAACCATTGCTACGATTTTTGGAGATAGAGGGCTTATGGGCGAGCTTGGTAGGGGGCTTGCTATGCTAAATCTAAGTTTGTTTGGCTATCTTGGCTATGTGTATTTGTTGTTTTTTATTTACCCTGCTTATGCGGTGTATAAGGACTCTAGCCTAAGTCCAAAGAGGCTTAAAGTCATTGGTGGGATTTTGCTTATTTGTGCGGGGATTTTGGTGGTTCAGTTTGCGTTATTTGGCAGTGAGAGGGGTGGAAAAGCAGGTGAGCTACTCGTTAGGCAGATTTCGCCTTTTGTGGGTGTGCTAGGCGTGATAATCGCCACATTTTTGAGTTTTTTGGTAGGCATTCTTTTGCTTATGCCAGATAAAATCTTTTGGCTAAAAGACAATCTAGGGGCGATTTTTGAGTTTTTGGGAAAAGGCTTTGTAAGTGTAGGGAAATCTATCTTCACGCTTTTGGGCGAGGGGCTAAAGACTATTTGGAGTGCCTTATCATCGTTTTTTCAAAGCGATAGTATCAAAGCCTTTAATCCTCCCATAAAAGAAAGTAGTGCGCAAAATACTCAAAGAAATGCCTATAATGCGGATTCTAATCATACGCGACAACAACACACACAAAATGTTTATAGCAATTCTATGCAGGATTTTAGAGATTCTAAGCAAAATCTGCAAAATCATTTAGAGCCTTTTTGGGAGCAAAGCATTTATGAAAATCCAAATAAACCAAATCGCACGGAGCTAGAATTTGATGAAAGGCAGGTAACTATCATCTATGAGGATAAAGACAAAGAGCAAAAAGCCCAAGAAAGCAAAGAGCAAAAATACGCTAAAATGGTGCGACTTGTCGAGGAGGGCGAGGAGGGCGAAATCCTAGAAATCGATGCTAGCGAAGTCCTAGAGCGAGCCAAAAAACGCGAAGCACAATCACAGGTCTATAATGAGCCACTTCAGCCACGATACACAAGGCTTGCTACTACTTCAGAGAATCAATCAGAGAATAAATATGGTGAAAATCACGAAAATCACTATGCAGAAAATCATCATATTGATAAGGAAGCGCAAGAATATTTAACGCAAAATGCCCTGCAGGATTGTGAGCAAGATTCTACACAGGAATATTGGCAGGATTTGAGCGAAAATGGGTTAGCAAACCAAAATCTAAACTACCAAGATAAAAACGATACTACACTAGAATCTACACAAAATTTTGTCAAGCAGGATTTTGATGATAAACAAGGCTTTGATAGTTCTCAAGCACAATCCAATCTAGCGCAATCTAGTGCGCAAGATTCCCACCAAAAGCAGCAAAATCCACAAAAAGATTCCACGCACTATGAAAGTAGTCCTTTTAAGCACACTCCATCTAAGACATTCTCGGCAAGCGATACTCTACTAAAAGAGCTAGATAAAGGCACGCTAGAAAAGCCTAAAAACTACGCGTTGCCTGATATTAGCTTCCTAGCTATCCCGCCCAAAAACACTCAAAGCCCAGAAGAAGACACCATAGATAAAAAAATCCACGACTTAGAACACAAGCTAAAGACATTCAAAATCAACGGCAATGTAGAGCAGTTTTATTTAGGACCTGTGGTTACGACTTTTGAGTTTGTCCCTGAAGCAAATGTCAAGGTAAGCAGGATAGAAGCCCTTAGAAAAGACATATCTATGGCACTCTCTGCAAAAGCGATTCGTATCCAAGCTCCAATCCCGGGCAAAAACGCAGTGGGAATTGAGGTCCCAAACTCACATAGAGAAACAATATATCTGCGTGAAGTGCTAGATAGCGAGCTTTTTAAAAACACGGCTTCTCCGCTAGCACTTGGACTTGGCAAAGATTTGGTTGGCAATCCTTTTGTAACGGATTTAAAGAAATTGCCACATTTGCTTGTTGCTGGGACGACAGGGAGCGGAAAAAGCGTGGGGGTAAATGCGATGATACTCTCACTACTTTATCGCAATTCCCCTCAAAGCCTACGGTTAATAATGATAGACCCAAAGAGAGTGGAATTTAGCCTATATGAGGATATACCTCACTTGCTTACGCCTATCATCACTGACCCTGCAAAAGCAATCACTGCGCTAAACAACCTCACGCGCGAAATGGAGCGCAGGTATGATTTGATGCGTGAGTATAAAACCAAGACCATAGATGACTACAATGTCAAAGCAAAGCAAAATGGAGGCGAGATTTTCCCCTTTATCGTGGTAATCATTGATGAGCTAGCAGACTTAATGATGACGGGGGGGAAAGAAGCAGAAATGCCCATTATCCGTGTGGCACAGATGGGTAGAGCCTCTGGACTACACCTAATCGTAGCCACACAACGACCAAGCCGAGAAGTCGTAACAGGGCTTATTAAGACAAATTTCCCTGCTAGGCTTGCGTTTAGAGTGGGGCAGTCTATCGATTCTCGGGTGATTTTAGATAATGATGGGGCGCAAAATCTACTAGGCAATGGCGATATGCTGTTTTCTACGGGTGGTGTGGGACTGCTACGACTACACGCGCCGTGGGCTACGCCTGAAGAGATAGAATCTATCGTTGGCTTTATCTGCTCTCAAGGCGAGCCCGAGTATGATACAAGCTTTTTAAGCGAGGTAGATGAGGGAATTGGGACGCATACAAGTGAGGTAGATGAAAGTGAAGACTTCGGCGTAGAAGATGAGCTATTGCAAAAAGCAAAAAACATAATGCTTCAAGATGGCAAGACTAGCATATCCCATCTACAAACGCGTGGTTTGGGCGGCTATCCAAAATGTCGCAAAATCGTATTACAGCTTGAAAAAGACGGCTTTTTGTCTAAGGCGGATTCTAAAGGTGTGAGACATATTATCGGGGGGTAAATTTGGGGGGATATATTTTGTCGGTTGTGGTATTTTTGCGTTGTTTTTTGTGGTGCTTAGACAGAGTAGCTTTTGGGGTGTCAGGCTCTGTGATTTGTCATATCACAATAACGCAATTTGTCATACTTAAGGCTTTCTAGGGAAAATCAAAATAGTTTATAATGAAATCAATCCACCACCAAATCCCCTCCGTGCCAAGAGAGGGTGCTTTCAGAGCGCAAAAACTTAGAGATATGTTTTAAGAGGCTTCTTGCGCAGGCATTTTTTACGCAATCGTTTTTTACACAAGTCAAATTATTTTATAATACCTTGAAAACAAAAAAAAGAGTTTCAAAGAAGTATTGCAAAAAGTCTAAAAGAAGTTAAAATGTGCGAAAAGCACAAGAAAGCTATAAGAACAAAATAAATACAAGAGTCTTAGCAAAATCCAATGCAGAATCTAATAAAAGCAAAAAGTCCAAAAAAAATGGCTATGACTTAGCAGTCATAGCCACAAAAAAAGATTAAAGAAAAGATTAAGCGACTAATGCTTAGTCATCATCGTCATCTCTCTTTTTCTTCTTTTTAGCTCCAGCTTTTGCTTTTGCTTTTTGGTTGTATTCTGCACGCAAAGCATTGATATGCGCAGAGACATCTTGGATTTCTTGGTCAGTCCACTCATCCATATTCACAGTCATTATGACATTTAGCCCACCATTATCCGCAGTGCCTGCTCGATAGTCTTGCAATTCTTTGACAAGTGCTGCATAGTCTCTATCAAGGATAGTTCTACCCTCTAGTTGCCCTGGTGCTGTTACATCGCCTTTTGAGCCGTGGCAAATCGCGCAAGATTTGTAGCGTCTTTTACCTTTTTCAAGTGTAGCTTCATTGAAGCTTTCTCGTCTTTGGACAGCTTTCATACCGTCTTCTACTCTTTTGCGTTCATCGCCTTTGAGAGCACTTGTGGCTGCTTTTGCTTTTGCTCTGTTGTCCGCTGGTGCAGCACTTAGCAAAGATGAGCTTACCACTACCCCACACATAAGTCCCGCTAGAGAGACACCTTTACCTACTACTTGTAACCGCTTCAAAACATTCACACACATTTTTTGCTCCTTTATGCTGTGTAGAATCACTTCGCTTTATGTCGCGTGGAGTAGAATATCCGCCCGACTAAAAGCTAAGCAGAAAAATTATCTTTCATTTACGAAAGATTAACTTTGATTATAACAAATTTTTTTTGATTTGCGAAAAGATTTTATGCAAAAAGCGTATAAAATCCAAAGTCTTAGCCCAAAATCTCACAAAAATTTAGCAAAACCAACACTACTTATGTAAGCACACCATATACTAAATGTATACTATTGTATGTCGAGTTGTGCAAAATAAACCTAAAAATCTAATACAAATCTGTATAAAACTCTTTCCAACGCCTATGAAACCAAAACCAGCTTTTTGGGTTTGTCTGTATAGCGTGCGCTGTGATATTGGCTTGGGCTTGGGTGGCTTGGAGTATATCCGCGCTAGAGTCTTGGGTGTGTGGCGCAAAGATAGCAGGGAAAAACCGCACAACAAACTTTGAATAGCCCTCATCAAAATCAATAAACACAGGCACGATACCCACACCAAACCTACGAGATAAAATCGAAGCAATAGGCGTGTGTGTAGCTTTTTTGCCCATAAATTCTACCTCTATGCCCTCGCTTTTGTTCATACTTTGGTCTGTGAGTATCCCAGCGAGTGCGTTTCCTCCGCCATATAGTCGTAGCAAATGCTTAAACGCTCCTGCTTTGTTTATAAACTTCACGCCTTGAAACTCACGCCTAGAGATGATTAAGCTATCCACAGAATCAATCCCTGTAAGTCGCCCTAGACTTGCCATCTGACACTTGCGATAGCGAGGTGGCAAAAATGTCGCCATAGCTTCCCAATACCCAAAATGCCCAGAGATAAGCACCGCACTACCTTTGGAATCTAAGCATTCTAGTAAATAATGCTCATCAATAACTTCAAATCGCTTTTGGTGCTTATGGTAGGGGATATTGGTTACACGGATAGACTCAAGGATTACAAAGGCAAAGTTTTGATAGCATCGCTTGATGATTTCTTTTTTTTGCTCGGGCGTGAGAGTGTCGCCATAGATGAAGTCTAGGTTTGTTTTGGCATCGTTGTAGCGGTTTTTGTTATCTAGCCGATACATAAGTAGCCCTAGAGATTTTACAAATACCAAAAACACGCAATGAGGCACAATAGCTAATAGCCACCCAAAAAAACTCACAAAGCCAGACAAAAACCTGCCACTTGAGTAAGTAGCTAGCTTTTTTAGCTTGGGAGTTATAGTGTCTTTGCGGTGTTGTGCCATTTGGTATAAAATCCTAGTTTGTTATAAATTCTACTGATAGCTTTGCGGGTGGGATAAGCCTAGATATGTCCTCTCTTGCAAGATATAGAGCGGATTTGCAGTGGATTTGTAGTGATTCTCTTGCATAAGTGTAAGCTAGCTTTTCTTCCCCTGTGGCACACAGCGTATGAGCAAGTGATAGCACGAAGCTAAGCCATTGCAATGATTCTAATGGTGGCATAATCTCACTGATATGCGCTATGGCAGAATCTTTGGGAATCTGCTTGCCTAAATGCTGAACTAGCAGACATATCACAGCCCTTTGGGTATGAGAAAATCCATAATCAAGCCCATTTAGCAAGATATACGCTCCAAGCTCGGACTTGCCATAGAAGTTTAGAAAACTACCAATATCACAAAGCTGTGAAGCGACATTTAAGTAGGCTTTATACTCATCTCCTAGCTTATGGAGTGGAGCTAGAGTGTCAAAAATCGCTAAGGCTTGCTTGGTGTGGTTTTTTGCTACTTTTTGGTTGATGCCAAACCTATCTTTTAGCGCGATAAGAGAAGGCAAAATGCCATTTGGGAATCGGTGCTTTTGCGTGCGAAGCATATCGCTAAGGAAAACCCCCTCACGCACACCCACACCACTAGCGGTAATGTTTTTTGCCCCAAAGTGAGCCAAAAGCATAGAAAAAATAAGTGCACCACTTCTAATATTGTCTTTTCTATCAAGCGGGACACCTAGCCCCTCCAAATCCTCCTCTTTTGCTTTGTAGATACTATGTATGAGAGGTCGCATTTTGCTTACTTCTACTTCATAGCCGTGAATAGTTTTTATGGGGTATTTTGCCTGCCTGCTTATCATTTTGGCTATCGCCCGAATCGTCCCACCAATCCCAAATACATTCTCACACACAAAATGTGGTGGGAGTTTGGCTAACTCTTCTAAGATAAATTCCTTAGCAGAATCAATATTTTTATGATGGTCAAAAAACAACTCTTTTAGTCGAATCGTGCCAAGTTTTAGAGAGATTAAATCCTTTAGAGTGCCGTTTTCTATGATAGCGCATTCTGTGCTACCACCACCTATGTCTATGGTAATACCTGTTTTGTTGTGGGAGAGATTGGCGCAAGCTAGCCCACCATACCACGCTTCTTTTTCCCCGTCAATGACTTTTATGTCTATGCCGCTTTGCTTCCTAGCTCGGAGCAAAAACTCCGCCCTATTTGGCGCGTCTCGTATCGCAGAAGTCGCCACACAAAAAAGTTTATTTGCCTTGTATTGCTTGGCTATTGCCCTAAATTCTTTCAGAGCTGATATTGCTCTTTGCATTGGGATTTCTTGCAATGCTCCGTTGTTCTCATAGCACCCTTGCGAAATCCTAACTCGCGATTTACATTCATAAATAAGGCGAAATCCATAGCGACTTGTTTTTTCATAAATCGCCATTCTAGCGGAGTTTGAGCCGATGTCAATGACTGCGGTTACTTTTGCCATTTGTTGCCCTTTAGCTTGGTTTGCAAGAAATATGGGCAACATTATATCTTTTATTCTTTATTTTTTAGTTGTTCGTATTTGTATTTTAGCTCTTCCAAACTTTCAGCATTGTCAGGGTCTGGCATAATCGCATCTTTTGGGCAAGCACTCACACAGCTTGGCTCATCATAATACCCAACACATTCTGTGCAACAATCAGGGTCTATGCGGTAGATTGGCTCACCCTCAATGATGGCTTCATTTGGGCATTCTTCTAAACACGCATCGCAGGCTATACACTCATCATTTATCATCAAACTCATTGTTACACTCCTTTTAGTATGGTGGATTTTGTGGGCTTGGCAAGGCTAGCAAGCACAAATCAAGCAAAAATCAAATGGTGCTTTTTAACCAAAATATTCTTAAAATAAGTTGAAATTTGATAAAAAACTTGGAATCTAAGCCAAATATTTTGCAAAATTAACACAATATTGGCAAATAAATTTGCAAAGTAAAATTGAGATTTTTTTTGTGTGTATTTTAGGGTGTTTTTGGGTTTTATAAAAAAACACTAAAACTTAAAAACGCCAAAATCAGCTAGCCATATTTGTGGTTACTTGCGCTAAATTGGTATTGCTATTGCGCTACACTATGCTGCACCTTATTGCTATATTACTGCGGTTGGGAATTTAGCTTTAGGTATTGGTAGCGGAGCTTTTCGCGCTCGTTTTGAAGTCGTTTGTTTTCTTCTTGGAGTAAGTCTCTTTGTGTTTGGAGTTTGTTTATATCACGGCTTGTGTAGTATATTGTGCTACTTAGCCAAACCTTTGGCATACACACGAGCAAAAACAGCGAAAGCCCGATATATGCGTAGATAAGATAGCGCACATTTAGTCCCTCATCTTTTTGCTCTAGCTCTAGGGCAAATATCTCATCTCGCTCGTGTGGGTCGATTCTCATTTGGATTGATTGCTCGCTTGTGGCGATTTCACGCACGCTGATTTTGCTTGGCTGATTTGGTTTGATTCTATGCGGGGCGTTCATTGTGGTGCTTATAGAGCGTGGGGCTAAAGCAGAATCAAGCGCGGATAACGACAAATCAACGCTAGATTTTTCACTAGATTTTGCGCTAGATTTTGGAAAATCCATAGGTTCTATGTGAGGTTGTATGTGTTCTTTTTTTTGGGATTCTAATGCGTGTGGGCTTTGGGTATTTGTGGACGTGCTTGCAGTGGTTTTGGGGGTTGATTGATTATCTTGTGAGTATTGCATTTGCTTTAGCCCTTAAGCGATTTTTGGTTTTTATTGGATTTTGGCTTTGTTTGACAAAACATTAGCGAAATCTAGTGTTTGGCAAAATCTAGCACTGCTTAGAATCTCGCGTGTTTTGTAGTGCTAAATCCACGACATACAAAATCGGCATTATATCAAAGTTTGATTTTATCTAATGAGGTTTTTTGAAGTTTAATTTTTTATTATTATTTAAGCATAAGCGCATTATAATCACAAATTACTTTTTTTAGGAGACTTTATGGAGCAAACTTTATCAATCATCAAGCCAGATGCCGTAGAAAAGGGTGTGATAGGCAAGATAGTGCAGAGATTTGAGGACAATGGATTGCGCATAGCGGCGATGAAAAAACTTTGCTTGAGCGTAAGCGATGCGCAAGGGTTTTATGCCGTGCATAAAGAACGCCCGTTTTTTAAGGATTTGGTGGAATTTATGGTAAGTGGTCCTGTGGTAGTGATGGTGCTAGAGGGACAAAATGCCGTAGCCAAAAATAGAGAACTTATGGGTGCGACAAATCCAAAAGAAGCAGCAAAAGGAACGATTCGTGCAGATTTTGCAGAGAGTATTGATGCAAATGCAGTGCACGGAAGTGATAGCCTAGAAAACGCCAAAATCGAAATTGCGTTTTTCTTTAGCACACGCGAAATTTGCTAGGCTTTGTGGATTTTGTCGTTTTCTACTCAAAGCAGATTCTAAGGTTTTCTAGATAGCCTATCCTAAGAACGCTTTGCTTAGACTGCGTTGATTGTGAAAATTTTTGGGTAGGGAGCTTCTTTTTACAAATGCTGATTTTGCCAATTTTGCAAACACCAAAATCTAAATGAAAATCCAAGCACGCAAAATCTCCTCCACACCGAAATCTTTTAGCCTAGAAAAAGATATACAAGGAGACATAGTAAAGCTAAGTGGCGAGATACAAGAAGCAAGGGGGCAAGGGCAAAAAGGGCTGTTTCTTTTGGAGGGCAGGCTAAGCGGAGAAATCACGCTAGTTTGCGACATAAGTGGCGAGGAATACCAAGAAACGCTAGATGAAGAATTGGTTTTGTATATTTCAGATGGATTCTGGGATGCACAAAGCCAAAGCTTAGAGACATTTGATGTTATTGAGTTTTTTGATGGCTTTATTGACTTAGATTTTATCTTGCAAAGTGAAATCGAGTCAATCAAACTAGACTATCATCACAAAGGAGAATAAAATGGCAGTCCCAAAGCGAAGAGTAAGCAAGACACGAGCGGCAAAGCGCAGGACACACTACAAAATCACTCTTGCAAAACCTATCAAAGACAAAGACGGAAGCTGGAAGCTACCTCATCGTGTAAATAAATTTAGTGGCAAATACAAAGGCTAATTTTTAACCAAGACTTTGTTTTAGCGTGAAATTTTAGGGTTTTGCCACTTTTGGTGGTGGATTTAGCGTTCTATATTTTGATTTGGCGGTGTCGTTTATGTCGCATATTATGGTGTCGCTCACAAGTAGATTTTTGCACAAAAAACTAAGAGCAAACTCTCAATATAAACGACAAAAATTTAAAAATACCTAAAATCTACCAAATTATCTTATTAAGTCTGTTTTTACTTCTTTTCTAGAATTTTTAAGGAGATTGTATGCTAAGAGTAGCTGTTGATGTTATGGGAGCGGACAAAGGTGTAGCCCCTATCGTTCTTGGTGCGCTAGAAGCATTGAAAAAGCGTGAGTTTGAAGCGATATTAGTCGGCGATGAAAGCCAAATCTCCCCCCTCATCTCAAATCTACCTCAAAATCTCAAATCTCGTCTTAGCGTGCGCCACTGCTCTGATTATATTCGTATGGAAGATGGAGCGACAGAAGCACTAAAGCGCAAGGATTCCTCTATATATGTCGCTACCGAGATTGTCAAAAATGGCGAGGCAGACGCGCTTGTGTCGCCCGGACATAGTGGAGCGACTATGAGCCTAGCCACGATGAGAATCGGCAGAATCAAGGGCATTTCTCGCCCCGCTATTTGCACGCTTATGCCTACTACTACGGCTAAACCAAGTATGATTTTGGACGCTGGGGCAAATACTGATTGCAAAAGCGAATACTTGGTAGAATTTGCCATAATGGGCAATGAATACGCCACTTCTGTGATGGGCTATGAAAATGTCCGCGTAGGATTGCTAGCAAATGGCGAGGAAGAATCCAAAGGCAACGAACTCACAAAAGAGGCTTTCAAACTTTTGAAAGAGTATCCATTTTTCATCGGCAATGTAGAGAGTGGCGATATTTTTAATGGTAGCACTGATGTCATTGTCTGCGATGGGTTTAGCGGAAATCTCGTGCTAAAAGCAGCAGAGGGTGTAGCAAGTGCGGTAAGCAAAATCTTAAAAGATGACATAAAATCCTCTCCTATAAAAATACTAGGGGGAATCCTACTAAAAGGCTCTTTTGCAAATCTAAAGAAAAAAATGGACTATGCAGAATACGGCGGTGCACCACTGCTAGGAGTAAATAAAGTCGTAATCATAAGCCACGGCAAAAGCAATGAGAGAGCCATAGAATGCGCTGTATATCAAGCACTAAGAGCACTAGAATCAAAAGTATGCGAGCGCATAGAAAAAGCATTCGCAAAGTAGATTCTAAGCGCAAATAAAACATAAGATTTTCTAAAACTACACCTAGCAAAAGGACAAAAATGTATTACGCCTCCCTGCGCTCTATTGCTTCATTTACGCCATCTAGGTGTGTGCCAAATAGCGAATTTGAAAAAACGCTAGATACAAGTGATGAGTGGATTACCAAGCGCACAGGGATAAGGACACGCTACTTCGCGCTAGACTCGCAGGGAAGTAGCGATTTGGGTGTAGAAGCAGCTAGGCTTGCCATAAAGCGTGCAAACCTAGAATCTAGCGATATTGATTTGGTAATCTGTGCGACTTTGAGCCCAGATTTTGCTGCTATGCCAAGTAATGCTTGCCTAATCAGCGCGAAACTAGGCATACAAAATATCCCAGCATTTGACATAAGTGCAGCTTGCACAGGATTTATCTACCTGCTAAAAATCGCTAAGAGTTTTATAGAATCAGGTGCATATCAAAATATCTTAATCATCGGTGCAGAGAAGGTAAGCTCGGTGCTAGATTTTAGTGATAGAGGGACTTGTGTGCTATTTGGCGATGGTGCAGGAGCAGCTATCATCTCACGCACGAAAGACAAAGCAGAATCTATCCTAGATGTCCATATCAGTGCAAATGGCAAGTATGCTGATTTGCTAATGACGCCACAAAAAGCAGACAAAGCCCCTAGCAAAGATAGTAGCGATACAAACCACGACATACACTACAACGGCAAGCTACAAATGAAAGGCAATGAAGTATTTAAATACGCCGTGCGCACGCTTATCGCTGATGTGGAGCACATTTTAAGCAAAAATGCTATTTCGCCAAAAGACATAACGCACTTTATCCCTCACCAAGCAAACTTGCGTATCATAAATGCAGTGGGCGAACAACTTGCACTAAAGGAAAGCCAAATCGTGCTAACCGTGCAAAAATACGGCAACACTTCTGCAGCAAGTATCCCAATGGCAATTGATGAAATCTATCGCGAGCATAGACTAAAAAAGGGAGATTTGTTGTTGTTAGATGCGTTTGGTGGCGGGTTTACTTGGGGCTCTGCACTTTTGCACTTTGGTGGCGAATGCTTGTGATAGTATTTGCAGATATGATTTAAATTGTCATAAAATCCTTAAAAAGATTCTCACACAAAAACTTACAAAAACTTTTTAATCGCGTTTTAATTGCATTTGCAAACTTTCTTAAAATCTTTTATCTTTTTTTTACACACATAAGTTTTTATTTAGTTTTGGATTTTACGCTTTTTTGTAATTTTTCACATTTTTTACGCTTTTTATGCTTTTTAGAAAACACCGATAAACCACACCAAAAGATATGGAAAGATTTTTGCTTAAATTGCCCTATAAACATCACAAAGGAGTTTTATTTATGAAAAAATTTGCACTAAGCTTTTTGCTAGGCTTTTTTCTTATCCCAAGCTTAGCCCAAAGCGCGACAAAAACCACTCCCAAAAACCCTATAAAAGCCACGCTTTATGTGGTGGAAAGTATCGCAGATAGTAAGGTAAGTGCTAGCTTTGGTGTAGTAGAAAATCTAAGCGATGAAATCATCACGCTAAATGCAGCCTTTAGCGATATAAGCAACGCCACCGAGCTACACCAAAGCATAAAAAAAGCCGATGGAACTTCGCAAATGCAAAAGGTGGATTCCTTGCAAATCCCACCAAAATCAAGCCTACAACTAAAGCCAAATAGTTTTCACATAATGTTTATAGGGCTACGAACTCCACTAAAGGCAGGAGAGAGCGCACAACTCACACTCTCCACAGACAAATCCAACACCACACTACAAGTCCCAATCATCGCTAGAAAAGACCTTGATAAGCACTTGCAAAATCTTGGGATTACTGATTTGGCTGATTCTCACTCACAAGAGCATTCACACCACCACTAAAGTTATCAAGCTAGCACACGCAAAATTAACTTTAATTAACCAAAAGGGTTTAAGATTTTATACAAGTAGAGGAATTGCTTAAGAATCTTTAAGGAATGCTTAATGAGTAATAACAACAAGTTTGCTATCTTTGCGGGTATTATGATTGTGTGCGGGATTATCGTGTTTGCACTTCAAAACAGCTCCTTTACTACCACCACAGAATCCATAGCTCATTCAATCACAAGCGTAAGCCAACGCCTAAAAAACAACCCAAAAGCCTCCCAAGCAGCAGAGGAAGAAGATGACAAGCCCAAAAGAAATTGTCTGCTAAATCGCCGTGTGTGTGATTTGAAACTAGCAGGCGATAGCCCACAAGCCCGCAGAACTCGCGCAAAAGAAGCGCGAAAATCTGGCTCCACAGAAGTGGTTATGCCAAATAGCGACCCCATAGAAATCACAGTAGAGATGATACCAAAGAGTGTCCGCGCCCTAAAAAACACAACCTTTCGTGTAGAGGGGGCGGATTTTCGCGCACTAGAGGGGAGGCTAGTGGGTGTAAATATGGATATGGGCACGACTATCATCACTTTTAAAAAGACAGGGGAAAATCGCTATGATGGCAAGTTTATACCATCTGTGTGCATAGAGGAAGTGATGCAATATAGCCTAAAACTCTATGATGAGGGGCAGGATTTGGGCTTTGCAGTGGATTTTGATATTTATCGATAAGGTTTAAGGAGTAAGTATGGCAGAGACTATCAAACCCCCCAAATCTAATCCAAACTCGGGTATATTTCGCGCTTTGGGGATTTTGCTTAGTATTGCGTTTTTGGGTGCGCTTGCTTATTGGAGTGTGCAAAAAAGTCATTCTTATGACTTCAAAGGCGCAAAAAGTATGCAGGGTGTGGTGGATATGGCAAATTTTGATGGGAAGTATAAGATTGTGTATTTTGGATTTTTATCCTGCCCAGATGTATGCCCCACGACTTTGCAGCTCCTAGCAGATGCGCTAGAAAATCTGCAAGACTCTAGCGAGATTGTCTTGCTTTTTGTCTCGCTAGACCCAAAGCGAGATAGTTTGAGCGCGATAGATAGCTATGCTAAGCATTTCTATGCTCGCTCGTATGGACTGATTTTTGAGGAAGAGGACTTAGAAGCGATAAAAAAGACTTATGGCGTTCACTCTCGCAAAATCGAACAAAAAGATTCCGCACTAGAATACACCATAGAGCATAGCTCGGTTGTGTATTTGTTTGACAAAAAAGGCAGGCTAATTGAGGAAGTGCGCAATCTCGCTGAAATAGAAAACTCGCTAAAAAACCTTATCTCACGCCACTAGCTAGCAATGCCAAAAAATATTATATGCCAATATAGGATTCTAGGTGGTGCGCGAAATAAGCAATGTGATAGGCTTTCTAGGATTTTTCGCTTTTTTGCTATGTTTGCTTCAAAGGCTAATCATAGAGATGAGCACACATTGATTTTTATGATATTTTTTTTGCTAATGCCTTTGCTTGTCTTGTGTGGTTGCCAAAATACTCAAGATAGCAAAAATACTCAAGGCTACCAAGCACATAATGCGGGATACGAATCTAGCGTAGATTCTAGCTTGCAATCTAGCACGCAATCCAAATTAGATTTTGCTTATTCTAGCGATTTTGCGCGAGAATTTGACAAGCAGGATTTTGGCTACAAAGGCAATAATAAGCCTTTTGATGATTTGTCTATCAATGATTTGCTTGGTGGTTTATCTAGTGGCAATCAAGTCTTTTTGCTAGATTCCACAATACTAGCAAAAGATAGCACCTCATCTACGCGCAAGCCTATCTTGCTGTTTTTTGGCTCGCCTTTTTGCACTCCTTGCAAGCACATTATCCAAAACATTGCAAAATCTAAAGCCCTGCAAGAAATGCTAAAATCCCACTACCAAGCTTACTTTATCAATATTTTATCCAAAGAATCATTACAAATAAATCTCCCCTCTCTCATCAAAAAAACACAGCAAAAAACTACACAAAAATCCGCGCAAAAAATCACACCCCAAAGCTCAGCAGAGTTTCTCATCACAAAAAAATCCCTAGCACGCACGCTAAATATCCGCGCTACGCCCACGATTTTGTTTTTGGATAATAGCGGTGAGGAGATTTTCCGCTTTGTAGGGGGGCTTAGCAAAGAGCATTTACTTATTGCGCTAGATTTTTTGAAATCCCCACCCACTAGCAACAATCAACAACAAATTGCGCTAGAATTACACAAACGATTTCTAGCTCAAAACAAATAACCATACACAAAGGAGAATCTATGGCAAAAAAAATCGCGCTTGGGCTAAACATAGACCACATAGCCACCTTGCGAGAAGCCCGCAAAATCAACTACCCAGACCCGCTAGAAGCGGTATTTATCGCCAAAAATTGTGGTGTAGAGCAAATCACTTTGCACTTGCGTGAAGACCGCAGGCATATCCAAGATGATGATGTCGAGCGAGTAGTGGCTAGCTCAAATATCCCCGTAAATGTCGAATGCTCTTGTGATGAGCAGATTGTAGATATTTTGTGCGAGCTAAAGCCATACAAAGTAACGCTTGTGCCAGAGCATAGAGAGGAGCTAACCACAGAGGGCGGGCTAAATATGCGCTCAAAGAAAATAAAAGAAATCATTGAGGAGTTTAACGCACGCAAGATTTATATAGCTACTTTTATAGACCCCGAGCTGGAAGCCATAGAGCTATCCAAGCAATACGGCGCATCAGGTATTGAGCTACACACAGGTAACTACTCCAATATCTATCAAGCCCTCTACTCAAACATAGAACGCACGCACAACGCCATAAACTACCTTACCCTAACACACGATGAGCTACACGAAAAGATGCAAGATTCTATCCATTCTCTTAGCTCTTGTGCCAAAATCGCAAATGAACTTGGGCTTGGTGTGTTTGCAGGGCACGGGCTAAACTACCAAAATGTGAGAAATATCGTAGAAAATGTCCCTTACCTAAGTGAGCTAAATATCGGGCATAGTATCATCTCTCGCGCCGTAATCGTAGGGCTAGAGAGGGCTATAAGAGATATGCAATCTTTGCTTTATGTTTGAAGCGCGGGTTTGGGCTTTTTAAGCGTGCTTACTTGAGCTTTTTGTGTTTTGAGTATTTTTAATCGCTAAGTATTTTTATCACGCAGAATCGTGGAATATAGATTTTATGTTTAAGGAGTGCTAAATGGGCATTTTTTCTAAATTTTTTGGCAAGTTTTTTGGTGGGATTTTTCGAGGTGTGGTAGGTGTGCTAGATTTTATCACTAAGTATTTTAAAGCCCTAGTTTTTTTGTTTATCGTGCTACTGATTTTGGGGGCAAGTAGCGAGCCAGCCCAAATCCCAAATCTTGCCAAAATCCACCTAAAAGGTGCGATTTTGGATGCAAACTCCGTGCGCACGCAAATCGAGCAGATTGAGAAATATCCTAGCATAAAAGGCGTGCTGCTTGTCATAGACTCGCCCGGTGGCGCGGTGGGTGCGAGTGTAGAAATCGCAGACTTGATAAAAGAGCTCAATACCAAGCTCCCCGTAGTCGCCCATGTGCAAGGCACTATGGCAAGTGGGGCGTATTATGCGGGTGCTTATGCGCGCAAAATCTACGCAAATCGTGGAAGCCTAGTGGGTAGCATAGGCGTGATTTTCGCAGGGGGCAATATCGAGGAGTTGCTAGGCAAAATCGGCTACAAGCCTAGTGTGCTAAAAGCAGGAGAGTATAAAGAAATCGGCACGGCATTTCGCGCGTGGAGTGAGAAAGAGAGGGAATTCCTCCAAAACCTCATAAACGAGGAATACGATACTTTCGTAAGCGATATGATAGAGGCTAGAGGGCTAAAAAAGGAGGATTCTACCAAGTTTGCGGAGGGCAAGATATTTAGTGCCAAAAGTGCGCTAGAGCTAGGGCTCATAGACGCGCTAGGCTCGCAAAATGACGCCATAGAGGAGCTAAAAACCCTAAGCAAAGTCAAAGAGCAGCGGTGGCTAGAAAAAAACAAAATCGACTCATTTATGGACAATCTCATAGAATCAAGCGCAAGCCTTTTTGTAGGCGCGATTTTTGACACACTTGGGGGCTTTTCGCTTAGGTAGCTTAGGCGGTTGCGATTTGCCACCTCAAACAAACTCATCAAGCCATAAACAAAATGAGATTTTAAGAAGTAGCCTGCCCGACATTTTTGCCAAAAAAGTAGCACCACAAAACTACGGCACAAGCACTCATCGTAGCAAGGCTAAAAGCTACCCACAAAGTGTGTTGCTGCCACTGCTCTGCTAAGGAGGCAAAAAAGTCCGCAGGGATATGCGCGATAATATATGGCAAAGCCAAAAGCACGACAAACACGGCGATAAAGCAGAGCAAAAACCGTTTTGTCGTCCGTGCTATATCGCTTCGACTTTCTTGCTTAAGCCTATACGCGCTATGCACTCCTCCCAGTCCAAAAACAAACGCCATAAACAAAGCCTTCTCCACAAGTAAATCTTTGTCCCTCTCGCCCCAATCCGTAAGATAGGCAATCTCAAAGCTACTCCCAATAAAAGAAAGCAAATATGGAAAAACAAGGAAAAACATAAAGGCAAAAGCAAATTGTATAAAAAATGCTCTTGCAAACACCTCTACAACCTGCTTGCTCATTTTTTCTCCTTTTTTTTTGAAACTATTTTAAAAACACCTCTTAAAAAGTGATGACACGGATACTATCACAATTTTTATAACTCTGTCAAGTAAAATGATTATATTTTTCATAATTTATTTTTAATGAACTAAAGCGCAATTAAAATCCTAAACAATCTAGTATCTTGCCAAATCCAAGATTTAAGATAAACCTGCTATAATGCTAGCTTTTATTAAAAGATTTTAGAGGATTTGGCAATGCTAGAAAACTTTGACTTTACGCTGCTAGATAATGAGGATTTTAAAGAAGATTCTGTGCGTGAGCTAATCATAAAGCCACTGCTTGATAGGCTAGGCTTTGAGGGGACAAATACACAAGAAAATCTAAGTGTAAAGCGTTCGGTAGCACTAAAAAGCGATACCGTGATAGGTGCAAATAAACGCATAAAAAGCAATGATATAGTTATCCCTGATTATTTGCTTTGTATGGATTCTAAAGTGCATTGTGTGCTTGATGCTAAAGCCCCAAAAGAAAGCATCGCACCACAAAGCGACAATGAGCGACAAGCCTTTTATTATGCGATAAACAAAGATATAAAGTCCCCACTTTACGCGCTTTGCAATGGTAAAGTGCTGATTATCTATGAGACAGCTAAGCAAGAGATTTTGCTTGAGATTGATTTAAAAAATGATTTAGATTCAAAGTTTGGCGATTTGGCAAATGTCCTTACCACGCCTTTGCAATCACTGCGTGAAGTCCTCAATAAGCCACAAGCCTCCAAAAAGCCAGATGAGTGGTATCTAAGCAGAGAGATTCCAAAGCCTAGATTAAAGCCAAAGAAACGAGCTGCAAAGCGTCATTATGGTTGTCTTGCATATTTTACTCGCCAAAGCTGGGATATTGTAACAGACAACATTAAGGCATTTACGAGTGATGGCGACATAGTGCTAGATAGCTTTGGTGGCAGTGGCGTTACCGCGATTGAAGCGATGATGAACAATCGCTTTGGGATTCACACGGATTTAAACCCGCTCTCTATCTTTATGGTAAAGGCTTTGTGTGCCAAAGTCAATTTAGGCGATTTGCACGACTTAAGCGAAGAGATTTTAAGCGAGTTTGAGTCCCTGCGTCCCAAAAACGACAAAGAAGCAAAGGCATTGCTAAAGGGCGCAAAATACTATCCAAATGCTATTGACAAAGAGTTTGGCGAGATTGCTACGACTAAAATGCAGGATTTAACGCTATGGATTCCCAAAGATGAGATTTTGCCAAAGGGTAGCGATGTGCCAAGTGTGCTAGGACTTTTTAGCAAGACACAACTAGCCGAACTTGCTATCTTACGCAAACTTATAATGCGAAAAACTACTAAAAATAAAGAAATGCGCTATTCTTTGTTTTTGGCATTTTATAATACAGTAAAATCTATCAATCTAACTTTTCATAAATCAAAAACAGGAGGTGGTGATTCTGGAGCTTTTCGGCATTTTAGGTATAGAATAGCAAAAGAACCAACAATATTAGATAGTGCAAAAACTTTTGCAAACAAGATAAAGTATGTAATAAAAAGCAAGCAAATACACCACAATTCCCCCTGCTTTTATAATGCGTATTTTACGCCATTGACACGCATTATAAAAGACTTCAAAGGTGCGATGATTGCGCAAAGAAAAGATTTAAATAAAACAGATTCTCTAGAATCTAAAACAAATGGCGAAAAAATCTTTCAAGCAGACGCGACAAATCTAGCCGAGATTGAATCCCAAAGCGTGGATTTTATCTATACTGACCCACCTTATGGGGCAAAGATTCCTTATTTAGACTTAAGCACAATGTGGAATGTTTGGCTTGATTTGCCTGTGGATAAATGGCTAAAAGAAAAAGAATGTATTGAGAAAGGTAGCCTAGAAAAAAGCCGTGATGAGTATGTGAGTTTGATGAAAAAAAGTTTAAGTGAAATATATCGCGTTTTGAAATTCAATCGCTGGTTAGCCTTTGTTTTTCAACACCAAGACCCGCAGTTATGGCAAATTTTGGTAGATGCGGCAGAAAATGCAGGTTTTGAATATGTTACGAGTGTTAGGCAAGATAATGGACAAACAAGCTTTATCAAAAGACAAAATAAACAAAGCGTATTAGCTGGGCAGTTGATTTTATATTTTCGTAAAGTGCATAATCCAAGAACACTTATCAAAGAAAAAATAGGCGATACTTTAGGACTTGTGCTAAACAACATTGAAGCACTTATCGCTCGAGATGATGGGGCGACTTTGGAGGAAATCTATGCTGATTTGCAGATTCGAGGATTAGAGCTTGGATTTTACCACGAACTAGGGAAAATGTATAAAGACTTAACACCACTTATAAATCAACACTTTGATTTGGATAGCACAAGTGGGAAATATCACATAAAGCAAGGACAAAGATTCAAAAGTCATTTTATTGACATAAAAACAAGAGCGCGTTATTTTGTGCTTTCATTTTTGCGTGGTTGTGAGCGTCAAAATAGACGCGTTACTTTTGATGATATTTGCCTAGAAGTAATACCGCTACTTAAAAATGGAATAATGCCTGAAAAGGCTCTTATTAGCGATATTTTATAGGATATTGCTATCCCAAATAAACAAATGGGCGAATGGAGATTAAAACCTAAAGACGCAAAATTATTTGATGATTTTTAAAAAGGATACACGATGAAAAACCCAAATGATAACGCTATATGCCAAGACTTAGCGCAAAATCTTACAAAAATTTTCCAAGACAATATCAAAGATTTTGATATTGATTATGTTAGCAGTGGGATATTTGAGTATGGCGATGGCTTTGTGCTATTGTTAGCACCATTTGACAGCGAGGAAGCAGAACTAGCCACTAATGAAGTTAAGCGAGTGGCGAAGCAAAATAGCGAATCTATCGTTCAAACAATCAAACAAGCTACACAAGAAAATGGCGAGGTTGTGGAGGTTGAGTTTGATTGTGAGGAAATTTTTATGGATAATTATGGCAAATATGATATTGATTTGTCTGAAGTAATCGAAATTTCTTTACCCTTTAGGGCTTATGAGCAATAACGCGATTTTGGCTACTTTGGCTTTGATTGAAATAGCGATTGGCAAAGTTTGCAAGGGCAATTGTGCTATAATCGCTAAAAATTTCTAAAAGGAGTAACAATGACACTGCAAGTCCAAATCAGTGAGAAAAATAAAAGCGAGATTATGAGTGCGATACGACTGCTACGCGGTGTGCGTGAGGTAAGCGAATCGCACAAAATAAGCGAGTCTAAAAAATTGCGCAAAACACGGGATTTAAGCAAATCAAAAGAGGAAAAACTCCCCATAGAAACCAAAGCCGACTACAAAGCGTGGAAAAAAGCGCGAAAAGAGCTTGAGCGGGGGGAAACTTACAGCCTAGAGAGTGTCAAAAAAGAGCTAGGGCTATGAAGTATAGGGTTGATATGAATAAAGAGGTGCGAAAGTTTTTGCACACCCACCCCGAAGTAAGCGCGAAGTTTATATCTGCGCTCGAGCAAATCGCGCAAAATCCATTTGACAACGCGCTTGATATAAAGAAGCTGCAAGGACAATCGCACAAATACCGCTTGCGAATCGGCAAATATCGCCTGCTGTATGAAATCATCGATGAGCAGATTTTGATTTATGCCTACAAGGCGCAATCTCGCGGCGATGTGTATAAGTGATTTGGCAAGGCAAAATCGCGCTTAAAAATTACATTACTTAAAGAGGGAAAATGCACTACACTCTACTAATCACCACGCAAGATAGCGCGGGGCTAGTCTATAAAATCTCGCGCATACTCTATGAAGCGGGTGCAAATATCGAGCGGCAAGATGAGTATGTCGATAGGGAAAATGGGCTGTTTTTTATGCGCACGAGCTTTGTGGTGGGTAGTGCAAGTCTAGATTCTAGAGCTGATTTGGAATGCCAAGCGCAAAATCTAGCACAAAGCACAAAATCTAGCACAAAAACCCACCCCCTAGCCCCACTCGTGCTGCGGGAGGGGGAAAGTAAAGAAAGCGCACAAAACTATATCTCGCACACCTCACACGCTGTGAAAAAGGACAATAGAGAATCTACCCAAAACTCATACACCGCGACAAAATCTAGCCAAAATCTAGCCACAGATTCTGACATTTCTACAAATAGCGAGAATCCCGCGCTAGATTCTCACGCGCAAGGCGCGCTAGAAGCCACACTAGAATCCAAACTCAAATCCGTCCTGCCAAGTGGAGCAAAAATCTCCCTCAAAAAAGCGGGCAAAAAATCCCTCATAATCCTAGCCACCAAAGAAAATCACTGCTTAGGCGACTTGCTCTTGCGCCAAGAAAGCGGCGAGCTAAACGCGGATATAAAAGCTGTCATCGCCAATAGAGTCGAGCTAAAAAGCCTTGTAGAGCGATTTTCTATCCCGTTTTTTTGGGTGGATAGCGATGGGATTTCGCGCGAGGAGCACGAGGGCAAGATAGGCGAGATTATTGAGCGATTTTCGCCCGATTTGCTTGCTTTGGCAAAGTATATGCGGATTTTATCGAGTGATTTTACCTCGCGCTATGAGGGCAAAATCATAAACATTCATCACAGCTTTTTGCCCGCATTTATCGGGGCGAACCCCTACAAGCAGGCTTTTGCGCGAGGGGTGAAAATCATCGGTGCGACCGCGCATTTTGTAACCAACGAGCTTGATGAGGGACCAATCATCGCCCAAGACATTATCCACATAAACCACACTTACAGCTGGCAGGATATGCAAAAGGCGGGGCGCGATGTCGAAAAAAGTGTATTCGCCCACGCGCTTGACTTGGTGCTACACGATAGGGTGTTTATAAACGGCAACAAAACGATTGTGTTTTAGATTGCGCTTTGATTGTATTGGAGGGCTCGGGGATTTTAGGGATAGTTTGTGGGCGATTTGTGAGGTTTGGCAAAGACAATTTTTGCAATGCTCTATTATTTGGTGCATTTTATATAGTTGTTAAGTTTTTGGCAAAATTTTGCAAAAAATTGCAAACACATATTGTGTTTGTTAATTTTTAATGCTATATTTCCATTTGTAAAACGCACAATTTTTCAAAACCAAAGTTTTTTATAAAACCAAAAGTCAAAAAATATTGTGCGAAATCAAACGCGCGAAAGTAAAAGCGCGAAACCACACTTAAGGAGCATACAATGCCAAATTTACCACATACGAACTACGCACCTGAAACGCTTGCTTTGCACGCAGGATACACTTATGATAGAGAGCGCACTTTGAGCGTGCCGATTTATCAAAGCACGGCTTATAGCTTTGAGAGCTTATCTCAAGCAGCTGCAAGGTTTGGCTTACAAGAGCTAGGCAATATCTACTCTCGCCTTACAAGCCCTACTTGCGATATTTTGGCACGCAGGCTTGCCGACATTGAGGGAGGTAGCTTTGGGACAGTGGCTTCTAGCGGAAGTGCCGCGCTTTTTTATACCTTTGCCAATCTAGCCCAAAATGGCGATAATATCATCTACGCAAACAAAATCTATGGCGGCACACAGACTTTGCTAGTGCATACGCTAAAGCGATTTGGCATAGAAGCTAGGTGCTTTGATGTCGATGATATAAGCACTTTAGAGCCACTTATAGATTCTAAGACAAAGGCGATATTTTTTGAGTCGCTATCAAATCCGCAGATTTCTATCCCTGATGTCGAGGGCATAGTCTCTATCGCTAGAAGCCACAAAATCGCTACGATTTGTGATAACACGGTAGGCACGCCATTTTTGTTTCGTGGATTTGAGTATGGCATAGATATTATCGTTTATAGCCTTACCAAATACATTAACGGCGCGGGAAGCGGACTTGGCGGGGCGATTATCGAGGGGCAAAGCCTTAGCCCACTGCTAAAGGACAATCCACGCTACCCAGCGTTTAACACCCCAGATGAGAGCTATCACGGGCTAGTCTACTCTAGCTTGCCTCTGCCCTTTTTTAGCATTCGTATCATCACAGAGTGGCTACGCAATATCGGTGCTACGCTCGCTCCACAAGTGGCTTGGATACATTTGCAAGGCTTAGAAACTCTCCCCCTTAGAATCAAAAAGCATAGTGAAAATGCCCTAAAAGTCGCAAAATTTTTGGAATCCCACAAAAAAATCAAAAAGGTAGACTGCCCTGCCCTAGAATCAAATCCCTACCATTCGCGCGTGAAAAAATACTTTAGAGATTCTCTCTCTAGCGGGCTTTTTAGCTTTGAAGCGCAAAGCTATGAGGAAGCTCTAAAGATTTGTGATAATCTCACGCTATTTTCTATCACGGCAAATATCGGCGATAGCAAATCGCTAATCATTCACCCAGCCTCGACTACGCACTCCCAGCTATCGCACGATGAGCTAAAATCCGCAGGAATCCACCCTGCTGATGTCCGCATAAGCGTAGGGCTAGAAAATGCCGATGACTTAATCGCAGACCTAAAACGAGCGATAGAGCTATAAAAATACGCTTTTAACGCCTTTTTTTGTGTATTTTTGCATTGCAAAGTTGCTTCTTAATAGATTTTGCTTGTCAATTTTGTGCTACCAAAAATAGTGCAATATATGGTATAATGCCTTATTTGTATTTCAAATTAAAGCAAAAAGGAGCTTGCAATGCAAACAACACAGACGATTCGCCCAATTCAGCACCAAACCATAAATGTAACCTTTAGAATGGATAAGGACGATAAGGCGCGATTTGAGAGTATCATAAACGATATGGGGCTAAATCTTAGCTCCGCGTTTAATGTCTTTGCCAAAGCCGTGATACGCGAAAATGCGATACCTTTTAAACTGCAAGGCGAGGGGAAGATTCCAAACGAAGAAACGCGAAAAGTGATAGAAAATATCGAAAAAGGCGTGAATTTGGAATCTGTAACGATTGAGCAGCTAAAAGCCGAGTTTGAAGCACTAAAAGCGAAAGCATAAGCGATGAAACTAAAACGCGAGAAAAAGTTTATAAACGACTTATCAAAGGCGCGGTTAAGCGATAGTGAGTTTAACAAAATGATAGAGTATTTTTCTTTACTAGTTAATGATAAGCCACTACCACCAAGCGCAAACGACCACGCACTAAATGGGGAATATGCCAAATATAGGGAGTTTCATATCGGTGGCGATAAGTTAGTGATTTATAAAATCGCTGATGATACAATTTACCTAGCGCGAATCGGCACGCACGCCCAACTTTTTAAGTAGCAATCACAAAGGAGGTAGCACTATGCCAATCATTATTCCCAAAGACATTCCAGCATTTGGCGCACTGCAAAAGCGCGCTTTTGTAATGGATACTGCGCGAGCCAAGCACCAAGACATTCGCACCCTAGAGATTCTCATCATAAACCTTATGCCCACAAAGATTCAGACAGAAAATCAGCTTTTGTCCCTGCTTGCAAACTCCCCCTTGCAAATCAATATCACCCTCCTTACCACGCAAAGCTATGTAGGTAAAAACACGCCCAAAAGCCACCTAGATAAGTTCTATGTGCATTTTGATTCTATCAAGCATAGGAGTTTTGATGGCGCGATTCTTACAGGTGCGCCTATCGAGCATTTGGAGTTTGAGGAGGTAGAGTATTGGAAAGAGTTAGTAGAGATTATGGAGTATTTGCGCAAGCACTGCACTTCTACGCTATATCTTTGCTGGGGAGCTATGGCTGGGCTATATCATTTCTATGGTATCCAAAAGCAAGCCCTAGACAAAAAGTTATTTGGGATTTTTAGCCACTCTATTAAGTGCTCTGATGTGCTATTTACAGGGCTTGGTGATAGTGTGAAAATGCCCCATTCTCGCCACTCTAGTATGAATCCAGCCCATATCTATGCCCAGTGCAAATGCTCGGAGCTAAAGATTCTCCTAGAGGGCAAAAAAAGTGGCATAACCGCCCTAAAAGATAGCAAAGATATATTTGTGCTAGGACACCCAGAGTATGACGCAGATACGCTGCTAGCAGAATATGAGCGCGACAAGGCTAAAAAGCTCCCCATAAAAAAGCCCAAAAACTACTTTAGTAAGCAAGGCAAGCCAAAGTTCTCTTGGCGTGCGGATTCTAGCGTGATTTTTAGTAATTGGCTCAATTTTTGCGTGTATCAAGATACGCCTTTTGTTTTGCCAAAGTGAGTTTGAGCCCGTTTTTGAAGTCGTTTTTTTTTTTTTTTTTGGTAAAATGGCTTTTTGGTTCTTTATTTGCATTGAGTGCGTTTATTGTTATATTTACGTGCTCGTTTGTCATTGCGAGATTTTGCGAAAATCTAAAAGAACCCACCCCCAAACCCCCTCCGCAGAGGGAGGGGGCTTTTAAATGAGAAACTTCCCCCTCTACCACAATTTTATCATTTGCGGGGAAGTGGCTAATAAAGAAAAAGTCCCTCCCCGTAGCAGAGGGATTTAGGGAAGGGTATATTAGTGGTGTATTTGGAATCAAAAAGTATATTTTTATCGTATAGAAGTTTTATTGTCATATTGAGCTTTTGCAAAAAGCAAAATATCTCATTTCCCCCTCCCTCTGCGGAGGGGGCTAGGGGGTGGGTAGATTTTCGTTTGAGATACTTCGGGCTTGAAAGCCCTCAGTATGACAAAATCAAAAAAGTCAAAAAACACAAAAAAAACAAAATCGAGGGAATAGATGCAAAAAAAAATCATATAACGATTCTTGTGTCGGCACTTTTGTGGCAAAATCTAAAATTAAGGAAAATGAATTTGTATAAAAAATACATAAAAATCTTAGCATTTTTTGCATTTGTATCTAGCCTAAGTGCAAATGGATTTAAAATCCAAGAGCAAAGCCTAAATGCCACTGCACTTAGCTCGGCTTATGTAGCAGGGGCTAGAGGAGCGGATGCTAGCTATTACAATCCCGCAAATATGGGGTTTAGCAATGATTGGGGAGAAAACAAAAGTGAATTTGAGCTAGCCACTTCGCTGATAAAAATCCCCGGCTTTAGCTTTGATGTCCCTACGACAAATCAAGGGCTTTACTCAAAGACTACGCTAAGGTTTGAAAAAAGTATGGACGACATTATCACAACTATGAAAAAGATTTTCCCCGGTCTAGGACTAGGAAGCTTGCAAGAATCTATCATACTAAACCACTCCGACCCAGACTCTCAAATCATCACAGGTAGCACGGGGGATACGAACTTTATCTTGCCCAAATTTTTTTACAAATCCCGCACCAATCACGGAGTAACGCTAGGCTTTAGCTTTGTGGCTAGCTCGGGGCTAGCTATGGAGTGGGCAGGCAAAGGAGGGGAGTTCCTCCAAGATGTGTTTATAATGATGATAGAAGCAAGTCCAAGTATATCTTGGACAATCGCAGATAGACTCTCTGTGGGGTTTGGTTTGCGTGGAATGTATGCTATGGGGAAATTTAACAATGTCGTGTATGTCCCGCTAGATAAAGAGGGTAAGGGAATCTCACTTACCACTGAGCAAATCATAAACCTAGCTAAACACCCAGAAGCCCTAAATATACTTATCCCAGAATCCATACGAAATGGAATTGTAGGAGATGTATTAAAAAACGATTTTGTATCGGGATTTTTAAAGATTTTTGGGCTTAATGTCAAAATAGATGGCTGCACCACAGGCGGGGTAGAATGCGTGGATTGGGGTGCGCTAATGGGTAGCGTAACAAGCGAAACCACCAATCTTTATGGCACTTCCAAAGTCTATCAAAAGTCAGAGGGAAGTGATTTATCCGTGGGGTATCGCTTGGCAGCTTCGCTAAGAGTGATAGATAGCGGTATGCTAAGTATCGTGTTTAACTCCCCTGTGAAGTTTGATATGAGCGGGGAGGTAAAAGCCCTTACTTATGTAGGTGGTGCTATGGGCAATGTGCTTACCACCGCTCCGCTAAAAATCGCCGTGCAAATGCCAGAAATCCTAACTGTGGCTTATGCCCAAGAGTTTTTCGACAAAAGAGTGCGACTAGAGGGAGTGTATGAGCGGACATTTTGGAGCAGGGGGTGGAAGTTTAATGTAACGCCAGACTTTGAAAACGCCAAATATGAGGGGCTAAGCGGGCTTGTAAGCTACCGAGATGTGTGGGAGACTCAAGGAGGTGCTAGCCTAAAAGATATGGTGGGTATCGCTGACTTTGGTGTGGTAAGCAATATGGGTGCGGGCTGGAGGGATACCAATACCTTTCGGCTAGGAGCGACATATCTAGGCAAAAAAAATCGCCTTATGGGCTCTATCGCTTATGATGCCGCCCCAAGCCCGCAGGACAAAATCGGTATCCCCGATAGCGATGGCTATATGGTAGGAATCGGTGCGAAGCGCAATTTTCGAGGGTTTGACTTCGGGCTAGCAGGAAGCTGGACTTATAAGTCATCTATGTCCTCTATGTATCACAGCGGCGGGCTAGGCGGACTATATATCTACACCGCTTCACTTGGCTATCGGTGGTAGGGGTTTGGCGCGTCTATGGCGTGATGATTTTGGTTGATTTTTCGGGTGGTTTTTTGGTTTGTGTCTTTTTTGATTTTTTACATTGTGCAGGGGTTTGTTTTTTATCTTGGGTGAGAGATTTTAGCCAAAAATTAGCCCAAAAGTGCTTCTCTCAAAAACACCTCTTTCACGCGCTTGATGTCAAAAATTCCGTTTTTTGCTCGGGCGTTTAGAGTGGCAAAGATTTCATTGATAAATGCAGAGTCTAGCCCATAGTCTTTTGGATTTGGCGAAATCTCTAGGGCTTCAAAGACTTCCAAAAGTCGTGCCCTAAATGGCGATAGAAGCGTGTAAGCGTGGCTTTGCTTTGGCAAGCACTCCAAAAGCAAGGGCAGACTAAAGCTACACGCAAGCCCGTGTGGCGTGCCAAATCTCATTGTCAGCGGATAGCTTAGCGCGTGAGCTAGTGCGGTTTGGGTGTTGCTAAATGCAAGCCCAGCACACATACTCGCCTGCATTATGCTTGTTCGCAACTCTAGCGATTGGAGATTTTCTGCCAAAGCGGGCAAGTCGCGCAGGATAATCTCTATGGAGCGTAAGGCGTGGTGCGTGGAGATAGGGTTTGCGTTGTTGTTCCAAATGGACTCAAAGCTGTGGCTTAGCGCGTCAAGTGCCGTGTGTATCGTAGTCTCGTGCGACAAACTCAAAGTCAATCTCGGGTCATAAAACGCTTCTTTTGGATAGAGAATCTCATCACTCAAAGAGTGCTTGATAAAGGCGTCATTATCCCAGATAGTCGCCCAGTGGGTAAGCTCACTGCTAGTGCCAGAAGTGGTGGGGAAAGCATAGATAGGCTTTGCTTGGACATTGTCTTTTGGGCTGTGTCTTGTCGGCGATTTTAAGGGAGATGCTTCACGCACTTCGCTCAATGGACGCTCAAGTCCTATTTTCGCTCGCGCGTTCGCACAACCCTTAAAATCACTCGACAATACTTCGCCCAGCGAGTTTGTAGATTCGGCGGATTCGTGCGATTTTGTGGCATTTGAATCCAATTCTAGTATTTGTGGTGGAAGTTTTGTATTTGGAAAAAATTTTGGGCGTGAGACTAGACTAATGGTCTGCGAACGCTCAAAATTTTTTCCAAGTGCGAAAGATGCACCCAAAGACGAATTGTATGCACTGAAAAACTTCGCGCTATCTATCACGCTCCCGCCCCCAAGCGCGACAATGCAATCAAAATCTTTAAGCCTAGAAGCTATATCACCCAAATGCTTTAGCTGCGGATTTGGCAAAATCTCATCGACAACGCCTACAAGTTGCTTACCAAAAGCGTTTGCAATCTGCTCACTTAGCCCCCTTTTGCTAAAGCCCTTGCTTGTAACGAGCAAAAATCGCTCATTTTTGCACCTCTGCGCCAAGTCGCCAATCGCACTAAGCCAATCCACGCCAAAGTGGATTTTCACGGGATTGTGATAGGTAAATTTCATTGCTTGCTTGCCTTTATAGTTTGTGTGTCTGCACATTCTAGATTTTCATTTAGCCACGCGCCAAATCGCAATGCCACTTGCTTTGGCGTGATTTTGGGGCGTCCTAAGTTTTTTTTGCTCCCCTTTGCGATTGAAAGGTAGATAAACCACGCGCCACCACTTTTCGCGCTTACAAACTCGCCCAAGAGTTTGTCAAACTCATCTAAAGTTTGCGCTTCCCTTGCCACCGCGTAGCCACAAGATTTTGCGATAGCGACAAAATCCACAAAAGGCGAGAGGTTGAACTGCCCGCCCGTGCTATCGTGGCTTTGATTATCTAGCAGGATATGGCAGAGATTGCCCTTGTTTGCGAGCTTTGCGTAGTAGGCATTGCCACTTAGCGTGCCAAGTCGCATAAGCAACGCACTATCGCCATCAATAGCGATGACTTTTTTGCGCGATTTGAGTGCGATGCCTAGCCCTAGCGCACTCACACAGCCCATAGAGCCCACCATATAGAGCTGATTTGGCTTGTCTCCTAGCTCGTAGAGCTCGCGCCCGCATTTGCCTGTGGTGGCGAGTAGGGCGCAATCGTTGCCGAGATTTTGGATAATTTGTAATGCTTCTAATCGCGTGGGTTGCGCGGAGTCTTTTGGGGCGTTGTCTTTGTCATTCTGAGCCGTAGGCGAAGAATCTCTTTGTGCCTTTTGAGATACTTCGCTAAGCTCAGTATGACAAATTTTGCCAAAATCTAGCAAATCTGTGCAATGATTACCCGAAGACGAATTGTCTAAAGGGTTATTTGTGAGGGCGACTTTTTCAAAGCAACTATTACGCACGATAAAAAAGAAACTTTTGTTTGACTCTAGCACCTTCTTAGCTTGTGCCAACTGCTCGCACGCCACCTCAAAGTGTGAATCCAAAAACGCGCACTCTATTTCGCAAGTTTGTAGTAGCTTATCGGTGATTTTCCCTAGCAATTCGTGCTGTGGCTCATCGGTGTTTTGCCCAGCTTGATTTGGCTCGCCACGCAGGGAGACAAAGCCAAGTATGGGGATTTCAAAGGTGTGGTTTAGACTTGTGAGGGGTGAGAGGGCATTGCTTAGCCCGCTGTTTTGCATTAAAACCACGCCATATTTTCTTGGGCTGTGTCTTGTCGGCGATTTTAAGGGAGATGCTTCACCCGCTTCGCTCAATGGACTTTTTTGTCCTATTTTCGCTTGCGTGTTCGCACAACCCTTAAAATCACTCGACAATACTTCGCCCAACGCGCTTGTATTTTTGGCATTTTCGCGGGAATCTTTTACCCACCCCCTAACCCCCTCCGCAAAGGAGGGGGAATTTTTTGAAGCCACACTATTTCCAAAATCGTTACATTCTTTTGCGTTTTTGTGCGGAAGCATTTGAGATGAGAAATCGGGGTTGTGCGAAGCGAGCGAGGAAATAGAACTTTGAGGTTCATTGACGAAGCGAGCGCAAGCACTCCCCGATTTATCGCTCAAAGGCAACGCACAAGCAAGGCTCACTCCGCTTGCGATTGCCACCGCCTCCCCCTCATTATTCGCCATCACAAACACATTCTCATTTATCGCCCAATTTATAAGTGGTGCGAGGTAGCTACAAGGCACGCCCACAAAATCACAAAATCCCATCCGCTTTAGCTCCGCTCCAAAAGCCTCTGTTTGCATTTCTTTATCCTTTTGTTTTTAAATTCGCCCCGCGTGTGTTTCTAGAATCTAGATTCTAGAAACGCCTGCATTCTATCTTACATTCTAGGGCTTGATAATGGCTATGCTTAGATTATCCCCGATTGGAAGTTTTAGCACTGGATTTAGTCGCGACTTACGCATAAATTCGCCCACAGCTTCGCGCACGCCGACATAGCCAGAGGAAAAATACTCGTGGATTAAAATCACGCCTCCGCTTACCATTTTGGGATAGAAAAACTCTAGCCCCGCCAAAATCGGCTCATACAAATCCGCGTCCAAATTGACAAAGCAAAATCGCTCATTCTCGCACCCAACGCTACTTTGGGGAAACCAACCCTTTTTTATGATACACTGCTCTTTGTGTGGCATTTTGCCTAGCACGAGCTCTACGCTTGTGTTTGAGAAGTGCTTTTTGCCTAGACTTGCACCCATTGCGCCGTCTTTGCTTTGGGCTAAGTCTTTGTCCCAAAAGCCCTCAAAAGTGTCAAACAAGTAGAGCACCCTATCGCTAAAGCACTCATTGATTTTGCGTGCGAAATCCCCACGATAGACGCCTAGCTCGGCTACATTGCCCTCTAGATTCTGAGACTTTGCTTCGCTAGCAAAATCTTGCAAAAACGCTTCTCTAGCGCGGACACTTAGCTCGATATGGCTTGTGTCGATTTTCTCACGCGCGATTCCCATTTGTTCTAGTTGAGCGCGGATTTCATAAAACCCTGTGAAAGTGCCAACAATCACGGAGTCAAAATCTAGCTTACTCAACGCCTCGCTTTGCTTGATAGGATAGGCACTCAATGTATTACTCCCCCCCCCCATTAAGCGTGATAGTGCCATTTGTTTTTAGCGGGTCATTGTCGATAAAGCAAAGGATTTGCTCGCCCTCTTTAAGGAGATTTTGTGCGATTAGGCGTCCGCAGTTGCCCGCACCAAAGATTACAATCTTGTTATTGTTCATTTGAAGTTCCTTACAAATTTAGATTTTTAGTTTTACAAGTTCGCGCTTGTGCTTGAATCGTGAATCTAGATTCACGATTACCCACCCCCTAATCCCCTCCGCCACAATTTTATTTTTGGGAGGGAGATTAAGCCAAAAAAATCAAGCACACGGCTAAATAGTGCCCGGGATTAGGGAGAGTATCTCTTTTACGCTCATACATTGCCCCTCTATTTCCGCGCTTCTGTCGTGCTCCAAAATCCCCTGCGCGACTTGCTTCATCGCTATGAAGCTCGCTCTAAGCAAGTGATTTGCATAGATGATGATATTTGCCCCTGCCTCTCCTAGCTCACGCGCCGTGATTTCATTGAAGCTCGTTGGCACGACTACGATAGGCGTTAGTGAGTTTTTGGCGCGGAATGCGCGTATAAAATCCAAAATCTCCTTTGGGTCTTTGTGGCGAGAGTGTATCATTATGCCATCAGCTCCTGCCTCGACATAAGCGAATGCACGGGTTAGTGCGTCTTGTAAGCCTTTATCCAAAATCAAACTCTCAATGCGTGCAATAATCATAAAATCGCTTGTGATTTGTGCTTCTTTGCCTGCGCGGATTTTGTCGCAAAAGTCTTCAATGCTATCTTGGGTTTGCTCGACATCGTTGCCTAAAAGTGAGTTTTTCTTTAGCCCCGTTTTATCCTCGATGATACACGCGCTCACTCCTGTGCGCTCTAGACTGCGAACAGTGAAAGCGAAATGCTCGACTTTCCCACCCGTGTCGGCATCATAGATAAGTGGCTTAGAAGTTACTTCAAAGATTTCATTTATGGTGTTTAGCCGACTTTGTAGCTCTACTGCTTCTATGTCTGGCTTGCCACGACTTGTAGAATCTGTAAGCGAACTACTCCAAAAGCCGTCAAACTCGATTTTTGTGCCGCCGTGATTTACGAAAGCATTTTGTGCGATGAGCGCAGAGATTGCCGAGTGCGTTTCGATAAAGCGCAAAGGGACTTTGGCATCTATTAGTCTGCGAAGCAGAGAAAGCCTAGCATTGGTGCTTATGCCTATGGCTCTGGCGTTTGCGTTTAGCTGCGTGGAGCTAATGCCCTCTGTATAGCTTGGCTCGATAAGTGTGCCACAGCCTAGCTCCTCTAGCGTGTCAAGCACATTTTGACGGGTTTTGGTTTGTGCGCCACTTTTCCAATCATCGCCGTGTATGACAAAGGCGGGCTTTAGCGCGCGGATATTGCCCTCATAGCTTAGCGTGTCTTGGGGGATTACCCTATCGATAAATGCGATAGACTCTAGCACGGCTTTGCGCTGCTCGTAATTCATATAAGGCAGGCGTTTGTAAGAAGCGATTGCCTTATCAGTAAGCAGTCCTACGACTACTTCGCCCTCTATCTCATCGGCGTGCTGCTTGGCGATTTTTAGGATATTGATATGCCCCGGGTGGATTAAATCCGCGCTCATAGCGACATATACGCTAGGTTTTGTGCTGTGTTTTTGGCTTTTGTTGGGGGTTGTGTGGCTAGGATTATGCGGCATAGGATACTCCTAGCTCGCTAGAATCTAGCTTGATGAGAATGACAAAGGCGTATAAGGCTTGGTCGCGCTCTTTTACTCTCTCTCTCTCTCTCTCTCTCTCGTTGCGTGCGATGCCAACTACGCGGAAAAAGTAGTCATCTTCGCCATTAAATGGCGCAAAGCCTCTGTCCTCTTTGGCAAAGTGGATTGTGAGATTTAGCTGGGATTCTAGAACTTCACAAAGGCTTTCAAAATCTACAAACCTGCGATAATGGCTATCGTGGATAAAGGCATTTGCTTCTCCCTCCACAGGTTCGCCCTGTTTATATAGGGAGTTTTTCTTGCCTCTTGCTTCGATAGCGACAATCCCGCTTGGAGCAAGGAAGTGTGGGATTTGGGAGAGGAGGTTTTCTTGTTGTGCGTGCGTGATAGAATGGAGCGTAAACCGTGAGTAAATGCAATCAAAGCGTGGGTTTAGCGACAAATCGATGAGCTTACTACTTGCTTTGTCAATGAACCTTTGAGTTCTATCTCCTCGCTCGTGGTGTAACAACCCTGATTTTTCATCTAAAACATTTTCGCGTTGGGTAGTGAGCGCGTCATCTTTTGTGCCACTAAACGCGCTATCTACCCCCCCCCTCTCAAAAATCGCGCTAAGGTTGGTAAAATCCCCTGCGATAAAGTGTGGGTTTGCTATGCCTTTTGTGGTGGTGGCGCAATGCTTGGCAAGGTAGCTAATCTCATCAGCCACTTGGTCTATGGCGGTGGTTTGGATTTTGTTTTTGGCAAAAAATAGCGCGTCTCGTCCGTTGCCACAACCTAGCTCGAGCAATGAGAGAGTGTCTTGCGGTGTGTGAGAGCTTTTTGTGCCTGCTTGCGCGTTTTGTGCGTTGTTTGCGCTTAAAGTTGTATTTGCGTTTGCGTGCGTGTTTGCGTGCGCTTTGGCGTTTGTGTGTATTTGTGCGTTGTATGCGTGGGAATTTGCGTTTGATTTTTTATCCACTTGCATTTGGCGTAGGTAGCTATCCCACACAAACTGCGCAAATAGCGAGGGCTTACCCCCAACCTTGTGCTTAGCATAAAATTTAGTCCAATAGCTTTTGTCCATTCGCGTCCTTCATAATGTGGTTTTTGTTTGAATTATAGCTTAAATGAGTTAGCAACACATTAGAGTGCAAGTCTAGCGTGTAAAAACACACAAAATAACAACAAAAATGAATAAAATTTATAAAATACCCAATATTTTAAGCGCACATTAAGTGTAGTGTAGTTAGAATCGCGCTTTTTTGTTGTGCTTGAATTTAGCATCTAGACACTTAATAAAAAGTATTTATTTTTAGCCCTGCCTTGATGAAGTGGCGATGAAATTTCTTTGATTTTGCTTGTTCTATTTTGATAGATTCTGCCGACATAAAAAACTTATAAAACTTCAATAAAGGACATTTCAATGAAAAAACTTCTAGTTGCATTTTTACTCCCTCTTTTTGTATTTGCAAACTTTGCTTTGGCTGCTATAAACCTCAATACTGCCACGAAAAAAGAGCTAATGACTTTGCAAGGAATCGGTGATAAAAAAGCTGATGAAATCATCAAATACCGAACAAAAACACCTTTTAAGAAAATCGAAGAACTAAAAAACATAAAAGGTATCGGTGCAAAGCTATTTGAAAAAATCAAAGATAAGATTGAAGTAAAGCAAAATTAAGCAGAGTGGAGATAGAGCAGTGTTTTAAGCGACACAAAGCAAAATGAGGTAATCTTTATTTGCTTTGTGTTGCTCTTGTTGTTTTGCTTTATTTTGCTTGCGACATTTTGCCTCGTTTTTTGTATCTTTGTTTTACGGCTTTAAGTTTTACTTTTTCTATTTCAAAAACTATCTCAAATCCCCACCAAAAACTTCCAAACCTCACTCCCAAAATCCACAGATTTTGCAAAGATTTTCACGCACCTCTCCTATCTCAAATCCTGCGATGATATTTTGTGCTCGCTTGCTTGATAAAATCTGCTTTAGTGGTGTGGTAAGAATATTGCCTAGATTTATCTCTCCTTGTGCGTCCATACAGCAGGGGACTACTGCACCATTGCTTAGGATTCCCACTTGTTCGCGCAAGGCATAGCATTTGTGATTTTTTCGTTCATTTTTAGGTGCAAATCCAGCCCAAACAAAGCTATTTTTTACCACCAAAAGAGCATTTTTCCACAAGCGGATTCTGCCCTTTGCATCAAGTAGCTCCTCTATCTTGCCCTCCATAAATAGCTTTTTTGCTTTTCCGCTATTTATGCCATTTCTACTAGCACTTCTATCCCAAAATCCAAAGTCCACAAATGGAGCTAAAAATTTTGTAATGATTTGCAACATATCTTTATCTTGCAATGTGCGCTTATCTTGGATTCTAAGGTTTAGAAAAACGCGTGGATTTGCTATGTGTATGTCAAAAACTTTTGTAAGAGAATCAAGATAGACGCTAAATCGTTTATCGCTAGAGTGAGCGAAATTATCCACGCCTGCTTCTAGCGAAATAGAGAGCTGATATATAGGCGGAGATAAAAGCATATCTAAGCTATGTTTGGCAAAAAATGCACCTGAAGTAACTAGCTCAATTTGTGGAGATTTTGATTTGTTGCGTGCCGCTTCTAGGTATAAATTTAGATTTGGCAACGCGCAAGGGTCGCCCAAAATATGCAAAGCAATGCGCCTACTAAATCTCAAAGCCTCCTCCAAACAATGCCCAAAATCCTCCACACTCATAATCCCCCTTTTTCCTTTAGTAGCGGGACAAAAGCTACAAGAGAGATGACAAATATCACTAAGCTCAATATAGATTTTTTTCACAGCGATTTCCAAAAATAAACTCGTAAATACAAGGTAAATCACACCACAGATAAATAACAGATAAAGCAAGCGGAAAAATATTTAGTGCGTATTTTATATCACGCTTGCTTTTTATCTTTTCTCGCACAAATCAAGCATTTCTATGAAGTCTTTTAGGCTAGATTCTAGCTCCTCTAAAGTTGTGTTGTTAAACAACACAAAATCACTTTTTTGCATTTTTTCTACACTTGGCATTTGAGAATTTATCCTCTGCTGTGCTTGCTCTAGACTAAGCAAATCCCTGCGCAAAATCCGCTCCAACTGCAAGGCTTTGGTCGTAATGATACTTAAGGAAAATCGTGCGTTATACCGCGCTTTTCCACCGCTCTCAAAAAACAGCGGTATGTCTAAAAAATAGTATTTTTTTTGCTCGTTATTTTGTGATGTTTGAGACAAAGTTTTTTCTAGCTCTTGGGCTTTGGCATAGATTTTGGCGTGGATTTGTGGGTGGGTTATGGATTCTAAGAGTTTGCGTTTTTTATCATCTGCAAAGATGATTTTACCTAGCTCTTTTCGATTGATTTTGGGCTGTGAGTTTTGAAAAGATTTTGGGGTGGATTTCACACTCAAATCAAAATCTAGCAAAATCTCTTCTCCAAATATTTCTACAAGTTTATCTGCGTTTTCTTCTAGCACTTGATGAGCGATACTATCAGCACACACCACGCTAAACCCCCACTCTTGTAGCATTTTTATGCAGGTGGATTTCCCGCTTGCGATTCCCCCTGTAATCACAATAGCGTGGGGCAAAAATGGTGAATCCAAAAACAATGAATCACAGATAATCTCATCGTTGCTACTAAAATCATCAATCTTTGACATTTTTATTCTTTAAGTTTTTAGGATTTGTATGCTAGCTTTTGATTAGATTTGTGCTTGCTAGATTTGTGCTTAGTGCAAATGCAGCCTCGTGTATGTCGGCATTATAATAGGCTAGATTTTCTATCATATCGCATTTTTGTAGCCAAAAATCAGCTAGCGGGTGAATGCGCTTGGAAGCAAAAACAAATGCTTTGTGGCTAAAAATGGGTGCAAAAAATGGCATAACAATGCTAAAAAATTTGCCAAAATCTTTTAGTGAAATCTCAAACTCTGCTTCCTCAAAAAGCGGGTGAGGCAGTGGAGCGATAAAGATACTTTCTTCTTGCATAAGCCTTATTAAAGCGTCTATTTCGTGTGGATTTGGCGTGCGGTTATGAATGATTAGGGAGTATTTTTGGATAGGCAAATCAATCATTTTCGCGCAATGTGTAAAAAGCGGATTTTCTCTCACTTCTTTAAAATGTGGCAAAAAGCTGATAAGAGAATCAAGCACTTTGCTATCGCTTTGGACAAAAAATGTGTGCATATCGTGCTTAAAAAGCTGATATGCAATCTCTAGATTAAACCCCCCTACTATCAAAGCGTTGTGTGGTATCAAGGAATTGTGCGCAATAGCTTGGTTACTAGATTGTGTGTTTGCTTTATCTGTGGTTAGTGGATTTGGTGGGGTTTGTAGTCTCTCTTGGATACAGCACGCACCGATATGTGCCACTAGCTCACTCTCTATGTGCAAAAACTTCTCTACAAGCACTTCGCTTTCATCAAAAAGTGCGATTTGCCCTAGTGCGTCCGTGCGAAAAAGCTCCAAAATATGCTCGCTTCTCACATCCAAAATCTTATCTTTTATCGCGTATTCTTCTCGAAAGTTTTTCCCTATCTGTCGATTAAGCCACATTCTTATTTCCTTAAATATTTATATGCAAAATTTGGTAATAAAGTAATTAAAAAACACATTATAAAACACTAAAAATATGAAAACGCTTAAATGAGCGGAAATTTTGGGTTCATAGTGTTTTTTAGTATTTTGGGTTTTTATCGTATTAGATTTATTTTTTGTTTTTATCTTTTTTGTTTATTTCTTAATGCTGTCTCAAATTAGCTAGTTTTGCTAGATTTTATAAAAACTCTCTAAAAAGTTTTAAAAACACCATAAAATGTTATAATGCAGAGTATGGCTTGCATTGCAAATACACAAATAGTGCAAAATAAGCCAAAATCTGCTAGTCCTTTTTAAGCAAAATTCAAGTGAAGCAAAAATAAGTAGTGCTAAAAATCAAAAAGCATAAAACTTAAAAAAGCCAAAACGCACTTAAAAAGGCTAGATAAGGAATCATAATGAAAACTCTGCTTTTATACTTGCAAAAGCCTTTCAAATGGGCTCATCTAAGCCCTAGCGTAAATAAAATCTTCTCTATCCTTGATGTCATCATCGCTGGTATAAACAAAAATATCGCCGTGTTTGGACTAGCAGTAGGTGTAGTCATAGTCGCGCTAAATGTCGCTACGCGCTTCATCGCAAGCATCTACCCCGAAGTGCACTCACTCACTTGGGGTGAGGAGCTATCAAGCTATTGCTTTATATGGAGTGCGCTTTTTGGTGCGGCGTATGGATTTCGCAAAGGAGTGCATATTAGCGTTATGGTGCTTGTGGAGAGATTCCCCCCCGCGCTTGCAAAGGCTTGCGTGATTTTCTCTCACATTTTAAGCGCGGTGTTTTTGGCATTTATGGCGTATGCTGGATTTTTGACAGTGGAGCTGTATATGGATTTGGGGAGATATAGCGAGGCGTTTCACAATGTGCCTTTGTGGATTTTCCTAGTGTGCTTGCCATTGTCGTTTTTGGGTGCGACTTATCGCGTGATAGAAAAAATCTATGAAGTATCGTGGATGGAATCATCTAAAGTAGTCAAGCGCACACAAGATGAGATAATGCACGATGTGGCTGTGAAAGAATAGCGTGTGAGTTAGAGGAAAATACTTTGAAAAAGTGTGGTTTGCTTTGGGAAGTTAAAACTTGGTAAGTCAAATAGATTCTCTTATTTGTAAGGGGTTCTATTTGGTAGATTTTTAAGTTTTAGACACCAAAAGAGCTTAGAATAAAAAATCCACCAACACAAAATCAAAAGTTTGTTTAGTCTGTTTATAAGGAGAGTTTAGATGAGTATCATTGTGCTATTTATATTGTTATTTGCATTGCTTCTAGTTGGCGTGCCTGTGGCGGTTTCGCTTGGGATTAGTTCGCTTGTGTGTATGCTACTTTTTACTAGCCACGACATTAGTGGAATCCCAGATATTTTTATCTCCGCGTTTAAGCCCACACTTATGGCGATTCCTATGTTTATCCTAGCAGGTTCGCTACTAAGCAAAGGAAGTGCCGCAAATCGCATAGTAGATTTTGCCAAATCACTTGTAGGACATCTCCCCGGTGGGCTACCTATGAGCGCGATTCTAGCTTGTATCATATTTGCTGCGGTAAGTGGTAGCTCGCCTGCTACGGTGGTAGCTATCGGCTCGGTTATGTTTATCGCCATAAGAGAAGCGGGATACCCAAAATCTTATGCCGTAGGTGCGATAACCACAGCAGGAAGTCTGGGGATTTTGATTCCACCAAGCGTGGTAATGATAGTCTATGGAGTAACGGCAAGCGGGCTAAGCGATTTGCAAGGCAGAGAAATCGTAGTTTCTATCGAAGCGTTGTTTAAAGCAGGGATTATCCCCGGTCTAATGATAGGTGCTATGATGATGGTATATGCTTACTTTGGTGCAAAAAGGCTAGGATACAAAGCGAGCAAAAGAGAATCTTTCAAAGTAAGGCTAAAGCAGTTTTTGCGTGCGTTTTGGGCACTGCTCATCATCGCAGTGGTGATAGGTGGAATCTATGGAGGAGTATTTACCGCCACAGAAGCCGCAGGCATCGCCGTGGTGTATGCCTTTATCATCTCGGTATTTGTCTATAAAGACTTAAAGCTAAAAGACTTATACGCAGTGTGCTTGGATGCGGCGATAACCACGGCGATGATATTTCTCATCATCGGCTGTGCAGTGGTGTTTGCACATTTCCTCACAAGCGAGCGCATACCTCACAGCATAGCGGAGTTTCTTATCCAAAAGCAGATGACTTGGTGGATGTTTTTAATCGTGGTAAATGTATTGCTTTTTGTTATGGGGCAGTTTATGGAGCCTAGCTCGGTAGTGATGATAATGACACCTCTGCTATTACCTATCGCTGTATCACTTGGCATAGACCCTATACACTTTGGGATAATAATGGTGGTAAATATGGAGCTAGGTATGATAACACCACCTGTGGGGCTAAATCTCTTTGTGGCTAGCTCTCTCACAGGACTTAGCCTAAAAGATGTCGTTATATCTGTGCTTCCGTGGCTAATGGTAATGCTAGTGGGATTGGTGCTAGTAACATATATACCGCAGATTTCACTTGCGTTGGTGTAGATTTCATATAGATATTTGTGTGGGATTTTGGCACAAAGTTTTTATGCCAAAATCGTGCGTGAGATTTTTGCGCTAGATTTTGTGGGGGATTTTTGCGTGTGGGATTGTTCCATAGGATTGCAGATTTTGTGCGCAAAAGTTTTTCCTAGCCATTGTGCAAAACCACCTCGCAAAGCACTTGTGTAGTCATCTTATCTTTTTGCTTGTCGCGCCATTTTACGACATATTTTACCTTTGCTTGCTTTTCTAGCTCATAGCCTTGTGCGATTTTATCACGCAGTGTTTGTGCTAGCTTTTTTGAGAGCCTACCCACGCATTTTTGCACGCATTTTCTCTCCACATATTTATCCTCCGCATATTTATTTTCCGCGCACTTGCCCTCCACGCTTTTCCCTTGCACACCTTTATTTTCCACACCTCTGCCTTGTGCGCCTTTGCATTTATAGAGTAGCTCTATGTCCTCTCTATCGCGCACTTCACACATTTCCCCCGCCATTATGCGCAAATCTTTAAGGTTATTTTGCGCCACTTCATAGCTAGGGCATTTTTTAGCGTGGAATGCAATCGCACCAAAATACAAAACCACACACCTTGAGTAATTTTAAAAGGTTTATAAAAATTTAAAGCCACATAATAAAAATTCGCACAAATTTAAAACCTATGATAATGCCTATGGTGGCGATGTTTTTTGTGTTTTTGCGGGATAACTACGGATTCTTTTATCACCACTTTTTCCGCCACACTCGCGCCACAGCCACTTAGCGCAATGCTTAAGGTAAATCCCATCATCACGCCAAGTGCGACTTTGCCAAACACACTAATTCTTTGCCACATTTCACGCCTACCTTATTTTACACTATCGTAAAGCACTATTTTTAGGCGATTTTTTGGGTGCGTGATTTTGCGTAGGCGTTTCTTTGGTGAGCGAATCCAAACATTCATCGATGAGCAAATCTAGTCGTTGCTTTGTCGCTTGTAAGTGCGAATCTTGCGCCTTTAGCATTTTGTCATACAGCGCGTTAAACTCGCGCGTAGTGGCATTTTTGTCGCCACTTTTTAGCGCGGTGGATAGATTTAGGCTATCTTGCTTTTGGCGAGGCGTCCATTCATCAGCGGTATTGCCCCCAAAGGAAACAATCCTATCGATTCGCCCATAGAGATTGCGCTGCGTAGTGAGTTCGCTAAATTGCTCCTCCAAAAACGCGTTATCTGTCATTTTATCTAGCAGTTTTGCCCCGCCTTTAGTGCCTTTACTTTGCGCACTTTTTACGCTTTGCACTCTTGCCATAAGCGCGGCATTATAAGCCTCCGCAATCGCTTCGCGCAGTTTTGCTTTATTTTGCGCGGATTTATCTTGCAAGTAGGCTTTTTGCGCGTCATTGATTTGGGCGTTAAATTTTCGCTCACGCACTCTGCTTTCTGGATTCACAGGGAGCATTTCCGCGCCGACATTGATATAGTTTGCGATGATTTCTGCCAAAACTTCATCGACACTTAGGCGATTGGCACTTTTATTTGCCTCGCCTTTGGGCGATAGGGCGAATCTATCGCTACTAAATCGCTCAAAACTCATAGCGATTCGCTCACTTCGCAAATCCTCTGTCTCTTTGATATGTGCGCGTTGCTCCTCTAAAAACGCCTCATAATATGCACTCAAAGCCTCTCTTAACGCACTCTCATTTTGTGCAGATTTGTTTTGATTGTAAGCACTTATCGCTTTTGCTACGATTTGTCGCTCATTGCCTTTGTTATTATCTGTTTGCAGATTCATAAAAGGTGGATTTTTGCCCCTTTTTACGCCATTTAGCCACAAATCTATATTTTTATCTCTCTCTTTTTCGCGTTGCGCAAGTTTTTCCTTTTTCTGCGCGATTACAGCATCATAGCTTTTGTTTAGCGCATTTAGTAGATTTTGCTTATTTGCCTCGCTTGGTGCGCGTTTATACTGCGCGATTGCCTTTTTGGTATCCTCTGAAAGTGGCGGATGCTCACTCTCTGCTTTTGCGCCAAATGCTGAACTTTGAGCTAAAAAGATTCCTAAAAATACTGCAACGAAATACTTCATTTTGAACTCCTTTAGGATTTTCATAAGCACAGTAGTATAATGTGATAGTGTGAAATAAAAATGAAAAATATGAATAAAGTATGAATATTTAATCGCTAAATAAAAATATTTGCACTACAATTCCGCCAAAAATATAAGGAGCGCGAAAATGCAAAGAATGAAAATGCTAAGATTTTTTGCTTGTCTTGTTGCTGTGCTTGGCTTGTGCGCGCTTATAAGCGGCTGTGATTCAAGCCAAAATGCCAAAGAAGTATCAAAGGAGCAAACAATGCCAAATCAAACACTTAAACTCATTTTCCCGCAATGGCAGGGTGGCGATATAGTGGGCTTTTTTAAAGATTTAGAGCCAAATGAAGCGGCGCGTGGGTATATTTTGGGCGCACAGATTTTAGATTTGCTGACACGCGATATAAACCCAAGCCTTGATAAAAACACCGCGTTTGTGGATATTTCAAAGGATTTTAGAGTGGATTCAAATGGTGGGCGAATCGTGCAAGGTGGCGTGATTGACAAAGAGATTTTACTCTCCCAGCACAAAGCCGCGCTAAAGATTTTAAGTGAAAAAAGTCCTGCCAAAATCCTAACACTTGGCGGGGAATGCGCCACAAGTATCGCACCATTTGGCTATCTAGCCGATAAATATGCTAAGCAGGGCGAAAATGTCGCGCTTATTTGGATTGATGCGCATCCTGATTTGGGTGTGGCAAATGATGATTTTTACAAAGGCTATCACGCTATGGCGGTGAGCGCGATTGTGGGCGATGAGAGCCTAAAGAGCGATTTTGCGCTTCCTGCGTATATCAAGCCTCAAAATGTCCTTTTTATCGGGCTACATTCTAATGAAGCGGAGCATTACAACGCACGGCGCGAAAATCTAGGAGCGCACTCAATCTCTGGCAAAGACATAGCGGACAATGAAGCAAAGGCACTAAGTGCGATGAGTGCGTGGCTAAAGGAGCGCAGGATAACAAAGGTGCTAATCCACCTTGATTTAGATGTGCTAAATCCAAAGGAACTCTATGTCGCGGTTGGGGATTCTGGAATCTTGAATGTGGCAAGTGTGCTAAATGCAATAAACGCGCTTAGCCAAAATGCTGAAGTCGTGGGGCTTACAATCGCGGAGCATTTGCCAAAAGCGGAATTGCAACTAAAAGCAATGCTAAAAAATCTGCCACTTATTAAAGAGTAGGGATAAGCACAAAAACGCGAACAAAACGCACTTTGGTTAATCTAAGTGCGTTTAAGGGCGAGCTTAAACCAAGTAAAATCTCTCTAAAAGCCCTTTGCAAAGCAAAAAAGCCTTTGATAAAATTTGCAAAATCACAAATCGTTATGTGCGCGGGGAGTTATTATCTTAAGGGAATTATAATTTTTACGCAAATTTAATGCTATTTGATGCTTAAAGCACAAGCACAAAAGCGCGTGCAAGATTGCAAGCAAACGCAAGCGCGGGCAAACGCAAAAACAAACACGGGGCAAGCGCAGGCAAATGCAAGCAAATATAGGCAGGAGAGATGAAAGCAAGTGAAAAGATTTTTTGGCTAAATGTCATATTTTTAGTCGCGCTCACGCTAAATCTGCGTGCCCCTATCACTTCGCTAGGACCAATTATAGAGCCTATCAAAAATGCTTATAGCATAAATTCCGCGCTTGGTGGGCTTTTGACTTCGCTGCCGCTGATTGCATTTGGGAGTGTGAGCTTTTTGGTGGCGTATTTCACGCCTATGCGTGCGATTGTCGTTGGGATTGTGCTTATCATTGTGGGGGAAGTGTATCGTAGCTTTGGGGGAAGTGCTGGGCTTTTTGTGGGAATGGCTTTGCTAGGGAGTGGCATAGCCATTGCAAATGTGCTATTGCCTAGCTTTGTCAAAGAAAAGTTCCCGCACAAAATCGCTACTATGATGGGTGCGTATAGCCTCGTGCTAAACCTCTCTGGCATTTTTGGGATACTGCTTGCCCTGCCACTTTTATCACTGCTAGGCTTACAGTATTCACTGCTTGTGTGGCTACCTTTTGCCCTGCTAGCTTTTGTCGTATATATCCCCCAAATGCGCAACGGCAGGATACTTCGCACGATAAAAAGGCAAAAAAGCAAAATTAATGTTTTCACCCAGCCAAGTGCGTGGAAAATCACGGCGTTTATGGGGGCGCAAAGTTTTGTGGCATACTCTATGTTTGCGTGGCTCGCACTCATCGTTAGCGAAATGGGCTATGGAAGCGAGTTTGGCGCAAGTATATTGCTCCTAGCTCAAGCCATAGCCGTGCCGATAGGGTTTGTGGGACCTGTGATTTTGGGCAAGCTTAGGAATGCTTACCGCGCGGTGTATATGGCGTGCTTGTGCGGGCTATATGTGGTGGGATTTGCCTGCCTTATCTATCTAGATTCTAGAATCGGCGTTGTCATCGGGGCGATTTGCATAGGAATCCCTATGGGTGGCGTGTTTGCAATCGCTCTGCTGTTTATCTCCACCAAAAGCGCGAACTCCCTCATCGCTTCCAAGCTCTCTGCTATGGCGCAGGGCTTTGGCTACCTCATCGCTAGCACTGCGCCCTTTATCATAGGGCTTATGCACGACTATTTTGAGAGCTTCGCGCAGGCGTTGCACTTGCTACTGCTTGTGGGCGTGGTGGTAAGTGTTTTGGGGCTTATCGCGTATAGGGCAAAGGTGATAGAGTAGATTTTGGGTAAGTGCTGGGTGAGGTTGATAGAGCATTGGCAAAATCACAAAATGTGCGAGCAAACAAAGGGCGAGGTTGATAGGGCTAGGAAAATCTGCCTATCTCAAATTTTGCCGTTGTGGTTTTTGGATTATCTTGTGCTAAAATGGTGTTTTATCACATTTTAAGGAGTGCTCTATGAGAAGTTTTATCGCTACTATCGCCGTTGTATCCGCGCTTTTTTGCGCAGGGATTGCCACAAACGCGCTTGCCAAACCCCACGAGCATAAGCCACCAAAGGACGCAAAAGGTGCATTGCAAGGTGAGCTGCCACATATCAAAGGCATAGCCCCCGAAATCTTTGCAAACGCAAGCGAGCAAGCCCAAATCAAAGCCTTGCAAATCGAGTCAGATTCCAAAGAGTCGCTTCACAAAGCCACGCAAAAATACCGCGATGAGCGCGACAAACTAGAGCTACAAAAGCGTATCCTCCAAGTGCGACTCCACCACGCAAAAGCGGGGAATGACACGCAAGCTGCGCAAAGACTGCTTGATGAGATATTTAAAAACGAGCAGGCTATCGTGAGAAATAACCAAGATGAGCGCGAGCTACGCGACAAGCAAGAAGCGCAAAGGATAGAGCGCATTTATACCGAGCTACGAAAGTAGCGCGAAACTATGCGATTTAGCCTAGTCTATAAATATTGTGTGTAGCGTTGGGGGGTGCAAATTGGCTATTGTGGTTGGCTATTTTTGAAATATTTAGGGGAACTTAAATGCTTTTTGGCAAAATCACAAATTTTTCTTACAAAAAATGCTGGCGCGAGGATTTGGAATGCACTGCATTTGCCTACCACAGCACAAAAGATGCGTAATGAATGAAGCAAAACTCATCAAATCCCCTTTGCGCTACCCCGGTGGCAAATCCCGTGCGCTTAAATTCCTCTCTCAATTTTTGCCAAAGGACATAGATGAGTTTAGAGAGCCCTTTTTTGGCGGTGGTTCGCTTGGACTCTATGTCGCGCAAAATCACAGCAAAACAAAAATCTATGCAAACGACTTAAATTATGAGCTGTTTTGCTTTTGGCAAAGTTTGCAGAGGGATTGCGCGGGGCTAATCTCGGGAATCTTGAAGTTAAAAAACCGCTTTGCAGAGGGCAAGGAGCTGTATAAATTTATCCTCTCTCGGCGCAATGATGAGCTAGATGAGCTTACGCGCGGGATTGACTTTTTTATCCTCAATCGCATTACATTCTCTGGCGTGGTGGATAGTGGCGGGTATTCGCAGAAATCTTATGAGAGCAGATTTACGCCAAGTAGCATAGAGCGACTAGAGACAACGAGTAAGATTTTGGGGAATTTTGCGTTTTTTAGTGGCGATTATAAGGAGTTTTTGGGCGAAAAATCTTTGTGTGAGGAGTTTTTGAGCGAGGAATCGTTGGATAAAAGCATAGAAAATATCCCAAAAGCAAGCGATACAATTCAGGGCAAAAACGGCGACAAAAAGAGCGATGAAAAAAGCGTTTTCCTCTTTTTAGACCCGCCATACTTTAGTGCTAGCAAATCAAAACTCTATGGCAAAAAGGGCATTTTGCATACCACATTTAATCACTGCGAGCTGTGCGAAATGCTAAAATCCACCAAGCACAAATTCTTGCTTACTTATGATGATAGCGCGTTTATCCGCGATTTGTATAAGGATTTTTGCCTAAAGGAGTGGAGCTTGCAATACGGAATGAATAACTTTAAGCAGACAAACGCCCCAAAGGGCAAGGAGCTGCTTATCAGCAATTTTGACTTGGCAAAAAGTGTGGCACAAAATTCGCTATTTAGTGCTTAAAGTTTTGAATGTAAAATAAAAGGTAAAATATGAAGTTTCCACACGCAAATCCAAGCATAAAAAAGAACAAACCTAAAATCTTACGCACCAAATTCTGCGCACCAAACCCACACGCAAATGCAAAATCCTACGCGACAAATAATGCGAGCCAAACCCCGCGCACTCTAAAAAGTGCGCACTCTAGGCAATCACAATGAATCCTAGCAATCTCTTAGCGTGGCTAAATTTCTTTGTAGCCGATGTGCGCGATGGCTTGGGACCATTTTTGGGTGTGTTTTTACTCCAAAACGGCTTTGGCGAAGCTCAAGTGGGGCTGATTTCGACCATTAGCCACATTATCGCGCTCGCTCTTGGTGTGCCTTGCGGGATTTTGGTGGATAAAACCACGCGCAAAAAGGAGTGCATCGCGCTTTTCATCACGCTTATTATGCTTTTTTGCTCGCTGAATTACTTTTTCCCCTCATTTATTTTTACACTCCTTGCACAATGCCTAGTCGCCCTTAGTGGCGTGTTTTTAGCCCCTGCCTTTGCCGCGCTCACGCTTGGAATCATCGGCGTGAAGCACTACCCGCTTCAATGCGCTCGCAATGAAGCCTACAAGCACGCAGGCACAGCATTTGGTGCGGCTCTTAGCTTTGTGCTTGCTCTGCACTTTGGCATAGCAAGTGTGTTTGTGATTACCGCGCTACTTGGTGGCTGCTCGCTTGTGGTGCTAGGGCTTATTAGAAGCGAGTGTATCGATGATTTTACCGCGCGAGGCGAGATAAGAGAGAGCGCAAACTATGCAGAGCAAAAAGGTGCTGGGCAAGAGGGCGCGAAGCAAAATGGGGCAAGGAAAAGTGGAGTGGGAAAAGTCGTAAGCATTTGGGCATTGTTTGCCGATAAACGCGTGGTGTTTTTAAGCGTGATAATGTTTTGCTTCCACCTAAGCAACGCCGCAATGCTCCCACTGCTAAGCCAAAGGGCGCAAAAGCTAGGCATTGACTCAAGCGGGGCTTATGCGGCTGCTACGATACTTATCGCACAAAGCACGATGATACTTGTGGCATTTGCTTGCGGGAGGGCATTAGGACGCAATCAAGCTGATAATGCAAAGGAAAATGTTGCAGGTGGAAATGTCGCGAGTGAAAACCTCACGGTGGAAAACCACGCAGTAGGGAATCAAAGCCACGCGCAAAGCCACACAGATGACAAAAACAGCTCCCAAAATCTCGCGCAAAGCACGCAGCAAAATCAAGCACAAAATACGACACAAAATCTGCCACAAAATCCCTTGCCAGCGCAACCAAAAAGGCATAATAATTCAGAATTTAAACTCTATTTTTGGCTCTTTTTTGCCTGCTTTTTTGCACTCATCATTCGCGGAGGCATTGCGGCAAACTTCGCAGGCATAGGTGGAATGATTTTCACACAGATTTTAGATGGCATAGGTGCGGGGGTAAGTGGCGTAATCGTCCCTGTCATCGTGGCATTTATGCTTCGTGGGAGCGGGCATATCAACGCAGGGCTTGCGCTCGTGCTTACCTGCGGGGGACTTGGTGCGGCACTAAGCAACGGGATTGGCGGATATTTCGCGCAATTTTATGGCTACCTATACGCGTATCTTTTCTTAGGCACAGTGGCTATGCTTGGACTAATCCTATGGTGCGCAGGCGCAAAAATGCTAATGCAAAAATATAATGCCTAAAAAGTAGTGCTTCTTTAGAAAATCACTATTACAAAATCATATTTATTGCTCATTTTACTAGCTTGTTTGTTCGTCTTTTTGTTGGTATTTCCTCCCTAGAAACACTCCCAAAATCCCCCACACAAAGCTAATCCCAGCTCCCACCAAAAGCACCACGCTTATGCCTAGACTAAATAACGCGCTCTCTACTTGCGCGCTTAGCGCGTCTCCACCGCGATACACCACCGTGTCTATGAAGTTTTTTACCTTGTATTTCTCATCGCTGCTTAGCGGGACAAAGAGCATTTCGCGTCCCGGTTTCACTAGCGCGTATTCGCCCACGCGGCGCATACTCATAACCACTGCTAAGGGCAAAAACGCGGGGTGGGTAAAGCACAGCACCACAAAGCCTATGCTTACCACAAAGCCAAGTGCGCTAAGAAGTGCGCTTAGGCTAAAGAATTTGGCGATTTTTGCTGTGAGAAAGATTTGGATAAAGAGTGAGAGGCTTTGCACGACTAAGTCAATCGTAGCAAACACCGCCACACGCTCCTCTCTGCTAGAAAATGTCTCTTTGATGATGCGCATCTGCTCCATATAAAGAAAAGTCGAAACTGCGGTAAGCAGTAGCACAAATGCGCAAAGTGCGAGTAAGTAGGGCGATTTGGCGATGAGGGAAAATCCTACAAAGGGGTTTTTCGCACCTATGGTTTTATCAAACCTCTCAAGCGGATTTTGGGAGGCGGTTTCAGGGGTTTTAGGATTTCTAGAATGTGCAACTTGTGCGTGCTTAAAAATGTCGCTTATCATCGCGTGCTTTAGCGCAAGGGCAAGGCAGAGCAAAATCATAGAAGCAAGGATAAAGCTACTCGTGCCGATATGCTCGACTAGATAGCGCACACTTGCCGAGCCAGCGATACTCCCTAAAGACGCACCCGCCGCGATAATCCCAAAAAGTCGCAAGGAAGCCTCCTTGCTAAAAATATCGCTTAGCAAACTCCACGCGCTTGAGAACACAAAAAGATTAAACACACTAACCCAGACATAAAAGATTCTACAAAGCCAGATAAACTCGTTACTTTGAGGCTCTATGAGGCTCATCGCAGTATAAAAAATAAGCAGATTTAGCCCAAAAAACACCAACACAAAATCGATATAAAATCGCCTCTTTATGCGCGTGCTAAGCCACATAAGCGCGAGTGAAGAAGCGATAGTGGCCAAAAAAGTGCCTAAAAACAGCCACTTTAGCTCATCATCTCCGCCACTAAGCCCGAGCGCATCGCGGATAGGGCGAAGCAAGGCATACGAGCTAAAAAGCACAAAAATAAAGCTAAAAGAGAGGATTAGGAGTTTGAACTCGCCTTCTTTTAGGCTGAAAAGTCGCATAAGATTATCATAAGTTTTTAGTTTTGGCATTTAATTCCTTAGATTTTGTTTTTTGGATTTTTACGCAAAGTGTAATAAATACACGGCGATAAGCACGAGTGCGATTCCCACAAATCCTATGGGCTTTAGCTTTTGCGCAAACCAATAATACCCGCCAATCACCGTGCCTAAAATCCCTATCGCTCCCCATAGCGTGTAAGCCACAGGGAGTTCCATTCCCAAATCAAGTGCGAAAGCCAAAAACAAAAACACGCTATCCACAAGAAGTAGCGCGAGTAGCCCCCACCAAAGTTTTTTGAAGCCATCGGATTTTGCTAGGGCGAGATTGGCAAGCACATCTAGCAAGCCAGAAAGCACGATGAGTAAAAATGCTAGTGTCATCTCATCCCTCCACTTGCGCTTTTGACTGCTTCTTTAGTCGCGTTTGGCGTGGGTTTACCTGCTGTGTGCTCGCTCGTTATGCTATTATCGTGCGCCTCACTATGCTCCTCGCCTAAAATAATGCAGATAATCCCTGCAAATCCTATGACAATGCCAAAATACTGCTGTGTGCTTAAAATCGGGTCAAAAAACACAAAGCTAACGAGCAACACGCCTATGCCCCCTACGATTTCCCAAGTGGCATAAGCTACGCCCACCGCGATTTGGCGCAGGGTAAGCGACATAAGGAAGTATGAGAGGTTCATAAGCACGATTAGCAAAGCCTTGCCAAGAGTGCCATTGCCCTCAAAGACTTTTAGCAGGCTAAGACCGCATATCTCTAAGCCAATAGCCCCAAAAAGCATTAGCCACGCGCTTAGGCGAGTGAGTTTTAGCATAGATTCTCTTTTGGTTGGTTTTGTAAGGGGTTGGATATTTTGTGGTGTAAATAATCTAGCGTGATTTATCCACAAACCGCGCTAAAATCTACTAAAACCACTTAAATAAAGGCTCATTGGTATCTAGTGCGTTTAGGGCTTCTCTATCTGTGCTATCAAGTGCAAAGTCAAAAATGCTGATATTTTCTATCATTCGCTCTTTTTTTGCAGTTTTTGGGATAACGATAATATCTTGCTCGACTAAAAATCTAAGGGCGATTTGAGCGGGAGTTTTGCCGTGCTTTTTGGCGATAGACACAAGTGTGGGGTTTGCAAAAAAGTCGTTTTTGCCATTGGCAAAAGGACTCCACGCTTCTAGCTTCGTGCCATAGCTTTTCATCACTTCTCTTAAAGGCTTTTGCTGATAAAAGATATGCGTTTCCATTTGGTTTAGCACGGGGAGTGTTTCACACTTTTTGACAAACTCACTATAAACTTCAGGGGTAAAATTTGAAATCCCAAGAGATTTGATTTTGCCCTCTTTGCGTAGCTTTTCCATCGCTTTATACATAGGCACAGATTGTGGGAAATTCCTATGCAAAAGTAGTAAATCCACATAATCAATTTGGAGTTTTTTTAGCGATTCTTGCGTGGCTTTTAGTGTTTCTTCATAGCTCATATCGCTTGAAAGTTTGGTAGTGATAAATAGCTCTTTGCGCTTTAGCTTCCCGCCTTTTAGTGCGGAATTTATCGCGTTGCCTACATCGCTTTCATTACCATACATTTGGGCTGTATCAATTAGTCGATAGCCTACTTCTAGTGCGTTTTCTACGGCTTTTTGACACTCGCTTCCCTGCATACGCGAAGTGCCAAACCCTACAAGTGGGATTGATATGCCATTATTTAGCGTGGTGGTTTTTGTAGCTTTTGCGTCTTTGGCAAGTGCAGATGAGAGAAATGGAGGAAGTGATGGGAGTGCTAAGCCTAGTGCAAGAGTGGCAGAAGTTTTTATAAATCCTCTGCGTGCGTGATTGTATTGTGTGGTGTTTTTCATTTTGTATTCCTTTGGGGTTAGTTTTTCTATGCTTCTACTATGCTTCTTTAGGGATATTTTGGGAATTTTTATAGCCCAAAAAGCTAGAGATTTACAAACCAGATTTAAAAGTAGCGATTGTATTAGATTTTTGTAAATTAAGGTTTAAGCACAAAATCCAAGTGTGTCAAAGTGTGCTAAAAAGGCAAGCCTGCCAAGATATGTCAAACACTTTATTGCAATGATTTAAAAGGCTTTTTAGACTAAAATCTCTACATAAAAGTGCTTAAAAACTCTTGGTGATTTTATGGCGATTCTAAGTAGTTGTGAGGTTTTCAAGTCCTAGTAAGATTTTCTTTTTTTCTACTCCTCCTGCGTAGCCTATCAAGCTACCATTTGTGCCAATCACTCGGTGGCAGGGGATAATGATTGATATGGGATTGTTTTTTAGCGCACCACCTATGGCTTGGGCTGACATTTTGGCAAGCCCTCTTTGTTGTGCGATTTTTGTAGCCATAGTAGCATAAGTGGTGGTGCTACCATAGCGGATTTTTAGTAGCTCTTGCCACACAAGTAGTGCAAATCTAGAGCCTTGCAGTGCAAGTGGAGGGAGAAAATGCGGAATCCCCCCACCAAAATACATATCTAGCCACTTTTTTGTGAGAGCGAAAATCTCATCGCTCTCATCACATTGTGAAGTTTGCTTTATTTCGCCTTTTGTGTCGTGGCTTTGGTTGTTTGATTTTTTTGATTTTAGCTTTGCTAGATTGTTTTCAAAGTAGATTCCACTTAGGTATTGCTTTGTGTGTGATTCCCCTAAAAGCACAAAAGACTTATCAAAATCATCAAAATTTTTGGGACTAAGAAGCGTGATTTTGCCAAGTGAGGAAAAATCCGCAGGAGGAGTATAAAAACTCACAAAATATTTATCCAATCCCACTTTTTGCGCTCCTTATATGTCTCTAGTGCTACACCAAAAGTGTCAAAATATTATTTCAAATCGCCTCTAAAATTATCGTGTAAATCTATGAGAATAAGCAAAATCTACTATACGGTTTCATTATGTGCTTCTTTTTGATTTGTGTCTTTTTGCTCAATATTAAGCCATTTTAAAACCCCTTGACAAGAGCGCATACCAAATAGCATAACAAGCCAAGAAACATAAATCCACGCCATTAGAAAAAGGATAATTGATACCGAGCCATATAGCGTGGCGTAGGTTTTGTTGTAAGTGATATAAAACACAAAAAGATTTTTGAGTGCAAACCACACAGTGCCAGAAGTAAATGAGCTAAAAAACAAAGTCCTTTTGTGCAATGGCTTGTTTGCAGAGATGCGAAAAAGTATGAGAAATAGCACACAAGTAGCAAGCCAAGAGAACAAATCACTATAAATCAAGGATTTCCCTCCCTGCATAAATAGCCCCTGTGCACTTGCGCTAAAATAAAATATTACCACACTACCTAGCGGAAATAGCGTAATCATCGTCCAATACATTATAAGAGAATCAAAAAATTTGCGCGGTGTAGAATCAAACATTTTGGAGGTAATGTATTCGTAGTTGCGAAAAAATAGCAATGAAGTGATAAATACGCTTACTACGCCTACCATTCCCATTTTTGAGCCGTTTTCCAAAAATGTATTCATAAATTTGATGACTACTTCGGCGTTGGCAGGGAGGATATTTGAGATGATAAGGTGCTGAATATCGCTGATTTTGTCTTGGAAATGTGAGAATGCAAGCAGGACAGAAAAAGTGATAAAAAGCATAGGTATAAGCGCGAAAATCGTATAAAAGCTAAGTGATGAAGCGTAATAAAACATTTCCTCTTTGTAAGTCAAAAAATGATAAATCTCTTTTAGCAGTTTGAATGTTTGTTGTTTTAGTGAATTGGCGAGTTTTAGTAGATTTGTGATAGGAGCAAAAATGAGTGCAAATTTTTTTTGAAAATAGCTTTTTTTGGAAGTTATGTCATTTGGTTGTGTGCTAGATTGTGTATCACTTGGCATTTTGCGCACTCCTTATGTGGTTTGTGGGTGGTTTAGATGATTTGGCGAGTATTATACATTATTTGCTTTTTATTTGATTTGCTTTTTGTGCTTTTGGCTTGATTGTTTTTTGGTTGTTTTGTGCTTATTTTTTGGTTTTTTGGTGGATTTTGCTCTTGGTGTAGAATCCACTTGGGTGCTTATATCAAGTATGTTTGCATATATTCTAGCACTGCCTAGCTCTACTTGGGCGATTTGTGCTAGATATGTAGCGTGCTTTTGCAAGCTAGAATCTCGCACAAAAACCCGCGCCCCTTGCAAAATCTCTTGCAAAGTAGAATTTGGGGCGCGTTGCAGTGCTAGCTGTTGCACAGCGCGTGTAGCCTGTGTGTGCGGCGTGTGGGATTTTGTCTCACTAGATTTTGCTTTGCTAGATTTATCATTAGCTTCCTTTCTAGATTCTGCAAAATCCACTACACCAATAGCAGGGAATCGCTCATCAATAATGCGAATATAAATAGACTCCCCCTGCCATTTTTGCGCACTTCTAGCATATTTTCTATCTTTGAAGCACATTTCACATTTTGCGATTCCTCGCTCTGCTTCATTTAGCAGAGGTGTGGCTATGCGGATAGATTCTAGGGTGAAGTTAATATGCCTTAAAATCTCTTTTTGGTTTGGCAAGGAGGATAGATTTTTGGCAAAACTAATATCTAGCGTGCCACTAGAGCGCAAAAGTAGCTTTACAAGTCTGTGTGCCAAAATATCGCTATATCTGCGTATAGGCGAAGTAAAATGCGTATAAGCCTCAAACCCTAGCCCAAAGTGCTCATTTTTGCTGCAATCATATCGTGCTTCTTTTTGGGATTTTATGATTAGTCTATCAATGATTTCTTTTTCTTTTTGAGTGCTTGCTAGGGATTGTAGGTGGGCGATTTGAGAGTGGATATTTTTGGAGTAGTCATTTTGTGGCTTTTTTGCTCTACTTTTTTTTATGGTGTAGCCAAGCTGTGCTATCTCGCCAAAAAGTGCGTGCAGCCTGTCTTTTGTAGGTGGATTGTGAGTGCGATAGATTCCCTTGCCTCCTAGCGCACTATCCAAAGACATTGCCACACTTACATTTGCAAGTAGCATAGCCTCTTCGATAAGGCTATGAGCGCGAGTTGGCAAAATCGTGCGGATAGATTCTATCTCGCCCTCTTTGTCCAAAGTCATCTTGCGCTCTTTTGTGAAAAAATCAAAGCCTTTTTTTAATCGCTCATTTTTAAGCCCGCTTGCGATATGCCAAAAGGACAAAATCCAGCGAGGATTTGCAAGGCTTTTTAGTGGTTTAAAAATTGCGCTAGATTTTTTAGCTGATTCTAGCGTGTCTAAAAGACTATCGATATACTCATAGCTTACATTTGCTTTGGGAGTGATTAGGGCTTCATAGATTTTGGTGGATTTGGGTGTGATTTTGCGTGATGAAGTGGCGCAGAAGTGTATCTCACATACAAGTGCTAGCTTTAGCTCATTTGCTTTGAGTGAGCATAGATTTTCGCTTAGCTCTTGTGGTAGCATAGGGTGGCATTTATGTGGAAAATATAGGCTAAAAAGTCGCTGCTTTGCCTCCTCATCAAGCGCGGTTTTTGGCAATACATATTCACTTACATCAGCGATAGCGACATACAAAACCTTGCTTTTTTCATCATAGTAAATCGCATCATCGTGGTCTTTTGCATCGCTTGGGTCAATAGTGATAAAATCTAGCTTGGATAAGTCCGCTCTACCAAAAACCTTGCCACCAGCCTTTCCACCAATCTCGCCCCCATATAAACCACCGCTTAAGTCTGTATATAAACTTGGTTCTACTCTATCGCCAAAGCTTTGGGCTAATTGCTTGGCTTCTTGGCTAAACTCCTCTTTCCTATCTGCCAGAAATAGCGCGATAGCTTCATCGACTTTTGATTCCTCTAGCACACCATAAATCTTATTTATCTTTGGTTTTATATTTTCATAGCTAAAAACGCAGTGATAAGGCAACTGCTCTAAGGATTTTTGCGAAAAAGGCAGGGTAGAGATTTCGCCATCTTGGAAGTTTATGCCGATGATTTTACCTTTTTGCTTTTCTAGGTAGATTAGATTTTGTTTTTGGACGTGCTTAGTGCTATGGCTTGATAAAGACTTGATAACGCGCACAAATTTACCTGCCAAAAGTGCTAGCACAATCTCGCCATTTTCCAAAGATTTTGGTGTATTTTTAATAGATAGCCTTATGTCATTGCGTCTTTTGGTGATGTCTTGCAAAAAAATAGATTTTGTAAGTGATGATTTTGGTTTGCTAACGCTAAAAATCCCAAACTTACAATGTAGCTTAAAAAAATTATGATGCTTTTTGCTTTGGTGATTTTCTATCGCGCCACAAGATTTGATTTGCTCATAGATAGAGGAGTATTTTTTGGGAATCTCATTTGTGCCTAAGCAAAGTGAGATGAGAAACTCTTTCAATTTTTTACTCTTTTGTGGCGTTTATGCTTTGTGGCTATTTATCGCTTGGGACATTAGGGCATAGATTTGGTGTTCTTGGTAAAGATTAGATGTATTTTCAGTAGAGATAAAAAGCACTAGGGCTTTTGCCGCCTGCCACAAAAGCATATCTTTGCCGTCTTTGTAGTCTATGTGGCAATCTTTTGCTAGGGCTAAAAATGGTGTTAGATTTTTGCTATACATCAAATCATAAGCTAGTTTGCAGTGAGTAAAAATCTCTGATAGTAGGTTTTTAGGCAATGGTAGCTCGCCTTGCAGGCTCGCACTCGTGGCGTTTATGACTATGTCAAAATCCCTTGCTTCTAGCTCGCTAAAAAGATGATACGCAATCCCACGCGAAGAATAAAAATCCCGCTTAGAATCCGAGCGATTTGCCACCTGCACTTCTAAGCCATATTTTGTCAATATGCACGCCACAGCTTTAGCACTGCCACCAGCACCAAGCACTAATGCGCTTTTTGCCGTGCGTGGGGCAAAATCGGGATTTGGCATAAAATCCCTTATACTCTCTACAAACCCGCTCGCATCGGTGTTGTATCCCTTTAGCTTGCCACTAGATTCTAGCACTAGGGTATTTACCGCGCCGATTTCTTGGGCTAGACTATCTAGCTCATCGGCTTGAGAGAGGGCGTGCTCTTTAAATGGCACGGTGATATTTGCCCCACTAAGATTTAGACGAAAAAATGTATTTTTTAAGTTCTCTCCACTATCAAGGCAAAATCTACCATACATAAAAGGCAAGCCTAATTTTGCTAGGGCGAAATTATGTATAAGCGGGGAGAGGGAGTGGGCGATAGGATTGCCAAATACGCAAAGATATTTCATAAATGATGATTTCTTAAAATCTAATCACTATCTTTTTGAAGCAATCTAAGTGCGATATAGCCACCACTTAGTAGTCTAGCCCAGCCATTTGCTATGGAGTGGACACGCACTCGCTCACCCTTTAGCACCGAGCCTACGATAGGGGAATCATTATCAGGCTTTTGGCGTATATTTGCATTTACAAGCGAAGTATACATTTGCGTGTCTTGCAAGCTAGAATCCTCTCGCTCCAAAGTCAATAGCTTAGCACTTACCCAGCCACCATTTTCTAGCTGTGCCCACTCATCGTTAAACTTAATAACTTTGACTTTTTCGCCACTTGCTAGCCTGCTAAGTAGAGGTGCGCTTATACTTGGCTCTTTTCTCACATTTAGCCTAGTAGTGGTGTAGTATAGCAGGGTTTGAGGGGATTTGGTAGGCTCAATGGTTTGAGTGGCTTGAGAAGTGGTTTGGCTTTGGGCAAGATTTTGGGTAGGGTTTTGAGTAGGACTTTTGTCATTCTCAAGTATATCTTGCGTGCTTTGAGTGCTATATTGCACACTTTCTTGAGAGAAAATCTGCCCATCATCATTTTGTTTTATTTCTTGGTTTTCTTGCAAACTTTGCGTAGCGTATTCATCGGTGTTTTGAGTGAAATGTGCGTTTATTTCCTCTTTTGGATATTCATTTGGATTGCTATTTAGCACGATTCTCTTTATGGAGGAAAAAAACTCACTCAAAATGTTAGAATCCTCAAAATTATTGCTTTGGTAATGATTGTGCCGAGTGAAGCTAGAAGTATCCTCTACTTGCTCGCTATATCGTTCGTTGCTTTTGATAAACATAACATAATACATAACTAGCCCGATTAGGAGGACAAGAAATGGTAGCGTATATGCTCTAAAAAAAGATTTCAACTCTCCCCCCTTATCACAATGTCATTGCCTTTTTTGAGTGTGATACCACTTTGGCTTACCACCTCTCCTAGCACAAAGCCATTACTTCCGCGCAAAACCTCATCGACATTGCCCTCCTCCACACACGCGATAAGTCCCACACCCATATTAAACACACGATATGCCTCCTCTATCTCTACAAACCCACACAAACGCTCAAAAATCTCTTGGCTAGGGATAGCATCTATATTTACAGACGCGCCCAAGTGCTTAGGCAAAGCGCGAGGTAGATTCTCTAGTATGCCACCACCTGTGATATGAGCTAGAGATTTGATAAATTCTCTTTTTTGCCTAAAGAGTGGCACATAGATAGTAGTAGGCTCTAAAAGCGCGTCTATAAGCGGCTTTTTGATATATTTTATGCCACTTTGGGAGCTAGAATCTAGTGCTGATATTTCTTTGCTAAAGTCCATTTTTTCTACTTCAAAAAACACTTTGCGAGCAAGCGAGAATCCATTTGAGTGCAAACCACTGCTTGGGAATCCCACCAAAATGTCGCCCTTTTTTATGCTATTTGGTAGCTCCAAAGATGCCCTCTCTGCGATTCCCACACTGAAGCCAGCTAAGTCAAAATCCCCCTTTGCATACATTGAGGGCATTTCTGCGCTTTCGCCACCTATGAGGGCGCACCCTGCGATTTGGCAACCCTTTGCTATGCCCTCTATCACGCGCAAAGCCTCTTCTTTGTCTAGCTTGCCTGTGGCGTAGTAGTCCAAAAAAAACAGAGGCTCTCCAAAGTTGCAAATCAAATCATTTACACACATAGCCACCAAATCTATGCCGACAAAATCAAGTTTTTTTGCCTCTATGGCAAGACGTAGCTTTGTGCCTACGCCATCAGTGCAAGCTAGTAAAATGGGCTCTTTGTATCCGCCAGGAAGTGAGTATGCTCCTGCAAAAGAGCCGATAGAGCCGATGACATTGCTATCAAAAGTGCGCTTTACAATGGATTTTAGAGAATCAACTAACGCATTTCCCTCATCAATATCAACGCCACTATCGCGGTAAGTAAAGGTCTTATGAGATTGTGTAGAATTATGAGAAGACAAGGTATATCCTTAAAATCTAAGTGTTAAGCAGTCAAAATCCAAACAACCATAAAGTTGGCAGATTTTAGCGTAGAATAAATAATCTATTGCCACATTGCTTAAAAAACGCGCTTAAAAAAGCCAAAATACACGATAAGTTCATAATTTCTTAACTTGTTGCAATGAGTTTGAATGAGATTTTGTGTTTTTCACGCAAAAATGCAAAAAAGTTTTTTTAAAAAAATTTTAGCTAGATTTGTGAAATGCTTTGATTTTGCGCAATTATGAGCAAAATTTCGTAGCATATATTTGGCATAAAATTTGTTTGCTTAAATCAAACTATGCGTAAATGCGCGTTTAATTGCAAAAATTTCGCCTAAAATCTCGCAAAAAGCAACAAAATCTTTAAGGAGCATATTTTGAGGATTTTATATCTAAAAAGCACTATCTTGCTTGCAAATATGGCATTAGCAGGGCTATTTTGTGGTGTGCTTGTCGTGCTGCTTGGTGGATGTGCAAATAAGGCTAGTTTGGAGCGTTTTAGTGTGGAAGAAAAAACGCGCTTTTTCGCACTTATGGAGCAAACTTCAAGTGCGAGATATGCCCTATATAAGCGAGATATAAAAGGGCAAATGGCTTTGCTAAAACAAGCGTGCGAGTATCGCTTGGGGCTTGCGTGCTGGGTGTATGCCTATGAGGAAAATGGCGATAAAAAAGCGTGGAGTATCCCGCTAGAGAGAGCAGCCCTCACGCTAAAAAATGCTTGCCTTGTTATGGCTACCCAAAAGCCAAGCATTGCAAGTGGGCAGTCTTGCGCATTTTTGGGGATTATGCTATCTCAATACCCTCAAATGCAAGTGCATATCTGGGAACTCATCGGGCGAAATATCCAAGTAGAGTGGCTATACAAAAAAGCGTGTGAAATGGGCGAGGGCTGGGGGTGCTATCGCCTAAGCTATGATTTTTTGCAACCAAATGGAGATACAAACGCGATAAAGGTGGCAAATGAGGGCTTAAGAATGACAGCGGCAATGTGTGATAGAGGTGTGGGGTATTATTGCGCACTATCTGGGGTGATATATCAATTTCCATTGCCACACTTTGTGCCAAGCGAGGAAGTGAGACAGGAGAGAATGCGCTACTTCTGGGAAAAGGGCTGCCTAAAAAAAGATGGGGATTCTTGTATCTATCTAGAAAACCTAAATAATGGCGAATACAAAAACGCATACTACCCCAACAAAGCCCTGCCAAATCGGGCATTGCAAGATAGTGGATATAGCTTAAGCACAAATAAAAAAGGCAAGAAAAGCAAGAGGATAAAAAGTTTTAGTGATGAGCTAGACTACTCTAAACTTTTGGATTCTAGCAAAGAGATTAGCAAAAAAGATTTTGACAAAGAAACTAGCCCAAGTGAAAAAGCTAACGAAAAATCTAGTGAAAAAACTAATGGAAAGGCTAGTGAAAAATCAACAGAATCCAAAAGTAAGCCAAAAGAAAAATCTACCAAAAAAGAATCTAGCACGCCAAAATCTAGCACGCAAGCAACGCAAGCGGACTTTGGCGATTTGGATTCTACAAACTCTGCGGAATCTAGTAATCCTACAAATTTAGATTCTGCAAATTTGGAATCTAGTGGTTTAGATTCTGCCAGTCCCACTAATTCTGCCAATCCAAAAGACACTAGCCAAGATAATGATAAATAAGCTATGAATAACAGATATGAGCAGGTAAAAATCATCGCCTATGATGCTTGTGGTGTTTGTGGTGCTTATAGTGTTTGCTATGTGTTTTTATATGTTTTTGTTTTACTGCTATTGTGCCCTCGCTTGCACAACCACTAACCACACCTCCAAGCACAACCATAGACAAAACCAGTGCGAAGCCACGCACATTAGCCCCTAAAATTTTTATCATTTATTCGCTCCTTATTTTTTAAGTTATAGATATTTTATCTTGTAAGCAAATCCAAGCATTCATCGATGAGTAAATCTAGTCGTTGCTTTGTCGCTTGTAAGTGCGAATCTTGCGCCTTTAGCATTTTGTCATACAGCGCGTTAAACTCGCGCGTAGTGGCATTTTTGTCGCCACTTTTTAGCGCGGTGGATAGATTTAGGCTATCTTGCTTTTGGCGAGGCGTCCATTCATCAGCGGTATTGCCCCCAAAGGAAACAATCCTATCGATTCGCCCATAGAGATTGCGCTGCGTAGTGAGTTCGCTAAATTGCTCCTCCAAAAACGCGTTATCTGTCATTTTATCTAGCAGTTTTGCCCCGCCTTTAGTGCCTTTACTTTGCGCACTTTTTACGCTTTGCACTCTTGCCATAAGCGCGGCATTATAAGCCTCCGCAATCGCTTCGCGCAGTTTTGCTTTATTTTGCGCGGATTTATCTTGCAAGTAGGCTTTTTGCGCGTCATTGATTTGGGCGTTAAATTTTCGCTCACGCACTCTGCTTTCTGGATTCACAGGGAGCATTTCCGCGCCGACATTGATATAGTTTGCGATGATTTCTGCCAAAACTTCATCGACACTTAGGCGATTGGCACTTTTATTTGCCTCGCCTTTGGGCGATAGGGCGAATCTATCGCTACTAAATCGCTCAAAACTCATAGCGATTCGCTCACTTCGCAAATCCTCTGTCTCTTTGATATGTGCGCGTTGCTCCTCTAAAAACGCCTCATAATATGCACTCAAAGCCTCTCTTAACGCACTCTCATTTTGTGCAGATTTGTTTTGATTGTAAGCACTTATCGCTTTTGCTACGATTTGTCGCTCATTGCCTTTGTTATTATCTGTTTGCAGATTCATAAAAGGTGGATTTTTGCCCCTTTTTACGCCATTTAGCCACAAATCTATATTTTTATCTCTCTCTTTTTCGCGTTGCGCAAGTTTTTCCTTTTTCTGCGCGATTACAGCATCATAGCTTTTGTTTAGCGCATTTAGTAGATTTTGCTTATTTGCCTCGCTTGGTGCGCGTTTATACTGCGCGATTGCCTTTTTGGTATCCTCTGAAAGTGGCGGATGCTCACTCTCTGCTTTTGCGCCAAATGCTGAACTTTGAGCTAAAAAGATTCCTAAAAATACTGCAACGAAATACTTCATTTTGAACTCCTTTAGGATTTTCATAAGCACAGTAGTATAATGTGATAGTGTGAAATAAAAATGAAAAATATGAATAAAGTATGAATATTTAATCGCTAAATATATCTAAATCTTTGTCATAGTCTTTGGTATTTATCTCTAGAAGTCCAAGAAGTGTGTGAAATACAAAATCGTGCGAGTATGGCTTATCTTTGATAGATTGTAGCTTTTGTGTGAGGGCGGGGTTGGACTTAAACCACATAAATGATGGGATTTGTTTTTGGACTTGTGGGGCTAGAGAGTAGGGAAATCCTCCGTGCATATATTGCCCATATTCGCCTAGAGATTCTCCGTGGTCGCTCATATACCACAGCGCAATATCTGCTTGCGCTGTGTGATTTAGCAGGGAAATGATAGAAGCAAGCACAAAATCCGTGTAAATAAGCGAATTATCATAGGCGTTTTGTATATGTGATTTTTGACATTGGCTAAGCTCGTTATTAGCACACACGGGGCTAAAGATTTCAAACTCTTTTGGATAGCGCAAATCATAGCGCGCTCCGTGGCTTCCTTGTAGCTGGATTACAAGCAGGGTATTGCTTTTGGATAGAGTGTTTTTGGCGATTATGGATTTTATCGTAGGGAGCATATCAGCATCTAGCTGTCCGCTTTGGTTGAAGTAGATGATTTTTTCTTTATCCAAGCGAGCGCATACGCCACCTATGCACTCTCCTCCGTTGTTGCTAACCCAATAAACTTCATATCCCGCTTTTTTGGCGATGTCTAGCACAGAATCGCTATAAAGACTTAGGTTTCTATGCGTGTAGGATTTGCGCGGATAGTGGGTAAGCAAGCAAGGCACAGAAATCGCCGTAATCACGCCACAAGAAGTAAAATCGCTAAAATATACTAGGTTTTTTACTTTTGCCGTGTGGGGGATGGTGTCTCTCTCATAGCCACTATGAGGGAAATTTGCCGCGCGGGCGGATTCTCCTATCACAAGGACAAATAGCTTAGATTTGGCATTTGTGGTGGCATCTTCGCCCAAATGCGTGTAGTGGCTTGGGGTTTGAAATCTATCAATAGCCAAATCTATGCTCGCACGAATGGGGGCAAATGGGTTTAGCACAAAAAGCAGTCTTTGCTCCCTAAAAACATCTACTATCCTTACCCCTTGCAAAGCATATAGAAACGCTATGCTTACAAGCAGGATTAGCAGGATTTTTGGTTTATGTGATTTTGGAGTAAGGGCTTTGCTGTGGTGTTTGCTAGCAAAGTGCAAAGCGCAAAGTATCACTAAGGGAAACACCACAAAAATCCCAAAATGCAGTGCAAAACTAGGGCTTAAAAAATCGCTTGCTTCACGAGGGTTTGTCTGCAAAAAAGAATCAATAATAGACGCACTAAAGCTAATATGCAGTGAATCTAAAAAATAGCTACAAACCCCTGCCACCACAAAAAACATACCTAGCAATGACTTGGCATAAGCGCGAAACATAAGGATTTCTAGCATAGTCCAAAGAAGTAAAAAAGTCGCTAGAAAAATGCTAGATTTTAGCCAAAATCTAGCAAAAGATTGTGTGCTAGAATCTTTGGCAGGGCTAGTAGAGCTGGCGTTGCATTCGTTGATTTTATTTTGCTCTAAAGTGTGGATTTTTGGAGGGGGGGGGGGCGATGATAAAGCACTAGAAGTGCTATGGCTAGATGAGCTTTGGTGTGCGTTATCTAGCTTTGGTAATGCTTGTTTTGTGTTTTTTGCCTCTGTTGTTGCAACCGTTGTGGGCGCGGCAAGTGTTGTAAGCGCAGTAGGCGTGGTAGAAATCTCGCTATTAGATTTTGCTTTGTTTGTTTTGTGTGTATCACAAATTGTGAGATTGTGCGTATTTTGCACTATGTATGTATTTACTTTGTGCCAAAACTCGCCATTATATAGCCAAACCCACACAAACGCACTCAACGCTAGCAAGCAATGATAGTTCGCTAAAATCCTAACAACGCCAAATCTCACAAGCAAATTTTTAAACACAAATCTACCCTATCCAAAATCTAACCTTCGCAAAGTCTAATTCCACAAAATCCAACTCGACAAAATCTAGCCCTGCAAAAATCCATACAAAACAAAATCTAGCTAGTGTAAAGCTACGCTTCCTTACCCAATCTATTGCATTTTTACTTTTGGGGGCAACTCCCACTTGCGCACTTTGCGTGTATTTTATGCTATTTGGTGCATTTGTAGCTTGGACTTTAAGCGGCTTATTCTTCGATATAGTTTTTTAGCTTTCGTCCGACTTTTGGGTGCTTTAGCTTTTTGATTGCGCTTGATTCTATCTGTCGGACGCGCTCACGCGTTACATTTAGCTCTTTGCCGATTTCTTCAAGCGTGCGGTCGCTCTCATCATCAAGTAGCCCAAAGCGCATTTTGATTACGGAGCGTTCGCGCTCATTTAGCTGATTTAGCACATCTTCGATTTGGGAGCGCAAGTCCTCTTTTAGGATATATTCCATAGCACTCATCGTGCTTCTATCCTCGACAAAATCCCCAAACTTCCCGTCATCATCATTGCCGATAGGGGCTTCTAAGCTCACAGGCTCTTTTGTGATTTTGATGACATTTTTGACTTTATCCACAGGTAGCCCCACTTCTTTGGCTATATATTCTGTATCTGGCTCTTTGCCGTGCTCTTGGGTGTATTTGCGCATAATTTTGTGGATTCTGTTTATCGTCTCAATCATATGGATTGGGATTCTAATAGTGCGGGCTTGGTCGGCGATAGCGCGCGAAATCGCTTGGCGTATCCACCAAGTCGCATAAGTGGAGAATTTGAAATTCTTTTGGTATTCAAACTTATCCACCGCTTTCATAAGCCCGATATTTCCCTCTTGGATTAAGTCCAAAAACGGCAATCCACGATTTGTATACCGTTTGGCTATGCTGACTACAAGGCGGAGGTTGGATTTTGCCATTTTGGTTTTTGCTTTGTCGCTGATGGTTTTGCCTCGCTTGATTTGCTCCAAAATCTCTTTTAGCTTCTCTGGCTCTAGGTTGAACCCACCCTCGCTTGCTTCTTTTGTCTGAAATAGCTTTTTTAGCTCCATATACACACTTAGCATTGTAGCTTCTGGAATCGCATTTAGTATATCCTCTCTGCTCATATTTGTGATATTGCTAAGGATTTTTTGGTGATTTTCCACAAGTATGTCATTAAACAGAGGTAGCTTATACTCAAGTCGCTTAAGCTCTCTCTCAAACCCATCGCCACTTCTTAGGCTATTTTCCATAGCTTTTACGATTTCGTTGATTAGCTTACTTGTGGGTCCTAAGTCAAGTAGTTTGTCTTTTAGTAGCTCTTTCTTGTGAGCTAGAGTGAGGATATACATTAGCTCATCTTCTGGGATTTCTACGACATTCATTGCAGAATTTGCGCTAGATTTGTCTTTGCTAGATTTTTCCTTACTTGTTTTTTCGTTACTTGATTTTTTGTTTGGGCTATCCTTTTTGCTATCTATGGTGCTATTTAGCGAGATTTGCTCGGGCATAGATTCTAGCACTTTTAGCCATTCTTTTTTTGCTTTATCTAGTGCTTTGAAGCTTTGGATAACTTTTTCGATACGCTTTTTGTCCTTTTTGGTTATGGGGCGTTTGCTCTCATCTATGTCGTTATACTCTCCGTCATTATGCTCGCTATCGTTATCTTCGTATTTGTTGTCTTGGTATTTTGCATCGTATTTCCCCTCATCGACACTCTCATCATCAAAGTCATCTTCCTCGCCGTCCTCCTCATCATCAAAGCTCTTAAAAAGCTCTTTTACGCGTCTTTCTCGATTGATAAGCGCGTCTTTGTAGTCATAGATAAAGTCGATGAGATAAGGCACAGAGCAAATCGCATCAAGGATAATATTTTCCCCAAATTCTATTTGCTTGCTAAGCTCTACTTCTTCCTCCTTTGTGAGTAGCTCGATTTGCCCCATTTCGCGCAGATACATTCGCACAGGACTATCACTCCTACTCCACTCAAGTAGCTCTTTATCTTTCATAAAATCAAATTCGCTATCTAGCTCGTTTTCTACAAATTCTCTGCGCTCCCTCTCGGCTTCCTCTTTGTCTTTGATATTTAGCTTTTTTGCAAGCTCTGATGAGCTCAAAAGTGTGCATTTATACTTTTTGACAAGGTCGTTGATTTTTTTGACTTGGGCTTGGTTTGGTGGCTTTTTTAGAATCTGGGCTACGGCTTCGTGGGACACCATTTTGGGTTCTGCGGTTTTAAACAACTTTTCTAATTCTTGGCTGGTTGTGAGTTTTTTTGTGGCTGACATTTTATCCCTCTTTATCTAAGTCTCTGGGCTTATGCAGAAGTTTTATAAGGATTCTTTAGAGAATCAACTAGAATTGTTTGGCGAAATATAAAATCAAAATCCAAAAGATTTAAGCAAAATCACACATTAAGGCGACTCTGCTAGGCAATCCACTTGCAAAGAAGTGCTATCAAACGAAGCATCATCAAGCTAAATTTGATTGTATTTAACTTCTACAAGTTGGACTTGATTTGATTCAATCCATTGGGTAGCTACAAAATCGGCTAGTTTTTAAAATTTTTAGAAAAATATTTTATGCAGTAATCTAAAGCCTTATAATCTCGCTATTCTCAACTGATTTGATTGCAAATTTATTTATGGTAAAAATCGCCAAGCAAACATAAGCAAATATCACGCCCAAAAATCACATAAGGTGTAAAAAACTATGCCAAAAGAAATAAGAAGTCTAAAAATAGCTAATGATTTAAATCTCTTTGTGGAGAATCCAAAAGAAAGATTTTAAGTGTTTTTGGAGGTAAAACTTGAGCAAAATTCTATCAAGTCTTTTTGCTGTCTAGGTTTAGCAAAGATTTTAGTGTGGTAGCAAAATCAAGTGATTGCAAGCGATAAAACGCGCAAAATCCCCCTCCAAAACACCAAAACCAAAATGTATTGTGTGGATTGCTATGCAAGTCTTGGGACTTGCTCGCAATTACAAAATGAAAGAAGTAAAGGAAGTAAAACTATTTTTTGAGCGCACGCCCTAGTCTCGTAGCTGTTTTTGGCATTTCTCACAGATGACAAACAGCCTCATATCGTGGCTGATTAGCTTTGCTTTTAGGGATTTTACCACCTCAATTTGGCGAGATTCTATCTCATTGTCGACAAACTCCTCAATCGCTCCGCAATGCAAGCAAATAATGTGGTCGTGGTGCTCTTTTGCCGCGATTTCGTATCGCTTGCCACCTTTATCTGGCTCTATGGAGGTTACAAATTTTTCTTTTTCCAAAAAGCCCAAGATTCTATACACGGAAGAAATACTCGTAGATTTATCACGCAAGCGCAAGTTATTAGCGATTTCTTCGGGGGTTAGGTGTGTGCCACTTTTATAAAGCACGGATACAATCTCTTCGCGTTGTTTGGAGTTTTTTAGCCCGTCTTGCTTGACAAAAAGTCGCAATCTATCAATGATAGCATCTAAAGTTTCAAGTCTGTTTTTCATTTTACACCTCATAATGAGAATTCAAAAATTAGCGAAATTATAATACATTTTTAATAAATAAGAAACAAAATCTATGTTAAAATGCCTTTAGCAAACGCAAAAATGAGGTTGCAAAATCAAAAATTAAAGTTGTAAGGAGTCTTGCTATGTTTGGTTCTTCTAGTGAAACAAAAGCTGCACTGCAAAAGCAAGTAGCGGAAAATCAAGCCTTAAAAGCAGAAGTAGAGCATTACAAAAAAATCGCTTCATTTGGGTTTGATGAAGCCTTAGTCGGTGTGAAAAATGGGGAGGCGGTTTTTGCAAATTCTGTGGCATTGTCTTTGGGGAATCTACCTGATTTCATAAGAGCACTAGGAGAACTTGGAGATGGGCACTCTGTCATATCAGTAGGTGGCAAAAACTTCTCACTAAAAAGCCAAAACATTGATGGTGTGGTGTTTTATCGATTTGTCCAAGAGGGCTCTAAAAGAGATAGTGATGATGGTGTGGATTTGCTAGCGACTTACCACAAAAGCCTAAAAGACGGAATCGTAGGCGTGCAAAGCTCATTGCAAAATATTTTGGAACAATCAAAAAAAATCCAAGTAGGTGCAGAACACAATGAAGAAGAACTAGCTGAAGTGGGTAAAGTAAGCCAAAAAGCCGAAGAAAGCATAAAAGAGCTCTATGAAAGTATGCAAAACGCCACAAACATCGCAAACTCACTTGCCCAAAGAAGCAATGAAATCACTAATGTCGTATCTCTAATCGATGACATAGCCGAGCAAACAAACCTCCTTGCGCTAAATGCGGCTATTGAAGCTGCTAGAGCGGGTGAGCACGGGAGAGGATTTGCCGTTGTCGCTGATGAGGTGCGCAAACTAGCAGAAAAAACCCAAAAAGCAACCAAAGAAATCGCCATAGTCGTAAAATCTATGCAACAAGAAGCAAGCGATATACAAACCACTACGGAAGAAACTTCGACTTTCACAGCTGAAGTAAAGGCAAATGTCGAAGATATCTACGCCAAAAGTAACCTCGCCATAAACACCGTAAAACTAGCCAAAAATGCTCTACGCTCTTGCAATAATGAGGTGTTTTGCACCCTTGCTAAGCTCGACCACACGGTGTTTAAAAACAATCTCTACGCACTTGTGTTTGGACTATCTGATAGCTTCAATCAAGTCCCGCATACAAATTGCCGTCTTGGCAAGTGGTATTATGAGGGCGATGGCAAAGAGCATTTTGCTATGACTGCGGGGTATAGGGATTTAGAGCCTTTCCACGCGCAAGTGCATACTCAAGCAAATAGCCTAGCTGAAGCAATAATGAGCAAGCAAAATCCACCAAAAAGCTTCATAGATGAGAAAGTGGTGGGAATGGAAAAGGGAAGCGAGGGTGTAATGTCCTGCCTTGATAAAATGCTAGCTGAAAAAGTAGATAGCGTCCAACAAGAAAGAGCAGATATAAGAGATGCTAGGCAAAATATGGCTCAGGCTAGCACACAAACCCAACCAAAGCCAGCAGAATCTAAAGAGCCTGAAGTGCAAGCCCCAAAAGCATAGGCAAACCCTAGAAGCAAGCAAGGGAGTAAATCTCTTGTGCTGTCTAAATTCTGCACTGCTTAAATGTGGTATTTGGACTATGCAGAGTGAAGTGTAAGCGTGAAGTAGGGCAAGGTAGGTGCTTATCTAGTTTTTTTGGATTTGCGCTTTTGTCTGAAAAAGTCGTGCAAAGCCCGAAAAAGTCGAAATTTAAATAAATTTAAGCAAAGCAGGTAAAATCTTTGCATAAAAAATATAAGGCAAGTAAAAATAAATGATTAGAAAAGTCGCATTATCTAGTTGTGTCGTTGGTGGATTGATATTTGGTGTGTATTTGATTGCGCTGTATTTTGAGCTAAGCGCGGATTTGGATAAAGTAAGGCACTACTCCCCAAAAGTCGCTACCCAAATCTATGACAGAAAAAACCGCCTCATAGCCAATGTATTTGACACGGAATTTCGATTCTACGCGAAATTTGATGAGATTCCACCGCGAATGATTGAGGCGTTGCTAGCTATTGAGGATACGCTTTTTTTTGAGCACGGCGGGATAAACTATGATGGCATTATCCGTGCGATGCTAAAAAATATCCGCACAGGGCGACTAGGAGAGGGTGGAAGCACGCTTACGCAGCAGGTGGTAAAAAATATCATTTTGACGCGAGAGCGCACCATAAGTCGCAAAATCAAAGAAGCCTTGCTTACCGTGCAAGTAGAAGAAATTATTAGCAAAGAGCAGATTTTGGAGATTTATCTAAATGAGGTGTTTTTGGGGCACGGATACTATGGTGTCAAAACCGCAGCACTTGGCTACTTCAAAAAAACACTAAATCAGCTAAGCCTAAAAGAAATCGCTATTTTGGTAGGGCTACCACAATCCCCTAGCACTTATGACCCTACCAAAAATTTGGATTTGGCACTTACGCGTGCAAATGACATTATCCGCAGAATGTATGATTTGGGGTGGATTTCTAAGGAGTATAGAGACTCATCACTTGCAGAAAAGCCCATAGTATATCATCAGACGCTTACTCAAAATGTCGCTCCTTATGTAACTGATTATGCTTTAAGGCAACTAAGCTCCATAAAAGACATAAAAACAGGTGGCTACACTATCAAGCTACACATAGATTTGGACTACCAAGAAGTCGCCCAAAAAGCCCTAAAGAACGGCTACACTGCGCTACAAGCTCGACAGCTAAAGCTACTCCAAGCCCAAAGACCCAAAGGCGCAGAACCTACCATACTTCCTAGCGAAGATGACTTGACTGCAAATGATACGCTAAATGGTGCGGTAGTCATCACAGATAACAAAACGGGCAAGATTTTAGCCCTTGTAGGTGGGGTAAATCACGAAAAAAGTCCGTATAATCGCGCAGTAGATGCTTATCGCCAAATGGGAAGTAGCATAAAGCCATTTATATATCAAATCGCCTTTGATAGAGGATACTCCACCGCTACACAAGTCCCCGATGCTGCGCGGAGCTTTGATGAGTGGAATCCTAGAAATTCTGGTGGGAAGTTTCAAGGAATGGTAACCCTCCAAGACGCCCTTATCCACTCTCGCAATCTAGCCACGATAAATGTCGCCACGCTTGTTGGGTTTAGCAACATCTACAATGGCTTGCTAAATTTTGGCTTTAGTGGGTTTAGCGCGGATATGACAATCGCTATCGGTAGTCTAAACGCCACGCCGATAATGGTGGCAAAAGAGTATTCGATATTTTCAAACTATGGCGTGCGCAACGAGCCCGTGCTAATTGATAGTGTAATCGACCCGCAGGGCAATGTGTTTTCTTATGAGACGCAATCAGAAGTGATAATCTCACCCGAGCAGTCGTTTCTCACTACCTCCGTGCTACGCGAAGTCGTCAGGGCAGGCACAGGCAGACGCGCAGCAGTAAGCGGGATAGAGACAGCAGGCAAGACAGGCACGACAAACAACAATGTGGATTTTTGGTTTTGCGGATATACGCCCGATGTGCAGGCTATTATATGGTTTGGTCGCGATGATAATAGCCCCATAGGGAGATATGAGAGTGCCTCTGCGGTGGCAGCACCTGTGTTTGCCGAGATAGTAGCAGGAGCGGTGAGAATCGACCCGAGCTTGCGCCGTATATTTCCTCGCCCCGAAGCCGTGCGCTCAAAAACTATTGACAAAAATACATTTTTTTATACGCGCACTTCGCCACTACCAAATATCAGCAATATCGTTACTGAGCAGAATCTATACTAGGAAGTTTTTGGTGGTGTATTTCGTTTTTTAATGGGTTCTATGGTTTTGTTGTGCCAAATCATAGAACTGCGTATCAAATCGTAGAGTTGATAGACTAGCTTATTGATTTGAGATTCTAACTCGTTAGTGTTGTCATATTGTGATTTGTTTGTTTTGTTATATTGCGCCGTAGGCGAAATATTTTTATTGTAATTGCTTGTATCATTTGTTTGTCATTTTTAGATTCCGTTACCTTGTCATCACAATTCTTTATACTCTTGTCATCAGCTTCCTCTATCTTGTCATTCTTTGCTTTCGTAAAGAAGCAAAGAATCTCTTTTGTCCTAATGATTTTTATCATTTTGAGCATTTGTAGAATACGAAAAATCTCTCTTTTGTTTTTGAGATACTTCGGGCTTTGCCCTCAGTATAACAAACGGGATATATTGTAGGGTATTTTCTGTCAACTTGTTTTCCGCACATTTCTACAATTAAGCATTGTTCTAGTTGTTTTGTCATCAAAAAATCCAAAAATTTTATTTAAAATTAGATAAACTGCGCTAATGTTTTCACTAAAAAGGAATCAATGATGATTTATGTTATCTCTGCATTGCTAATTATCGTGCTTGTGGCTTGTGGGCTTTGTGTTGCAAAAATTATCTCTTTGCGTAATGCAAATGTGATTCTAAAATCTAGCGATAATTTTTATAAACAACAACTACAAGGTAAAGATGATTATATTTATGGATTAAAACAAGCCCATAGTGATGAGTTGGCAAATCTAAAGTCTCATCACAATGAAATGCTAGAAAATCAAAATAAAAACAACCAAGCAAAATTTGACATATTAAAAACGGAAAAAGAAAAGCGGATAAGCGAATTAGAATCCGAACAAGTCGCATTTGAAAGAAAATACAATCAAAACATAGAGCAAATTAGGGCTCAATATCAGCAGGATAAAGAGAAAGATTTGGCGCAATATGAAAAGAATCTAAAAACTATCCGCGAGGAAATTGACAAGCGATTTGAAATGCAAAAAAACGCGCTTTTAGAGCAAAATAAAAATATGTTAAATGCAGATTCGCGTAAAGTGCTAGATGAGATTTTTACGCCCATAAAAAACAAAGTCGAGCAATATTCCAAACAACTATCAGAAAATGAAATCAAATTAGGCACACATATTGACTCAATGTTTAAGCAAACCCAAAAACTTGGCGCGACTGCCGATGAATTCGCTAAGATTTTGCGTGGCGATAAAAAGATTCGCGGGAATTTTGGAGAATTGCAACTAAAAAGCGTGTTAGAATCTAGTGGGCTTATTCAAGGGGAACATTATGAGATTCAAGCGCATTTTAGAGATGATGATAGGGGGCTAAAGCCTGATGCAATCGTGCATTTGGATAAAGAGCGAAGCATTATCATTGATGCGAAGTTTTCCTTGCCAAATAATTACTCTATGGGCAATTTTAGTGAATCTAGCGAATTTAAAAGCATAGATTTGCTAGATAGCACACTTTGTAAGCAAATAGCGCAAAATCTAAAATCGCGCATAGATGACCTCTCCAAAAAGCCTTATGAAAAATTTACTAGCAAAAATCCGCGATTCGCACAGACGCGAATCTATGATTTTATGCTACTTTTTGTGCCATATAATAATATCTTAGATTTGGCGTTGAATGCTGAGCCAACGCTTTATCAATATGCTTTTAACAAACAAATCTATCTAACCACGCCACACACGCTATTTATGGCACTTAAAACAATAAACATTAGCTGGACTTATGTAGAGAGCGATGAGAAAGTGAAAGAGGCGTTTAGCGAAATGGGGAAAATTTATAATAAATTTGAAGGGTTGTGCAAGGACTTTGAAAAACTCAATCGCGCCATAAAAACCATTTGCACTGCGAGCGAGGATATGGAGACCAAATTATTTAGCAAAAAAGATGGAATCGAATTAAAGCTAAATAAAATCAAAGAATTAGGTGCAAAAACTAAAAAAACTATAAGTGAGAAATCTATAACCGAGAGTAAGGAATCTACAAAAAGTGATATGAATATGATTGAGATAGATGATAGTGGCGAGGATACGGAAAATGGCTCATAGAAATTGATAACATATCAAAAAATTATTGGGCTTAAGCTAAATTTATTAAATAAAAAAATCTTTCATAGCCTCAAACCAACTTTTAATTTCATCAAAATTTTGCAAGTTGTCCTCGCTAATTTGCAACCATATATCTTTACAATTAAACATTTCTTTGATTATGATTTCTCTTTTATGTAAATTCTCATTAAATTTTGTTGTTTTTTGAGCAATTAAATTTGCAATGTCTTTATTGTCCCATTCCTTTTTATCGTTCTCTGAAAATATAAAGTCCAATTCTAATTTGGATTTAAAATAATTCTCCACAATATCTATGGGATAATAATTTTCTATTTCTCGTTTTTGCGTAGTTATGACTTTTATATTATCTTGCTCAATAATATTTTCTCGCTCCTTATCATCTCTATCTATAAAATAAATCTGCTTGATATTACTACCTTTTAGATAATCCTGCTTTATCCAACTTTCAATATTTCCGCCACCACGCAATGGAACAATTGTTATGCTTTCAATATTAAAAATATCCCTTAAACAATCAACCTTATCTAAATTCTTAAAAAACTTTATATCGCTTTCACCCTCTACAAACAAAACACCTTTGTATGATACATAGGGCAATATTCCCAAAGTTTCAACCACTTGCCTAATATCTAAAGTCTCTTTTTGTAATATTTTTCTTGCATTATTTTCATCTTTTGTAACAAATATAACTTCATCTTTACCTACTAATTTAACTATTTCAGGCGTATGTGTGGTAATTAACACTTGCCTATTTGGATTTTGCGATATTGTTTTAAGCGTTTCAATAATTTTTCTTTGAAAATCTGGGTGCTGTGAAGTTTCTGGCTCTTCTATGGCATAAATCATATTTGAGTGATTTTGTCTTTCAGAATCCGCTATAAAGAAACTTAACAAAAACAATCTCTTTACTCCACTTCCTCTTTTGTTAAACGGCATTTCATCATCACTTTTAAATTCATAGCTAAATATGCTCTCTAAAGCCTTATCTTGCATATTTACAGATAAAGAATTTGCGATGTCTTCGTTAAAGCTTTTTAATTTTTCAAGTGTTTGGTTTGAAAAATCTTGTATTTTTTGCTTTATTTCTTGTTTTATATTTATAAATTGTTGCTCCACTTCAGCCACAGCATTTTTGGCTATCGCCTTTGTAATATCAGTAACTTCAGCATCTTTATCGGTGTTTGTTCTATCTGCTCTAAACAACATAAATTTTGGCAATTTTAATTTTATTTTTTCATAAATATTTGCAATATCGCTTTCTTTGAAATTTACATTGATTTCTTGAATATCGAGATTTAGACTTTCTTGTTTGTTAAACAAAAATTCTCTCATCGCTTTTTTAATCGTTTTATTAACATTTTGATTCTCAAATTTTTCAACTTCTTTTTTCAAATCAGTAATTCTAAGAGTAATCAAAGGTTTATCCCAATTATTTGGATAATTAGCTATGATAAAAATATTTTTTAGTTTTCCTTTTTCAAAAACTTTTTTGATTTGCAGAAGTCCATTATTGTCAAGCAGATATTCATTATCTAGTGTAGTTTGCGTGTTCTCACTTTCTGCAGAATCCAAAAATATAGGCATATTAGTTTCAACTCTAAATAAACAAGTTATTCTAATTTCTTTATTTGTTGAATACATATTAGCATCGTTATCCAAAGGCTTTTCATTTTCAAAAAATATATTTAAGGCATCTAAAATGGTAGATTTTCCAACATCATTCTTACCTATAATGACGCTTAGTTTAGGCAACTCAAATTCTACACTTTGATAGCTACGAAAATTCTCTATCTTTATTTTTTGTAAGTTGCATTTTAATTCCTTTTTTTAAGATTTTATTATTTTAACCTCATCAAATGTCAAATTATACAATTCATAAACTAAATCATCGATTTGTTTTTCAAATTCGTTTGTATCTTTGTTTTGTGATTTAGATTCTAATGTCCTATCCACTAAACTTCCAATTTCATCAGCTAAATCTTGGTTGTTTGAATCTATTTTTGGGAAACTAAAATCATTTAAATAGCTTGGCATAAGCCTTGTTGCACTTCCCAAATTTGCACTTGAGTGCCTGATAAAAAACCAAAACAATCTAGAATTTAAAACACCTAAAATCATTTTTTCTAGATTCTTATATCCTTGTTTCAAATAAACATTATGGATACTCGCATTGTGATAGAAGCCGACATTATCAAATCCAAACCTTGAATGATTTAGCAAATCTGGTATCATAACTTTTGGCTTATTGTAAGTGTGTGGATTTCTTATCGCAGAAAATTTATAAAAATCATCATCGTTTAGCTTTATTTTTCGTTGCATAAGCAGTGATTTTCTGTCTTGTAAATATTGATAAATGAGGGGATATTTTTTACTCATAGTATTGCTTTTTATTAAAGCATTTTGATTGTCATACGGATAAAGTATATATGTTGCATATTTACAATACTCGTATCGCCTTATATTCTCACCATAGACAAAAGGTTGCAGCAAATCTTTTTCTAACTCAAATTCACCAAAGTCATTTTTAACCTTGTATAATTTTTTGGATTCTAAAACAAAGTCAAACAAAAATACATCATCATTTCCACTTGATGAGCCTTTTGCTATCTGCGCTATTTGTGAAAATTTTAACTCAAAAGATTTTATTTTTTGGACTAAATCTGTGCTTTTGCTTTGTGGCTCAAAACTAAAAAATTTAGGATTTAGATTTTGCTGTGGTATTTTTTGAATGTTTGTGTAAATGTCATTTGCAAAGTTTTGCAAACTTGCGACTTTTGAATAAGAAAAAGTATGTATTGGCTTAGTCTTTGATATGGAGATAATACACGAATCTACCTTTGCATTATCAAATATTTTTACCCCATCACAATCCACATAAAATACAATTTGGTTTTGCAAAATCAAATTACGCAAATTTTGCCCATAACTTGCTTTTGTGAATTTATTACTAACAATGTAACTAAGAGTGCCTTTTTGCTTTAGTAGCCCAAAGCCTTTTGCAAAGAAATAGGTGTAAATATCCGCACTACCACAAGCAAAACCTACATAAGATTTGGAAATTGCCTCTTTGTTTGGAATATTTTGCCCTCTTATGTAAGGCGGATTGCCAATCACAATATCAAAAGATTCAACGCCAAACATATATGTGCTATCAAAGAAATCTGCTACATTATGGGGATTAAATGGTTTCCACTTTGTAAGTGGTGTATCTCCCTCTGCTTCAAAAAATAAGCTTTGTGAGATTTTATCACAGGTGGCTTGATAGCGCGATTGCAATGCGTCTTTATCGTGGCTAGTAAATGTATCAAGGCGAATTTGTCGCAATTCATCTAATCCACTTTCATATAAATCGCTTCCTAATTGCCTACCTTTTGAATCGCGTAGCTCTGTTTGCAAAGGCAGTAGCGAATTTGCAGATATGAACTTAAACTCCAAATTTGGCAGGGACTTAATATCGCTAGGATTTTCATCGACAATGAGTGAGAGAAAGCAACGCAGTCGCGCGATTTCGGTAGCCATAGGCTGAATGTCTATGCCATAAATGCAACTTTGCAAAATCTCTAATTTACGCGCATAGTATGGGCGTAAATCGCCTAGCAAGTCTTGGAGTCGGATAATCTCGCTTAAAATCCCCATAGGGAATGCGCCTGAGCCACAGGCTGGGTCGAGAATCTTTAGGGTGCTTAGGGTGGCAAGGATTAGCGCGTTGTCTTTTTGCGATAAATCGTGGAGTTTGCCACTCGCTTCGTCAATAGACGCTTTAGTCTTATTTCCTCGCTCGTGGCTACACAGCCCCGATTTCTCATCAAAAATACTTCCGCGCTGGGAATAGATAGAATCTTTTTGGATACTTCGGGCTTCGCCCTCAGTATGACAAAAATTGGGAGTAGATTTTGCAAAATCATACCCACCCCCTTTGTCCCCCTCCGCAAAGGAGGGGGAATGTGCAAAGTCCTCAAAGACTAGGGATTGCAAATATGCGGAATCCACTTTGCCTTTTAGGTGTGTTTGCAAATGTAGCAAAATCGCACTTCGCACCATATAGCGCACGATTTCGCTGGGCGTGTAGTAGCTTCCTGTGGATTTGCGTAGGGAGTTTTTATCGAGTTTATCTAGCTTATTGTCTGTGAAAAGCTGTGAGAGTAGGGACTCAAAAATCTGCCCCAAAAGCTCGGGGTCTAGGGCGACTTCCTCCGCACTCTCATCTGCCTCATCGATAGTGAAATGATATGAATCTAGCGTGGCAAAAAGCCTATCAAAAAGCGCGTTGTCAATCTTTAGTGTGTTTGCGTGGGTGTGGGGATTGCTTGGGATAAAATAATCGCTTGTCTGTGGGCTAAATAATCCGCCATTTAGGTAGGGAATTGTTGAGAGAATCTCTACAATCTGTGGTGGCAAAAATCCGTAATCACGCGAATCTTGCGGTGTGTTTAGCGTGGTAAAAAAGAGTGGCTCTAGCACTTCGTGGTAATAATCAGCACTTAAGCTAGTATCCCAAAGATTCGCTTTTATAATGCCCTTTTTCTCCAAAAATTTACAAAACAAAATGCGTGAAAATAGGCGCAAGATAAATTCACGCTTTTGGGTTGTGTCATACCCACCCCCTTTGTCCCCATCCGCAGGGGATGGGGAAATGTTTGGCAAAGTGAGATTTTCTACAAAGTCGGCAAAATGCACCAAAATCTTGGCGTAAAATTCTTTATTGAGTGCGGAAATGCTTAGTGCCTCTAAAATCTCGCCGTAGTAATTATCTACTTCTTTTGGTGTGATTTTGGCGATAGATTGCAGGTTGCGCGTGTGGGCTTGACTTGGGTGGGCTAAATCTATGTCTTTAATGAGCGTGATTTTTTCTACAATGTCGGTGTGAATCGTGCGGGATTTGTGCAATCTGCGCTTAGCAAAGGCGATAGATAAATGCGTGGGGCTAAGAAAAAAGATAATGTTGTAGCTAGGGATAGCGCGATTTATGGCGCGAGTGGCTTTTATCAAATTTGCTTTTTTATGCGAATCTATTTCTACGAGACTAAAGGCTAAGTTTTTATGCGCGGTATATTCACTTGGCTTTAGGAATTGCTCTCTATCGGCATTTGTAGCATAAATAATGCTGTTTAAGAAATCAAACTCATTAAGATTGGCGATAGGTGCGTTTGAAGCAAGTCCTAGATTGCGTAAGCGAAAAGATTCGCCTAAAAATGCCTTAAAATTCTCTTTGTTTAGGGGATAAAGTGCGTTTAGTGCTTGTGTCATTTTGTGCCTCCAAAGGTTGTAAAATCTGGGTTGATAAGTAGCCACGCAATAAGCCTAAATGTCTTTGGCTCAATAAAGACAAGTCCGCCATCGCTTTTGCTTTGGCTTTGTATGCTGGATTGGTAATGCTGAATCTGTGCATTTAGCTGTCCTGTAATGTTTTCAAAAATGCCTTTTAACGCGATTATGTCTGTGTAGTCATTTGTGATATGCTCTAGCTGTGAAAATGCTTCTTGTGGCTTTGTAGTGCTGTTGCAAATAATGATTTGAGAGAGATTATTTTGCTTATCGCTTGGCAAAATGCTAGGCAGTAGCGTTTGGGTGGAAATATCATAAAGGCAGGGATAGAGCGAATCGATTTGGTTAGAATGTCGTAGCATAGAAGTGTCTTGCAATAAAGCAAAGAGTAGGTTTTGCCCTGCATTATCAAGTGCGATAGAAAATATGCCCTCTTTTAGGTGGGATTTTTTGGATTTGACAAAATCGCTAAAAAGATTTGCTAGATTGATAAAAGAGCTTGATTCTTGCTCTAGCGCGACAAACTCGCTCTCCATTGCTTTTAGTTGCTTTGTGCGTAAGTCTTTGTGCGTTTGGTAGCGTTGCTCTTGCTCTTGTGAAAATGGATTTTCTAGCGCGGTGGCAGAGTTTGCTGCCTCTAGCTTATAGCGCAGCTTTGACTCCAAATCGATATAAGAATCTATATCCATATCGGGGAAAAAGTGCGTGATATGGTTTATCTTGTGCGTTGAGCCGATACGCCAAATCCGTCCGATTCGCTGAATGGCTCGAATGGGATTAAAAGCAATGTCCCAATTTAGCAAGTTCGCGCAATCTTGCAGGTTTTGCCCCTCGCTTAGGCAATCTGTGGCGACTAAAATGTCGATTTCGCGCTCATTTTCTTGTAGCGTGTAGTGCAGTGATTTTGGCGAAAATCGCTTTTTGTGGTTGCTAAACTCGCTTGGACTTGTATTGCCCGTGATAGATTCTGTGATAATGTCGCTAAATGAAGCCCTTAGTGCGGTGGTAAGTGCATTTGCAGTAACGATACTCTCTGTAAAAATAATGAGCTTTTCACGCTTAATAGAAGCGGAATCTATAAGCCGTTTTAGAGCTTGGAATTTCGCACTTTTGGCAAAATCTATCGTGGAGTTATAAGAGTGTAGCTTGGATTTTATGCTTTTTAGCTTTGCTAAATCGCTTTGTGTGTCATTATAAAATTCTTGGCTTAATGCGCTTATATGGCGCGAATCTATAATGCTTTGTAGTCGCTGTGGGAATGCGCTAGGCTCATCTAAAGATTCAATAGAGGAATCTGCCCACGCCAAATCCCACTCTGCAAAGGATATGGAAAAAGAGGGCGAAGAGGACGCACAAAAGGTGGAATGCGTGGAATCGCTTAAATCTAGGAAACTTTTATGATATGCGATGATTTTATCCAAAATGCTACTAAAGGCATCGACACTTGATTCTAATGCTTTGATAAGCGACATACATAAAAATCCGCGCGGTGTGGAGTATCCGCCCAAATTAGCAAGTTTGTCGCTTTGTAGCTCATCGATGATTTCACTTGGCAAATATCGCTCGTTATAGGGGTCATAAATGCAAAATGATAGGCTGTTTTGCGAATCATTTACACCCAAAATCTCTAGCAGTGAATCTATGCTAAAGTCTATGTGTGGTGGGATTGATGAGAGTTTTTCTACATTGATGGCTTTTTTGGGTAGGGATTTGCCTAAAGATTTTAGATACTGCTCTATTTCCTTTGCGGAGCGCGAAAAGATAAGATTGCATAGCTTGTAATAATCTAGTGGCAGGATAATCTCATCGTAAGAATCTAGGGCATCTTGCTGTGGCTCTTCTTTAACTTTTTTGGTGATTTCATTGGCGCGTTTGCAGATAGCTATGGGGTTTAGTGGCATACCATTTATAGTAATGCGTTCGCCTTTTAGGCTAAGCTGGTGGGCTAAGTCTAAGTAGCTGTTGTTTATAGGCGTGGCAGAGAGTAGCAATAGGTGTGAATCGTGTGAAATTTTTCCTTTTAGTTTGCGATAGGTGGGATTATCATTGCGAAAGGTGTGGGACTCATCGATGATGACTAAATCTGCGGACTTTAGAAATGGGATTCGCTCATTTTTGTTTATCGCTTCATCATAAGTGTAAAACTCGATATTTTGGCTTAGGATAAAGGGATTTTGCGAATCGTGCTTGTAGCTGTGCCATTGCGCTTTTAGCTTGGCTGGAGAAATGATAGCTATGCGCTTATATAGCGTGGCTAGGGATAGTGCGCTTAGCGTTTTGCCACTGCCCACAGGGTCTGCTAGTAAAGCTATGCCGTAAGTTTTTAGTCGTTTGTAGATTTCGCGTGTGGCGACTAGCTGGAAAGGATAAAGCGCGTAAGCCTTTGCCCCGCGCTCTAAATCAAGCTCTTCGTTTGTGGATAAGTCTTGGGTTTGGCTTGTGAAATAGGACGCGATTTTATCAAGTATGTCCTTTGGGCTGTGATAAAAATAGCTCGTTTGCAAGGACTCTAGCACCTCATCTGTGGAGTCTTTGCATTGAGATAAAAGGGTGTCAAAGTAGATTTTGCACTCTTTGGTTGTCTCTTTGGAATCACAAAGTAGGTTTAGCTCTTTGTTTGAGCTATCTCCATAAAGCCCTAAGCCACTTGCAGTGAGATTTGAGCTACCGATTATGACATTTTGCTCGATTTTGGGGTTTGTGCTATCGTGCAAAAAATACATTTTTGAGTGGATAAGCGTGTGGGCGGTGGAAGTGTAGAATGATATAGGGTGGTTTTTGATAAAATTATAAGCGATTTTATTCGCGCTAATCTCATCTAGCTGGGCATCAATATCTAAGATATTTTCATCTAAGTAAAAGGCAATATCGCTTGTGCTAGTTTGCGTATTTTGCTGGTTTTGTGTGCTTTGCTCACTTTTGCCCAAAATAATGCAAATGGCGTTTAGATTATCTTTTAGGCAGGAAAGGCGTTGAAGTGCTTTGGCGTTGTAAAATCCGCTAATCACGCATAAGTCAATCTTTGTAGCGTTATTTGTGTCATTGCTACTATATGAGTGTATGAGCGAATCTAGGCGGTTTATAAGGGTATTGCTACCCTCGTTTGTGATGAGATTTGAAAGTGGTGTGGGCGAGCCAGCTTTAGTAGGAGATTGCGCGAAATTTAGATTTTGTGTGTCTGGGCAATTTTGCGTAGCAGGGCAATTTTGTGTGGTGGGAGCAATTAGGTTTTTACGGGGGGGGGGCAGATAAGAGTGAGGTGTCTGGTATAAGAGTGGTTTGGATAGGCATTTGAAGTCCTTTTTGGCTAGATTTTAGGCAAAATCACAAAATTAGTAAGCTAGTTTAAGGTTGCTTAATACTTAGCAGAGTGTCTATCATTTTGTCAATGGTGGTTATGACTTTAGCATTTGCAGCATATCCACCTTGAAACTTGATTAAATCCACCATTTCCTCATCGATACTCACTTGCGTGATAGATAGATGCTCTTTTTTGGTGGCTTCAAATACAGATGTTTTGGTATCAAGTGTGCGCTGTGTCTCCTCTGTGTCAGTGGCTATGCGTCCTGCGGCAAACTGATAAAACTCATTTATGCCCATTTTGAAAGGCTGCTTTGTGTGCTTGTTGAAAAAGTCGATTTTGTCGTATTGGAGTTGTTGCATCATATTTGCCACATCGAAGTTACCCGCTGTGGGGGTTAGCCACGGGCGGATTTGCGTGGCGTCTTTTTCATAGTCTCTATGTAGCCTTATGTCTCTAGCACTTTGTCCTTGCAAAAATTTGTTGATTCCCATAGCACCTGTGAAATTTGTGCCATTGTCCTTGATAGCGACATATATCCCCTCTCGTGGATTTGTAGACTCTATGACAAACTGCTTGACTTCGGGGTCAAATATCGCCCTAAAGTAATCATCAAAGTCGTTTATGTCGTTGTTGTCATCATTGTCATCTTTGTTGCCATTTATCGCACGGACAATGTCGTGCATAGTGGTTACATTGTCTATGTAGATTCTCTTTGTAGCGATGACATCGCCTTTTGTGTTGTATGCCATTAGGTCAAATGAGCCGTTTTTGAAATTATAATTGGTATCTTTTAGTGCTTCATATCGCCCGAACTGCACTTGCTCGCCTATGAGCTCTTTTGCTGCGGATTGGGCATAAATAGCATTTGTGGCTTCCATAAAGCCTTGCGCAAAAGTGTCAAGCAAATCAATATAATGCTGAATATGCCCGATTTTTGTGCCTTTGTAGCCTGTGTTATAAAGCGAGATAAGAGAGCCTGCCTTGCCCTCATCAAGTTTATCAGTGATGTCTACATCTTTAAAATCATAAGTATGCCAATAAACGCGGTTTAGGTGCTCGGCATTGTTTTCTTTGTCTAGCTTTATGGGGTGGAAAGTGTAGCCATCTACCATATTAAATCCGCGTGCGATATTCATCACATAGTTTTCGTCAAAATCCGCATTTCTAGCTTGCAGGAGAGAATCTGTGCGGAGATGATTTTTATACACGCGCCCACCGATGATTTCGATAAGGTGGAATTCGTATTGGTCGCGTCTATCGCGCAGTTCATTTGCTTGGCGATATTGCTTGGCGTCTTCCATTTCTTTGATTTTGCCATTTAGCTGGGCGATTTCAGAGCCTAAACGATTTGCCTCATTGATAAGCGTTTCTAGATTTTCGCTAGCTTGTCGTTGAAGATTTACAAGCTTTGTGCGAGTATCACGCAGATTTCGCGTAAGCACTTGGGTGGCTTCTGCTAGGACTTGCTTTTGGGCTGGGTCTTGGGAGTTTTTGGAGACATCTTTCCACGCATTAAAATACGCTTCTAAATCATTATAAATCCCTACACCCTCGACATCTGGAAAGTAGGCTGAAATCTCGCGTAAGAAGTCAAAGCTGTTTTGAAAAAACGCCATTTCTGAGCCTGACTTGGTATATCTGTCAAACACAAAATCATCGTGGATTCTGCGAATGGCGGGAATATCTACACCGCGCCCGATGATAAGCCCTTGGTGCATCACAAGCGGTCGCTCTGGCTGGGCTATCACGCGCTTACGGCTATAAAACTCATCGCTAGCGTTTGAGATATTGTTGCTCGTGGTGTCTACCATTACTTGGTGTCCCACAAGCCCTGTGTATGAGGTATTTAGTGAAGAGAGAATCCCGCCCATAGCCTAAGCCTTGATTTGCAAAAGATTTATGCTTGATTTGGGGGTGGATTTTTTATCGCCATAAGTTTGGGCTTCTTTGGGGATAAGTTTGTCCATAAGTGAGGTAAAAAACTCACTCACAGCGAAAACGATTTGAGCGTAGCTAGAATTTAGCTTTTTTAGCTCCTTTAGGGCTTGGCTCATCTCATCAAAAAGCTCTTGTGTCCTAGAATCGATTAGGTCTTTTATTTCTTTTTGGGGGTTGTTATTTTTGAGGGCAAGCATCTCTTGGCTAATCAAGCTTTTTTTGGTCTCAAACTCCTTGATGAGGGCGTCTTTTTTGGGATTGCGCTCAAAAATCTCATCGTGCTTGGCTAGCTTTATGGACTCTATGTCTTGCTTTGTGTAGTCGATAAGTGTGCGTAAGTCAGCGATAGCACCTTGAAGATATTGCATAACCATTTTTTATCCTTATCTGCCCCCTCACGCGCAAAGCACACTGCTAAAAAGCAGATAAGGAGGTTTTGGCTATAAGTTAAGCAAATCTAGTGCCATTTTTTCGGAAGTTTTTTGTAAGTCGAGTTTGTATTCTTTTGCCTCGATAGAGTCCCTAATCTGCGCGATTTTGTTCTGCGCTGCGACTTGGGCTACATCGTCATTTTGGCGATTTCGCTGCGTGGCGATTTTTGTGTCTTCGTCTTTGTATGCGTTTGCATTTCGCGCATTTAGAGAAGCGATATTTGAGCTTATGGTATTCATCTGCACTCCTTTGGTGATTTTGGTCTAGTTCGCTTATATGTATCTGTCAAGCTATATCGGTTGAAAAATCCAACGATTTAAGCCTATTTTTCCCCACTTCAATTCTACTTCTTCATAGCCTTATTCATCTCTTTGGCTAGATTATCTAGGCTTGTAGCACCTTTTATCCCCTTTTCTTGAAAAAGTGATACATTTGGATTGACACGATATGTAAAAAACCCAACAAACACCATAACATAGCAAAACAAAAAAAAGCATAGCGTTGGAAAAATCCAAGTTTTCACATCCATTTTGCAACCTTTTGTAAAGATATGCCCCGCTATGAATAACACAAGAATGCGCTGTGCGAAATCTATGCAACACAAAAACCAAATGTAAAAACTGCATAGAAACGATAAATGTGAGCTGCAAAAATGTAAGCGATGCCCACACTCACGCGCTAATCTCGCCTTACGAGGCACGATTATATAACAAAATCGGCAAAAAGCGGATAGTTTTTGCGTATTTTTGCTCTCTTTTGTGCAAATATTTGCATATTTTGCTTGATTTTGTGGATTTTTGCGTGATTTTTTAATTTATCGTGCTCTTATTCATCGTGTGTTTATAGCTATATTTTTGACTCCTAAAATGTTAATTATTTGTTTGAAGTATTGCTAAATAATTGCGCTAAAATCTCAAAGTTGTAGCTTTTGCGTTTTAATTTGGTTTTATTTCATAAAAATATAGGGTTAAGGTGTCCTCTAAAATGTCTAAAAAAATAGAAACACACAAAAAAAATACTTCTAAAGATTCTAATTGCTCGCTTGATTCTACCTTTGCTTTTATATTTCTTAGCACAAAATCACACAAAGCTATCGCGCCATTTGAAGCGATATTGTGCGATTTGGCAAAAAAGCATAGATTAGATTTTGGAAGTGAGTTTTGTCCTAGCAAAGAGTGGATAAAGCCAAGTGAGCTGTATTTCTTTGTCCGCCCTATAAATGACGCCAAGGCAAATGATGGTGTGGCAAATGACACAATCATCGCCTTTGCCAACTCCATAAGTGAGAATCTACCTTTGAGTATGGATTTTGTATTTAAGGGTATAGAGAGTGCAAAATCCTTGCAAGAATCAAGCATTTTGCCAAAAAAGATTAGCTATGCTAAAATTTTGCACTCTAAAACCCCGCACGATAGGACACTACCAAAAAATGCAGAATCTATCCCCACCGTGCAAGAGATGAAAGCCCTTTTAGGTGCATTTGAAGAGAAAAATGAGGATAACACGGCAAGCGATTTGTCGCTATGCTCCGTGCTAAAGCCCTTTTTTGTGGATATACGATATGGCGATGAAGTCTTTGACACAAAAAGTGCAAAAAAAATCGCACCAAAAGATTCTAGCCTTGCTGTGCTCCTTGCTAGGCTTGCTAGTAAGTTAGCGGAGGGCAAGCCTGTTAGAATCCGCACAAAAAGAGGCGATATGACTTTAAGCGTGGGGGAGAAATCCCCTCTTGTGATGTTTTGGGAGCTTGGGGCACTGCAAAGTTTTATGCGGGTAAATCAAGCCCAAATCAGCCTGCTTGGGAGCTTTGAGAAGCCAAGTATGAAGCTGTGTCCAAAAGAAGTCTTTGCAAAAGAGTTTTTTGGCAAGCAAAATCAAGTAGCGCAATCAGCAGGTATGGCAAATCCTGTGGAGATTGAGTGTGTTTTGGCTTATGAGCCACTTTTGGCATTGCTTGGAGTGTATGCTAGGGCGCGTGGCGTGGAGTTTGTCTTTGTAAAGCCTTTTGATAAAAAATCTAGTGAGATTTTGGAGAGTGCGCTTACATACACGATTCCACCCTATAAGCGCGTATCTTGCGACAAAAACGGCACTTATGTGGAGGATAGATTTTGCAAGCTAAATCTTTTCTCTCTTATCCGCAAGCACTATGTGTCATCTACCCCATCACTATCCTTGCAAAACACCGCCAAAATCGCAAATGCTTCTCAAATGCTAGTATGCTACCTCTCAAAATCCAAAAACACAGCTATATGGGTTTATCGCCAAGTGCCAAATGACAATCAACAAGCACCACAAAATCAAGCACGAAAGGACACATTTAGCGAGATTTTGCACATAGATTTTAGCTTAAATCCGACTCACGCTTTAGCAGAGATTGCCACGAGAGAAAATGGCGATAAGCTAATTGCCAACTTCACTTCTCATTTTGGGGAGCATAGCCTAGATTTTTCGCTTGAGGATTCTACAAAAGCTACTTTTGCGAAAGAGTTAGAAAAATCTTGCAAAAACCTTATAGAGTTTTTTTCTGTCATTGCAAAAGTGCTTAGACTTTGCCCAAAAGACGCAAGTGTGGAAGAGGGTGTGAATAGTGTGCTAAATAAAGCTAAATTGTTCTTGCGCGATAAGGGACCTAGAATTGATTATAAAACGGTAAAGTCCCCTCAAGGTGGATTGGCACTTGATATGCCTAGAATCTTGCGAAGTGCAATGAGCTTCTCTCTAGCAGGTGTGGATAGCGCGACTTTGTGCTATGGGGTGGTGGATTCTTTGTGTGAGTTTGTTGGAAATCTAGCGCGAGATATGGGGCAAAACTACGCAATTAAGAAAGTATTTTTGTGTGGCGATATGCTTACGGAATCTATCTTTTTGGATAAAATACTGCACTATTTGCCAAAAGATATGGAGATAATCCTCCCACAAGATGGCTTTGTAGATTTTTATAAATAGTATCTAGCGGCACTTAGATAATGCAAATAACGCAAAAAGGATAAATATGCAATGTGAAATGCTTTTTTCTAAAATCCACCGCGCAACTGTGAGCGAAGCAAATATCAACTATGTCGGCTCTATAACGATAGATTCTAGCTTGTGCGAAGAGGCTGGGCTGCTAGAGGGTATGAAAGTCGATGTGGTAAATGTAAATAATGGCGAAAGGCTAAGCACCTATGTGATATTGGGAGAAGCAGGTAGTGGCGTAGTGTGTCTAAATGGCGCAGCCGCACGCAAAGCAAGTGTGGGCGATATAATCATCATCATCGCTTATGTGAGTATGGACTATGAGAGGGCAAAATCCCACAAGCCAAAAGTCGTCTTTGTAGATAGCCACAACCATATCACAAAGGTAGAATCAAATATTGATTCTTATCCAAAGGCATAAAAGTAGATGAAATCTTGCGAGAGATTGAGATATGCAAAATAATGATATTTTAATATTATTTAGATACAATACGCGCTATTGCATACACTTAAGAGGTGCTTGTTGAGCAAAAAAGATGCCATAAAATCAAACATAAACTTGGCTATTGCGCTGATAGTGTTGCTATTATCTGCGTTGTTTTCTGTTTTGGCATATCTTTTTGTGAATTTTAGAGAGTTAGCTTTGCTTGAGCTGTGCATAGTTATGCTTGTTGCTGTTTCGTTATTGTCTGGGATAGTATGCGCTTCTTTTTTGTATGTCAAAAATGTAAGAAAGATAGAGAAAATGAAATGACTGCTGGAATGATTGCTTTAATTTTTTGCACATTAGCTTTTATTGTCGCGCTAGGCGTGGTGTGCTTCACTCTCTCTAGAGCCTAAATCAAGCCATTTAAAATCCAAAAATACCTAAATCTTGCGTGGCGATTAAGGAGTAAAAATGTTTGATATAAAAAATCTAAGCCAAATGCTAGGTGGAATGCAAGAGCAAATCCAAGAAATGGAGCAAAAAAGCAAGGATACGATTCTCACTGCCAAAAGTGGTGGCGGACTACTTAGTGTGAGCATCAATGGTGTGGGCGAAGTAGTGGATATACTCATAGATGATAGCTTGCTAGAGGATAAAGAATCCTTGCAGATTTTGCTTATCTCTGCGCTAAATGACGCTTATAAAAATGTCGAGGAGAATCGCAAATCTTTGGCACTAGGAATGCTTGGCAAAATAAATCCTTTTTAAGATATGAAAATTTAAGCCACGCAAAGTGCTTGCAAGAACATAAATAGAGCAAAATCTAAGCAAAATCAACTCAAACTCAACCACACAAAACACGGAGCAAAAAGGTGCAAAAACTCATCATTATTGATACTTTTGGATTCTTTTTTCGCAATTTTTATGCCCTCCCACCACTTCGCAACAAAGATGGATTCCCCACAGGGCTGCTTATGGGGTTTGCCAACCTCATAATGAAGCTACACAAAAACAACGAGGGGGATTTCATCGTGTTTGCCCTAGAGGGCGGGGGAGAAAACAAGCGCAAGCAATACTACAAAGACTACAAAGCAAACCGCGCAAAAGCACCTGATGACTTGGTTTTACAGCTACCCATAGCCATAAAGTGGATAGAGCAAATGGGATTTGTAAATCTATCCTTTGAGGGCTATGAAGCAGATGATGTCATCGCCTCACTTGCCACACTAGCGCAAAAAAGGGGCTTAAAAGTCGAAATCATAAGCCACGACAAAGACTTATATCAGCTTATAAACGAAAATATCCACTTGCTAGACCCTGTGAAAAATAAAGAAATCCACGAGGAGGAGTGCTTTGAAAAATTTGGCGTATATCCCAAAAATTTCATCGACTATCAAAGTCTAGTAGGCGATAGTAGCGATAATGTGCCCGGGGTAAAAGGCATAGGCACAAAAAGTGCAGCCAAACTCATAGAGAGGTTTGAAAATCTAGAAAATATCTATGAAAATGCAACATCTCTGCGTGAGGTGGTAGGAGAAAGACTAGCAAATGCCATAGAACAAAATAGGGAATCTGCATTTTTAAGCAAAAGGCTTGTAACGCTAGAGCGGGATTTATTTAGCGAGTTTGAATTCTCAAAATCCATAATGCCACAAAAAAATCCACTCATCAAAATCCTAGATGAGATGAAAAAATATGAGTTTGCCAAAATCGTGCAAAGACTAAGCAATGAAAAACCAAATGTGCCTTTTAGCCAAATCATCGCCCAAGATTCTAAAAAAGAGCAGAAAGCTAAAGAGGAATATGAAGCACAAAAAGATAAAAAACGCATAGCAAAAAAAGGGCTTGGGGGACTTGAGATAGAAGATGCCTTTGCAGAGCTAGATTCTACCTCGCAGGAAACAATAGAGAAAAATCACCCAACCTTTGGCTACATAAACCAATCACTTCTAGCAGACAAAACAGATGAAATTTTAGCCAAAGCTCCTTTTTGCTTCAATGCAAAGAAAATAGAATCTCTTAGCGAGCTAGAGGGGATTTTGGATAGTATGCCAAAAGACTGCCTTATCGCTTATGATTGCGAAACTACGGCTATTGATACCAAAGTAGCGCAAATAGTGGGGTTTAGCTTTTGTGCTGATGGGGTAAATGCTTATTATGTCCCCATAGCCCATAGCTACTTAGGCGTAGAATCCCAAATAAGCCTAGAGGAAGCAAAAGAGGGGATAAGAAAGATTTTTGCTCATCCTCTCATCGGACATAATCTCAAATACGACCTAAAAATCGCCCAAAATCTTGGAATCTACTATGACTACGCAAATGGTAAAATCTATGATTCTATGGTGCTTGCGTGGCTTTTTGATAGCGTAAGCAAGGTCGGGCTTGATGAGCAAATGAGAAAGTGGTTTGCCCACTCTATGATAGGCTTTGGCGAGGTGCTAGGCAAGCTAGATGATTTCTCACAAGTGCCAATCCCAAATGCCACCAAATACGCCGCTGAAGATGCGAGTGCTTCTTTTAGGCTGTTTTTTCGCCTAAAATACGAACTAGAATCGCGTGGTTTGGATAGTATTTTTGAGCTAGCAAAAGACCTAGAGTTTCCCTTTGTATCCGTGCTTTTGGAAATGGAGGAAGAAGGCATAGCTATTGATGAAAATCATTTCAAAGACTTGCTAGAGAGATTTTCTAAAGAAATCGCACAAATTGAGCAAGAGATTTTCTCTCTATGCGGAAGTGTGTTTAACCTAAACTCCCCAAAGCAACTTGCAAATATGCTATTTGATACCCTAAAGCTAAAGGCACAGAGGCAAATAAAAGGCGGGTATAGCACTGATGAAAAAACCTTGCAAAATCTGCTAGAAGCCCACCCTTGCATACCCAAAATCCTAGAATACAGAGAGCTAGCAAAGCTAAAGGGCACTTATGTCGAGCCTATGCTAAAGCTACAAAAACAAGGCAAAATCTACACTTCGTTTTTGCAGACAGGCACTGCCACAGGACGCCTAAGCTCCAAATCCCCAAACCTCCAAAATATCCCCGTGCGAAGCGAGCAGGGCAGGCTTATCCGTGCTGGATTTTGCGCTAGTGGAGAAAATAAGATTTTGCTATCGATTGACTACTCTCAAATCGAGCTTAGACTTTTGGCTCACTTTTGTCAAGATATCGCACTTATTAAAGCATTTAGAGATGATTTAGACATTCACTTACAAACCGCAAAGGCAATCTTTGGCGAAAAAGAAGCGGTGCAAAAACGCAATATTGCAAAGAGCATAAACTTCGGGCTTATCTATGGAATGGGCTCTACCAAACTATCTCAAACGCTAAAAATCCCACAAAAAGAAGCAAAAAGCTATATTGAGGGATATTTTTTATCATTCCCCACGGTCAAAGATTTTCTAAATTCAAAAAAACAAGAGATTTTGGAGAAAGGCTATGCAGAGACTTTGCTAGGACATAGGCGATATTTTAGCTTTGCGCACGCTAGTGAATTTATGCAGGCAAACTTCCTGCGTGAGGGAGTAAACTCGATTTTTCAAGGCAGTGCAGCGGATTTAATCAAAATGGCAATGCTAAAAATTCACGCTCACATAAAAGAAAGCAAAAGCGATATAAAAATGCTTTTGCAAGTGCACGATGAGCTGATTTTCGAGCTAGACAAAGAGGGAGCGGAGCAAAAAGCAAAAGAGCTAGGCGTGATAATGGATAATATCTATACGCTAAATGTCCCACTAAAATCAAGCTACGCGCTAGGACGCACTTGGGCAGAGCTAAAATAATACTGCTAAAACAATCCTAGATAGTGCCAAAACACTGCAAAACACTAATGGATTTTGTGCTATAATCCACAATCTGCTTTTGAATAATTTTAGATAGCACAAGTTAGGGGTTTGGTAATAAAAATAAAAAAACACAAAGGATAAAATATGACAAAAAAACCGATGAGCGTGTTTGTGATTTTGGGGCTTGGGTATGCTGCGATAGTGGCGATTATGCTACTTGTTTGTATCTATGCGATAATCCAAATCGGCTCTATTAGGGACAAACTCACAGAGATAAACGAAGTAAATTCCGTCAAACAGCGCATAGCGATTGACTTTCGTGGAAGTGTGCACGATGAGTCTATTGATGTGCGAGATGTCGTGCTTACAGACTTTAGCGATAGAACTACGCTTAGCAGGCTAAATCAGCAGATTAGACAGCTCCAAGATAAGTATGAAAACGCACGAGAAAGAATGAAAAATACTTTTGAAACAAAAAATGGGCTTGGCAAGGTAGAAACAGAGATTTTGGGACGCATAGATGCTATTGATTCTCGCGCTCGCCCTATAATCGCACAACTGCTTGAGGCAAAAAAAAGTGGCGATGAGATGGGTGCGATAAATGCGCTAAATGCTGTGCGCCCGATATTTGTAGAGTGGCTTGCTACTATCAATGAGTTTATCGACTTAGAAGAGAGCAAAAACCAAGCAGTAACTCCTGTGGTGCAAAACGCCGTAGCAGTGTTTAGAGGGGTGTTTATCATAAGTGCGATTCTAGCAGTGGTGGCAAGTGTGCTTCTTGTGTGGTTTATCATCGGCTACCTCGTGCGACTACTAGGTGGCGAGCCAAGTATCGCTTCACATAGTGTGAAGCTAATCGCTAGCGGGGATTTGAGTGAAAGCATATCTAACAACATAGGTATGCTAGGCGAAATCGCAGCTATGCAAGAGCGACTCAAAAAAATCGTTAGCGAGATTTTAGTCTCTGCAAATGATATTTTCAAAAACACCCAGCTTGTGGCAAGTGCTAGCGCGGACTCCCAAAAAGCATCCATCACACAAAGCGAGACAGCAAAGCACTCTGCAAAGCAAGTGGTAGAAATCTCTGAGGGCATAGCTCAAATCGCTCAAATCGCTAAGCAAACCGAAGAAAACTCTGAAAAAACCCTAGAACTTTCTCGCAAAGGGCAAGAAGCGATGACAGATACCCAAGAAACCGTAGAAGCCGTTACGCAAATGGTAATCTCATCTGCCAATCAAATCCTAGAGCTAGAGAAGCAATCTAGCGAGGTAGGCTCTTCAGCCTCGCTCATCGCAGAAATCGCTGACCAAACAAATCTCCTTGCGCTAAATGCCGCTATCGAAGCCGCACGCGCAGGTGAACACGGCAGAGGATTTGCCGTTGTTGCTGATGAGGTGAGAAAGCTAGCGGAGCGCACTTCAGGTGCTACTTCGCAGATTTCTGCGATGATTCAGCATATAAGCCAAGAAATCCAAACCGTCGCTCAAGCGATGAATCAAGCTGTGCCACAAGCTCAAAAAAGCATAGAACTAGCCACACAAACCGCCTCTGTGCTAGATGAGATAAAAGACCAAGCTAGCGACTCCCTAGCAAAAGCAAAAGATGTAAGCACCTCCTCTAGACACCAAGATGAGAGTGTCAAAAATATCCGTGCTGAAATGGATGAAATGGTAAATATATCTAGAAACACAACAGATCTTATGCACAAAGCTTCTAGAGCAATAAGCGATTTGGAAAATATCTCTACCAAACTCAAAGAAAACATTGGATTTTTCAAAGTCTAAAAGGATAGTTTATCGCAAAAAGCCTGCCAAAGATTGCGGTGTAAAATCTTGCCTAGTGTTACTTAGTGATTGTAAAATTGCTTAGGTTAAAATTTTTGCTTTTTTGTGTGGATTTGTGCCAAAAAGCATTATAGATTCTTAAACAAATCTTGCACGATTTGCATTGTTTGAAGTATATTTGTGTAAATCCAACTAAAAGCCTAAAGGCTTAATAAATGCTATCAACTATCAAAAAAACGATTAAGCACAATTTGGCTGTGTATTTTATGGTGCTTGCTTGCTTGGATTTCGCGCTTGTGGGGGCGTGTGCCAAGATTTTGAGCACTGAGGGGTTGCCAAGTATTGAGGTGGTGTTTTTTAGAAATCTTATCGCTGCTTTTTATCTCTACTATCTTTTCAAAAAATCCACACTTAAACAAAAAGAGGGTGGGCATTTTGGGATTTTGATATTTCGAGGTGTAGCAGGTGTGCTTTCCCTCTATCTTTTGTTTTATAATATTGAGCATATCACGCTTGGTGGGGCATACTCTTTCCAAAAAACTGCACCGATTTTTACCACACTTATTGCATTTTTTGTATTCAAAGAAAGTATAGGATTTAGGGGGTGGATAGCCGTTGGTGTAGGGTTTGTAGGAGTGCTACTTATTGCGCAACCATTTGCTAGCGAGGATTTTCACACAGGTTTTGAGGCAAAAAACTGCCTTTTAGGCGTGCTGTGTGGATTTTTGTCTGCCATATCTGTGGTAAGTGCCCGCAAACTGCGACACTACTACACCACCGAAAAAATCGCGCTATCTTTTATGGTTGTTGGCACACTTGTGCCATTGCTTTCAATGATTGTTGGTGGATTTTACGCACCAAAGGAGCTAGATTTTGTGATTTGTGGCTTTGTCCTGCCAAGTGCAAAATCTGTGCTTTTTATCGTAGTTATGGGGATTTTGGGTGCGGTATATCAAATCCACCTTACCAAAAGCTACGGTGTAGCAAAAAAGGCTGGCATTGTCGCGGGGGTAAGCTATCTTGATGTGGTGTTTTCACTGATTTTGGGGCTATTTTTGGGGGATAGTTTTCCTAGTGCTATGGTGTTTGCAGGTATTGTTAGTATCATTGGTGGGGGAATCATCTTGGTGCTTAGCAAAACCTAATGATTTATCTATATAAAGTAAAATGTGCGAATACAAAAGGTGGCAAAATCTAAAAAATAGCAAAGACCAAGATAAACGCTGATAAAGCTTATAGAGGAAAATATGCTAAAAGTCATCAAACATAATTTGGGTGTGTATTTTATGGTGCTTGCTTGCTTAGATTTCGCGCTTGTGGGGGCGTGTGCCAAGATTTTGAGTGATGAGCTACCAAGCATTGAGATTATGTTTTTTCGCAATATCATCGGTGTGGCGTTTATGCTCTACTTGCTTAGCAAAGTCAAAATCCACAAAGAGGGTGGGCATTTTTGGCTATTATTTTTTCGTGGGCTTACGGGGGCTATTTCGCTGTATTTGTTTTTTTATAATGTCTCTAGTATTTCGCTTAGCGGGGCGTTTGCTTTCCAAAAAACTTCGCCGATTTTTATCACACTGATTGCGCTTTTTGTATTTGGTGAGAGAGTGGGGCTAAAGGGCTGGATAGGGATTTTTATCGCTTTTGGTGGTGTGCTACTTGTCTCGCAGCCTTGGGCGCACCCTGATATGCACACAGGCTTTGATTTTAAAAACTCCATTATAGGCATTATAAGCGGATTTTTTGCAGCACTAGCACTTGTGAGCGTGCGCAAGCTAAGGGGATTTTATGCTACCGAGCAAGTGGCGTTTTCATTTATTTTTATGGGGGCTTTGCTACCACTTATTTCGATGATTGTTGCAGAATTTTACGCACCAAAGGAGCTAGATTTTATGCTTGCACCATTTGTGATGCCTAGCCTAAAATCGTGGATTTTTATCATCATTATGGGAGCTATCGGCACGATTTATCAAATCCACACTACCAAAAGCTACGGTGTGGCAAAAAAAGCTGGCATTGTAGCTGGGGTAAGCTATCTTGATGTGGTGTTTTCGTTTATATTGGGGTTGTTTCTAGGGGATAGCTTTCCTAGTGCTATGGTGTTTATCGGTATCGTTGGAATCATACTAGGTGGGCTTATCTTGGTGTATAGAAAAGATTAGATTTTGGTGGTTTTGTTTTTGTAAGATTTTATGATTTTGCACTTTTTTTGGTGGATTTTAGATTTTAAGGAGAGTAAAAATGTATTATCTCATCGCTTTGTGTATGGGGATAGCTATCGCTACCCAAGCCCCTATAAATGCCTCTTTGGCTCGCTCTTTGCAAGGCTCATCACTTCAGCTTGCTTCGCTTGTAGCTGCGCTCATATCATTTGGTATAGGCACGATTTGTTTAGGCTTTATGGCGTATTTTAGTGGTGCTTTGGGACTAGATACGATTAAATCGCTTTTTTCTCAATCGTGGTGGAAGTTTTTGGGTGGCGTGCTAGGCGCGTTTTTTGTGTTTGGGACGATACTGCTCGCACCCAAAATAGGGCTACTAAATATGTTTTTGCTAGCACTAGCTGGACAGCTTCTCACAAGCGCAGTGCTAGACTCTATGGGGGCTTTTGGACTAGGGATAAAGCCTATCTCGTGGCAAAAGATTTTGGGACTAGGCATAATACTAATAGGACTTTTGGTATTTTTCTCCAAAGAACTACAAAAAAACTAGGGTTTTGGTAGATTTGTGCGTGAGGTTTTGGCGTGTGGCTTTTGAGGTTTAGTTTGTTTGCAAATGCTAGGTTTTGTAGGGAAACTGAAATATCTAAAAACTGCAAATTTTGCAAATAGGCATTTTTGGAGATTTCGCTTTTTGCAAAAAAGCTCAATATGACAATGATATAAACGCTTAGTATGGTAGCGAAATCCAAAAACTGCAATGATTTGTAAGCATAGCAAAGTATCTAAAAATAGCACAATATATAAGACACTTTTGCATTCTATGTGCTTTTATCATTAGCTAGTATTGGCTAGATTTTCTCATTTTTTTAAGTCAAGTAAAAAAACGATAAAACATAGAAAACACATCATTTTTGTCATTTTTACGCAATTTTTTATATATTTTTGTGAAATATCGTAACATAATCAAGTTTTTATAGGAACTAAAATGAGATTTACTTGACAAAATGTTTTTATTTTTTTTTTATAATCTGCTCGCCACCCAAAGAATTGACAAATAATACATATATTCTTAAACATTTCTTATGAGGTGGCAAATTTTATGTAAGGAGGATACAACTATGAAAAAGTTGTCCTTAGTTTTTATGGTTTCTTTGGCTTTGGGACTTAGCTCCCTATCTGCAGAAGTGGTGCAAAACCAAGCTTCACAACATAAAGAGGTCTTGCAACAATCTGATATGGACTTTTTGTTTAAAACCGACAAACAAAAAGAACTCAATATCGTTGTTTTGGACGAAGATGAGCTAAAAGCTACTCAAGGTGAAGCGTGGAGTTGGAGAGGGTTTATTAGAATATTAGGTGAAATATTTAGACTATTCTAAATCACAAATCCAACATCATCACTCTACATAGCCCAATGGTTATAAAAGCCATTGGGTGATTACTATTTATAACTAAAAGGACTAAAAATGGTTTCATATTCAGCTACTTATGCGGCGGCTTATATGGGTGCTTTTTGCGCTATAAATCCTGCCGAGTGTCCAAAAGAGCCTGCTAGGCTAGGAATGGGTGTGCAATATGCACAAGTCCAAGAGGGAAAAACACAAACCTTAGGTGGCTACCTAAGTATGAATGTAGGGATAACCTCTACGGAGGGCAAAAGGGTGCGATTCTCTGTGGGAGGGCTTGCAGGGGCTGGCAATAGTAATAGCAAAAACTTCAAAGCTAATCACACTTCTGTGAAAAATGAGTTGGCACTTTTTTGGGAGCTTTACCCACGACTTGGGATAAATATCGCCACCAAAAAATACCCTCTGTATCTCAATATAGACATTATCGGCGAGGGATATAGCTCTAAAATCAACAGAGAAAATGGCTACACTAATGCGCTATTTTCTGCTGGGATAGGGCTAGAGGGGATTATCCCTACTACAAATAGATTTGCCATAGAATACGGCGCAAGCTATAACTACATATTTGCAGGATATTATTGGTTTGGGCAAACAGGCGATGATAAACAATCCACAATGAGTGGATATAGCTATGGAGCAAAGGCACATATCGGCTTTTCTTACGCTGCTAGTGAGAAATACTCATACTATTTGCGCCTTGTGGGAAAATATCAAGACTTAAGTGCCTCAAAACCTATCAGCACAAATGGTGGCACTCCTCTAAACTACCCTGCGACAACAAACATAGTAGGAATGCTCGAAATGGGATTTGGGTTTATGAGCGTTAGATTTTAGGTAGTGCTTGTGTAAGTGCTAGGCAGTGTTGGATTTTGGGTGTGGCAAGAAATCATTTGAAAATCTACGCCACATAAAATCTACACTGCATAAGGATTTGTAAAACTATGGCTTTGCAAAGCGTGGATTCATAAACGGATTTGCGAGTGGACTCACAAGCAGATTTGAGTGTAGATTTGCAAAGCCTAGAGAGGTTCTAGATTGTTTGCAAAAAGCTAGAATCTTTGAATAAAAATCATACAAACTGTGATGAACCCCTAAATGAAAGAAGCACAGATGAAAGATACACTAAAGAGATGAGAAAAACGCGCGCTAGTAGCCCACACCAACGCGCTTAAGATATTTAATAAAATCTTAAAGAGATAGTTGCACTTTTGCCTTAGCACGAAGTGAATCAACCTTTTTTTGCATTTCTTCACTTACCTTTTGCTCGGTTATCATTTGCTTTATAGCCTCTTTGATTTTCTCAAAGTCATATTTATCTGCCTTGTCAATGACATAGATGATATGATAGCCAAAGTCTGTCTTTACAGGGCTTTTGGAGTAGTTGCCAGCACTCATAGCAAACGCCGCATCAGAAAATGGCTTTACCATTTGGTCTTTGCTAAAGTTGCCTAAATCCCCGCCGTTTTGAGCTTGCTTGTTGCCCGGGTCGATAGTTTGCTTATTTGCTATTTCGATAAACTTTTGCTCTACCTTGTTCTTAGGAGTTTTGTTTAGCTCATCAATGACTTTTTTTGCTTCGGATTCTGTTTTTACGATGATATGTCGTGCGTGGACATTTGGCTTGGAGAACTGCGCGCTATTGCCATCAAAAAACGCCTTTGCTTCTTGGTCGCTTACTGTTACTTTGCTAGCGATATTTTGCCACTCTTTTTGTGCCCATATATTTACCAAAAGATTGTCTTTTATACGCTTTGTGATTTTGTTGTAGGCTTGGGTAAATTCCGCACTTTTATCAAGGCTACTTTTTTGCGCTTCTTTGGCGATTAGGACATTATTTACCGCTTGATTTACAAGCTCTTGTTTTTGTTCTTTGGTAAGTTTGCTAAACTCAAATGAGGGATTTTGTGCTTTTATCTCATCAAAATCCGCTTCTGTAATCTGCACCCCATCGACTGTGGCAAGCACTTTTGCTACTGCTAGATTTGCTAGGCTTAGCCCTAGTGCTACTGCTACACTTGCGACTTTTGTCGCTACTTTTGCGCTATTTGCGTTTGTTTGTTTTGCCATTTAGACACTCCTAAGTAGATTTTGTGTATAGATTTTGTGAAAACACAAATTATAAAAACACATCTGTGGATTTTATCGCTTTTTTGTAAATTTTTAAGTTTTTTGCGTGTGTGATATGTGCCCAATGTGTGTTTGACTAATGCGCTAGCAAAATGTGAAAAATCTATGTGCTATTTTTTTGGTGGATTTTCCTATTTGTAGTTTTTGCAGATTTTGGCTTAGCTTTGCGCGATTTTTAGGAGTGATGGCGAGTAGGGCTTGTGATAGTTGTGCTTGCAGTGGCAAATCTTGTAGTAAGGCAGATGATAGAGAGTTTTTTAGGGCTTTATTTTTTTTTATGGTTTCTTCTATGGATTTTTGGGGAGGCTGGGATTTTTGGATTTTTGGATTTTTGGAGGATTTTATGGGATTTGAAGTTTTTAGATTGGCTTGATTTTGAGCACAAAGTAAAATCGCCACTTTTTTCTTTGCAAACGCGCTAGATTGGGCGAGCTGATTTGTAGCCGTTGGAATAATCACAAATGGCAACGCGTTTTGAGCGATTTCATAGATGCTTTGCCCACCAGCACTTATGGCTATGTCGCACCCTCTCATCACGCTAGCAAAATCTTTTGGGGATAGATTTTGATAAATTTTGTGCGTTATTTTTGTGGGATTTGTGGCACTTTTGGTGTTGATAGATTTTGGCTCAAGGTGGTGGGGATAAAACTCGCCAAGCACGATATGAGCGCAAACTTTAGAGCTAAAAATATGCTTTTTTTGAGTGCTGATTATTTGGCTTAGTGCGTCTATGGTTTTTTGGGTGTAGTTTTGTGTATCGCTCGCTCCAAAGGTAAGCAAAATATGCTTTATGCGCTTCCTTTTGCCCTCCCTAGTGAAGTCAAAATCTGTATTTGCTACGAAATATTTCACCCCATAAAAGACATTATTTTTGACAAAATCGCGCAATAACTTCTCGCTAGATTTTGCAAAATCCCCTCTAAAATCTAGCTCGCAAGATAAATTTGCTACAAAATCTTTTGTAAAATTTTTCATAAAATCGCGTAATAATTTTTCGCTCCCAAGAGCACCATTTAGCACAAATATGCGGCGTAAAGCATTGCTAAGTTTTGAGAGATTTTGTGGTGTGTGCTTACCCTGTCGCAGTGTATTTGCCACAAAGTGCAAAAACCCAATCTCATCATCAAGGATTAAAATGGATTTGCAAAAATCTTTTTTGCCTAAATCACTAGATTCTAGCTCGCTTAAAAGGGCTTGATAATGCTTATTTTGCACTTCATAGCTATCAATGATGATGAAGCGATTTTTTGCGATGATAGCGCGAAACTCGCTTATATCTTGCCAAGTCTTAGTCTTTTTGCTATTTTTGTTATTGTGGATATTGCTTTGCGCCTCGCTATTTAGAAAGGCAAAATCAATTTTGCTATGCTTTGTGCGGGGTTGCGTGTGGGATTGCAGAAGTTTTGCTAGCTTTTTTGTGCGGAGCAAGTGCCCACCACCTGCGTTTTTCCCCCAACTTGTTAGCACCACAGCATTTTTTGTAGTCATTTTTTAGGCTTTTTATTTTTATGCGTTGTGGAGTTTTTGGCTAGAAATTTTCTTTTTGCTAGCTGCCAATCGCTCATCGTGTCTATGTCTTGGGAGCGGGAGGGCTCTAGTGCGATAGCGCGTGAGTGGCTAGAAAATATCGGCTTTTGCGCCAAAAACGAGCTAGCCCTACCCCAATAAAGCACGCCAGCATCGACATAAACAGGTGGTAAGTCTTGGGAGCGCACATTTTCGTAGTGGCTAAAAAGCATTTGTGGTGTGCCACAAAGCGTGCTAGAATCGGCAAAATCCACGCTATAAGTTTTCGCGCTAGATTTCGCACTAGATTTTGAAGTGTATTTGTGCTTAAGATTTTGTGTGGATTCTAGCGTGAAGCCACGCAATGGGTTTTTTGGCAACTCATTTGCAAAAAACACATATTCACATTTAGAGCGCAAAAACACCTCAAAACTACGCAAAATATCGCTAGAATCGATAAGTGGCGCGGTGGGATATAGCACACATATAGGTGTATCATCTTTTATGCTTACGCCTAAAGAGCGCAGGCAATGAAGCGCGTGAGCTATCACAGGGAGTGTCGCAGTGGTATCATCTGCTAGATTGCTAGGACGGAGGAAAGGCACAGCTGCGCCGTATTTTTGAGCGATTTTTGCGATTTGCTTGTCATCGGTGCTAACCACTACGGTAGAAAAAAGTGGCGTAGCAGAAAGAAAGGATTTTTGGCGTGAGGTTTGGTGTGTGGCACAATCTTTTTTTGAATCTGTCTTTGATTCTGTTTTGGATTCTTTTTTGGAATCCTTTTTGGATTCTGTTTGGGAATCTGCTTGTAAATCCATTTCAAAGCGCACTCTAAAATCGGTTTGGGAATGCGCACTAAAATCTATGCTAGAAGCTATACTAGAATTGATTTTGGATTCTAGGGCGTTTTGTATGGAGTAGGCAATGATAGGCTTGCCACAAAATGACTTGATATTTTTGTGAGGGATTCGCTTGCTGCCACCTCGTGCGGGGATAATGCAAATGGGCTTAAGACTATCCAAAATCTAATAACCTCTTAAATTTTTAGCTACTTTTTGCTACTGTGTAAGTGGTTTTACAAGCATTTTACTTCTTAAAACTGCCAAATACTTAGTTGAGCTAAAAAGGAAATTCATTTTCCACAGCTTTTGAGCCAGCTTTTTTGTGGTTTGTCTGCCCGATAGAGCCTACGCTTAAGTAGGAGATTTTGGAGTCAGAGATATACTTTGATGAGATAGTGTTGTCTCTTTGTATGTCATAGGGGCGGATTACGCCACTTATGGTAACAAGCCGTTTTTCACCATCTATTAGCACTTCGTTGTGCCCATAAACGAAGTAGTTGCCATTTTCTAGGACTTTTAGGATTCTAGCTGTGATAGAAAATTTCAGTGCGTCATTGCGACTTTGCGCACCGCTACCGTTAAATGTCGAATTATCAGTGGTTTTTTGCAAGGAATAGTTTGTTGTGTTGTTTAGCTCTTGGGTGTCTTTGGCGATGTCCTCATCTGTGCCGTTGTAGTTTAGGATTGGTGCGTTTGTCGCTCCATTGCTCGTGGAGGTGTAGTTTTTGGAGCTAGAGAGGGAGGCGGTGGAGTTTTCATCTATGTTTATGGTGATTAAGTCATTTGGTCGCATAGCGCGTCTATCGGCAAATAGCGGTCGCTCTCCTTGCCCAAAAAGACTACCTGCTTGCGTGGGTGCGGGCAAAAACTCTTTGCTTGGCATTTCCTCGACATAATCAGGGGGATTGAAATCTATCTGCGGGTCAAACGCCACACATAGACTTAGTAGCCCACACAATCCCAAAAGCCCCAAAAAAGCGGGGATAAAAGCGATAAATACTTGAGGTTTTGTAGATTTTGCTGTGTGGATTTGACTTGGCTTAGTGGATTTTGGGTGTGGCTTGGCACTTCCTTTGATTTGCGCTCTCATTATGGCACTCCTTCGTGTTTTTGGTGTTTTTAGGCTTTTCTTGCTTGGTGGTTTTGTTTGATTTTGCTTTTGATATTCTTGGGTTGTGGTGTTTTGGTTTTTGTGGTGTCTTGCTTAGCTTTTTGCATATTCTCTATTGCTTGCCACTTATCCGCATTTGTCCTATCTACGACATTGACTAAGGTTTAGCAAAACTTATTCCATTATCTCGCGCTACTTTGCTATTTGCACCTGACTATTTTGCACTTGCTGGGCTTAGTGGTGTTTAGGTTTGTTTAGTTTGGCATATTTTTGTATAATGCGGGTTTTTTTAAAGTTATATCCAAATTTATGTAGATTTTATTACTTTACACGCGAGGTATAGAATGAATAATGCTGGCAAAATCTCTGTATGTATCATTGTAAAAAACGCGCAAAAAACGCTAGCAGAGTGTCTTGAATCTGTGAGAGATTTTGATGAAATTATTTTGCTTGACAATGGTAGCACGGATAAAACCTTGCAAATCGCGCAAGAATTTAATGCGACTTATAAAAATTTGCGTGCGAAACAAAGCGAGTTCATCGGCTTTGGTGCGCTGAAAAACTTGTGCGTGAGCTATGCAAAAAATGAGTGGATTTTATCGCTTGATAGCGATGAAGTGCTTGAATTAGACGCATTAAACGAGATAAATGCACTTGATTTAGAGCCAAATCAAATCTACGCCCTGCCACGCAAAAATCTCTACAATGGCGAGTGGATAAAGGCGTGTGGGTGGTATCCCGACTTTGTGTGGCGCATTTTTAACAAAAATTTCACGCGCTTTAATGATAATGCAGTGCACGAAAGCGTGATGATTCCGCCGACAGCGCAAAAGATTCACCTAAAAGGCGCGATAAAGCATTATGCTTTTGCAAATATTGATAGCATCATTGCTAAAATGAATCGCTACACAAGCCAATCAGCACAAGAAAAGTTAAAAAACGGCAGAAAAACGAGCTTTTTTTCAGCATTTGCGCGATTGCATTTTGTGTTTTTCAAAGATTACTTTTTGCGAAAAGGGTTTTTATACGGATATAAAGGTTTCATAGTAGCCTTGCTAAACGCGCTTGGTGCGTTTTTTCGCTATGCGAAGCTATATGAGCTAAGCAAGGATAAAAAAGAGCCTAAAGTGATTGCATTTGATAGGAGGCTTGGTGTGGGGGATATTATTTCAAGCATTCCAGCCTTTTATATTACAAAACAGCTTTATCCACAAGCGACATTTATCCTAATCACTAACAAAATCGGTGCAAGTTTATGTCGCAATTTTGATTTTATAGACAAATTCATCATTGAGGGAGTGGATTTTGAGATAAAAGATTTTGCCAAAGTTGTCGATGAAAATGAGGTTGAAGTCTTGCTTCTAGGACATAGAAGTAGTGCAAATATAAAACTTGCCAAACAAAGCAAATGCCCTAAAATCATCACTTGGAGGCATTTACATTCTATATTTTCCCAACGCTTTATACACCCAAAGCATATCAAAAGAAGCCAAAGGCTTGAGATTTTGCGATGTTTGGATTTGGTAAGAATGATAGATGCTCCAAAGTATGATAAAAATATAGACAAATTTGAACTAAAAAGCTTACCTATACAAATCCAAACTGATAGAAAAAATAAGATTTTTGTAGATGAATTTTTGAGTGATGCTAAAAAATACGAAAAAATCATCGCCATAAGTCCTTTTGGCATATCTAGCGCAAAATATAACCTTGCAATAGATGATTGGATAAGTCTTGTTAAAAATCTAGCAAAAAAATTTGATAAAGCCCTGTTTGTCTTTATGAACTTTCGTGGTAGTGGTTATGATTTTAAGCCATTTATGGAGGAAAATATAAAAGTATTTGTAAATAACGATGACTTACTAAATCTAGTAGAACTAACAAGCAGGGTAAATCTCTGCATAAGTCTAGCTACAGGCAATATCCATATAGCTGATAACTTAGGGATTGATACTTTGGGATTTTTTGCTTATACAGATGAGTTTTTGTTTCCTTGTGGGAATTATGGTGGGAATTTTGAAGTGCTATACCTACCAAAAGATTGGGAAAAAGACTATGAATATTACAAAAATTCTTTTTATCAAAAAGCTCAAAAATGTGTAGAAAAAACACTTTTAGGACATAAAAACAAAAAGGAAAAATGAAATAAACCGCAAAATTTCTCACATTTTAAACACACACAGAGGTAAAGCAAAACAAAGCATAAGATGAGGCAATGCAAAAACAATAAAAAGTGTCGCGATGTTTTTAAGGCGATACAGAGCAGTAAAATAAGCTTTAGCTTTTATTGTGAAGCAAATTTGATTTGTATCTGCTTTTGCTTTGTTTCAATTCGAGCAAAGCCATTCAAAAACCACAAACAATCCCACGACAAATCTCCCAAATAAATCTCGTCCTTAGGCATTGCATAAGATTCCATTTTTGCTATAATTTTGTGCGAATAAAACCACAAAATACCAAAACCGCCAAACTTGGTGCAAAAACCTTGATACAAACTTGACACAAAAGCAAAATATGAATCCAAAAAAAACACGAGTAAGATGACAGATGAAAGCCCTCTCAAGCATTTATTTTAAGATTTTCTTTCTTTTTTTGAGTGCGATAATCGTAGCAATAGCACTTGCTTATGAGATAGACAAAAGCTTTCACAATAGCGAAATCTCTCGCTCAAAAATAGAAATATTCTACCTTATCAACTCTATGACGCCAAATATCGTTATGGAGGATTTCGCCACTGCCAAAGTGCTAGCAGAGCAGTTTGGATTCTATGAGCTAAATAGCCTGCCAAATGGATATTCTACGCTATATCAAAGCACAAATGATATGGTGCGCTCTATGATTTTTAGCACCAAAGAAATGCTTGGGTTTGAGCTAGAATACGAGGAATATCATACCATTGTCTCTCGTCCTATATCTTATGGTGTGGTTATGGGTAATGATTTTTTGTTTTTTTGCGTGGTTTTTGTGGGGATTTTGGCTTTGCTTGGGATAGTGGTTTTACGCTTGCTACGGCCACTTCGCAAGCTAAAAAAATCGCTAAAATCATTTAATGCAGAAATATCTAGCAATGCGTTTGTAGCAAATGCACAAAAAGATGAGATAAGTGCGCTTATTGCTATGCTTAATGAGATGAGTGAGCAAATCGTGCGTATGCTAAAGTCGCGTGAGCTTATCCTAAAAAGTCTAGGACACGAGCTAAAAACGCCACTAACCAAAATGAGGCTATTTATCGAAGTGTCTCAAAAAGAATATCCATATATGCAAAAGCTACTACCACACATAAGTGGGCTAAGAGGGCTTATAGATAATATATTGGAGCTAGAGCGACTAAGTAGTGGCAAAATACAGCTACAATCAAGCAGATTTTTTGCTGAAACGCTTGTATTTGAAACGCTAAAAAACTTCAATGAGGAAGAAGAAAAAATACGCCTAGAGATGATAGAAAATTTCCCTATACAAGGCGATTTGGAGCTACTTGCAAGGGCATTGCGCAATCTTATCGAAAACGCACTTAAATACAATGAATCCCCATACATAAAAATCATCATCGGCGATGAGCTATGCGCTCAAAGCGCGACATTAGCCCAAAATCAAGAAACAAAAAATGACAAAACAACAAACAAGCTAGTGGGCTGGGGTAATATGAACTATACTCTTGGACTAGAGCTAGAGTCGCTGCAGGATTCTATCGCTTCTCCCGCACTAAAAAACGCCCTCAAAAGCACACTAAATCTGCCCAAATGTATCTCTGTGGTAAGCAAATCTCCTCCGCTAACACACCCACTGCATCACTACACCGAGCCATTTGTCCGAGATGATGTCCACAACGCTTTGCCCGGACACGGGCTTGGACTATCAATCGTTAGCGATATTTTGGCATTGCACGGATATTGCTTGCAATACAGCTACCACAATCAAAGGCATTATTTTTCTATGGTGATTGCTTAAGTGGTTTTGGGCTTTGTGGCTTAGGCTTGATTTTGGACTTTATCGTGGTTTATCGCGCCTTTTTATGTTTTGATTAGATTTTGGAATCTTAGTTGGCATTTTCGCTATTTTGTCTACTATGGCTACTTTTTACACTTTTGCTACTCTCAGATGCTTTTAAAAAGGCTTTAGTGCATTAGAATCTATAAGGCTTTGGATTTGGCTTAGGGTTTTGTCAATTATTTTGGCGCAGTGTTTTTGTGTGAGGAGGGATTTTTCTTTGGGGATTATGGTGTAAATTTTATCGTGTGTAGCCCACCTAATCGTGTCTTTGCGTGAGTATAGCCCTATGGTTTTTATCCCTAGATTTGAGGCTAGGTGGATAGTGCCTGTGCTTGGGCTTATAAGCAGGCTTTGGAAGCCTAAAAGTGCGATTAGGTTTGATAGTGTGTTGTCATTCCTGTAAATAAAGAGTTTGGATTTTTGTGCTTGTAGTTCGCTATGGCTATGCACTTTGGCTACAAACTCATTATGCACGCTAGGAAAAGTGATGATAAGCACGCAGACATTTGGCAGTGCTAAAACCTTAGATATAAGCTCCAAAAACGCTTCCAAAGGCAAAGTGTGCGTGGCAGCATTGCTAAATGGATTTATGCAGATGATAAAGGGGTGTGGTAGGTTGTGGGTAATATGTGGGATATTTGTGCAAGTGGTGTTTATAGGTGTATGATTTGCGGTGGTAATATTTGTAGTGGATAGATTTGCTAGAGTGGAGTTTGCGCTAGATTTTGTAAAATCTATTTTTGTAAAATCCATTTTAGAATCCCTTTTGCAAGCAGGGCTAGAATCTATGGGAGTTTTGCAAGTCTTGTTTTGCAAGTCTTTTATGTAGTTTTCCACGCGCTCGCTCAAAAAAGATTGTGCGATTTTTGGATTTGGCACTTTTAGTTTTATATCATCTTTTATGATAGTATCTAGCTGCTCCATTTTGTGCTCAAAATTTGCATAAGATATGTAGCTAGATTTTTGCTTATAGTGTTGCCCCCCCCCCCCCGCTAGAGCACAAGGATTTGGGTGTGCTAAGTTAAACATTTGCCAACTAGCACTTGCTAAATCGCTATTTGCAAAATCTGTGCCCGCTAAATCATTACTTGCCAAATCTGCTAGATTCTGCGCTCTATCAATAGAATTAGCAACAAAGCTATCAAATGCCCTCTTGTCTATAAGCCTAACAAGCGCACAAATAGCATTGTCTGCGCGTAGTTTGCGATATAGTGGGAAAAATGTAAGTGGCGGACATTTTGCTTTGTCGCAAAAAAGTGAGGGGAATTTAAGCGGTGTAATGATAGGTGTGTCAAGTTTGGATAAAAGCCTAATATAGTGCGCTTTAGGGTTTGTGAGGATAAAATAATCGCACTTATGCCTAGCAACTATGAGCAAAGACTCCTCACGCAAATGCGAAATATCCACCACCAAATCTGTGCTATCTAAAAAATCCACATAGCTTAGGATTTGCTTAAATAGAGCATTGCCAAAGATGATAAGATTGCAATTATAAGCCCTTTTGGCAAGGTAGAGGGATTTTAGTAGCATTAGATTATCCCCAAGTCCGTAGTGGTGCAAAAAGCCTAGAGTCAGCTTAGAGGGCATAGTGGGCGACATAGTAGATTGTCGTTTTTTACTCATAAAAATCCTTAAAAAAGCGAAATCTAAAAACGCGCAATTATAGCAAAAACACCTAAAATCTAGCCACCACAAAATCCGCGCAAAATGCCTACAAAAGCCACCAAAATCAAAAAAAATGTCGTGTATTATCTTTTTTTGAGTAGAATTTTAGCGCAATTTTTGCGATTGCATAATATGCGCAATTATTGCTAGCAAATAGTCCAACTATTTGCAAATCTAAATGGATTAAAGGAGAAAAAATGGCACTTTATGACAGAAACATAAACACAAACAACGCGACTTTGGAGGGAAATATCGCTTATGCTGATGAAAGCGCACTTGTAAATTTCGTAAAGACAACTTATAAATTCTTTGGTGCGAGCTTGCTTTTAGCGACTATCGGTGCGCTTGTAGGATTTCAAAATTTCGCATTTGTGCTAGAGTATCGCATCGGTATCTTTATCGCTGAAATCGTTGCGCTAATCGCGCTATTTTTCTTGCGTGCAAAGCCTGCGGTAAATGTGGCACTGCTTTTTGCATTTACTTTTTTAAGCGGTGTGGCACTCGTGCCTTTGCTAGGATATGTGATTTCTAGCTCTGGCTTGGGCGCAGTGTGGCAAGCACTTGGTATGACGACTATCGTCTTTGGCGTGATGAGTATTTTTGCACTAAAAACCAAAAAAGACTTGGCAAATATGGGCAAAATGCTTTTTATCTCGCTTATTGTGGTGCTTGTATGCTCGCTAGTAAATGTATTTTTCCTAAATAGCACACCATTTCAAGCACTAATCGCTGGGGCTTGCGTGATTTTGTTTAGCCTATATGTCGCGTATGATACCCAAAACATCGTGCGAGGGCTTTATGATAGTCCTGTGCTAGCAGCGGTAAATCTATATTTAGATTTCCTAAATATCTTTATCAGCCTTTTGCAGCTTATAGGCATACTCGGTGGCAATGACGACTAAAGAGGGATTATTTAGTATTTTTAGATTCTAGTTAGAATCTCTTTTTGTTGGCTAGGTTTATGGCGTTTGCGCTTTAAGCCTAGCCTTTTTATTTGGGCAAAAATTTGGGGGATAAAGTGTTTTCAAATGTTTATTAAGGCGGGGGAAGTGGGGAGCAAAGTCTATATTTTGTCGATTTTTTCTACCCCATTTGCCACAAGCAATGCAAAGTCTTTTGCAATTCGTGCGTTTTTGCTACCCATTTTTGCAGCGAAATTTAGTGCTTTTTGTCTAGCGATTTTGGAGGCTTCATCTAGCTGCTGCGCCCTTAAATCTAGCTTTTTTGCTCCATTTATATTTGCCAAATACTCCTCCACACACGCTAGATACTCACTTGTCCCAAAATCATAAAATCCAATCTGCAATCCAAACCTATCACTAAAGCTAAGCTCCTCTTGGACTATGCTATGCTCTGGACTATGGTCTGCGCCCGCATTTTCTATGAGTTTGCGAATATTTGAAGTGGCATAAAGCAGGATATTTTTTGCCCTCCTTTCTAGCGAGCCCTCAAGCACGCTTTTGATACTTTTATACTCGCTTTGCCCTATGCGGAAGCTCAAATCATCGCAAAAAATAATAAACTTATAGGGCTTAGTGCGCAAGGTATCAAAAAGCAGTGGCAACAACAAAATGTCCTTGCTATCAAGCTCTATGACACGCAATGTGGTAGATTGGCTCGGGGTGCTGTGGCTTATTTTTGTGGTTTTTGTGGTAGTAGGGGTTTTTGTATTGTCAAGGCTTTTTGTGGTTTTGGTTTCCCAAATACCCAAAAACTCACCTAGCACGCGCTTCACACAAGAGCTTTTCCCACAGCCTCTAGCACCCCACGCAAGCACATTTAGTGCGTCTTTGCCTGATAAAAAACTAGCTGTGTTTGCCCTCAAAATCCCTAGCTGCTCATCTAGCCCAAGCAGAGTTTCTACCCTATCAAAATCCACAATCTTATGCAGGTAGCAAACCCCCTCAAACCTCCGCAAAGCAAACGCTTTTGCTTCCTCAAAATCCACTTCCCCAAAGCTAAAACCATTTGGCAAAAAAAACTCCATAAAGCACCTCCGCTTCCAAATTATCCACAATCTTTCTTAGATTCTTGTGGCTTTTTATTGGGCAGGCTTCAAATCCTCTCACAAATCCTAACAAAATCCTGCCAAAATTTATCAAAATCCTGCCCCACAAAAACAAATTTTGAAAAACAACTTGCAAAATTCACAGCTTACAAAAGGCTTGCAAAATCCAGCTTGCAAAACGCAAAATCTAGCTTTTGCAAAAACCCTAGCGCGAAAAATCCACCAAAATCATACCCAAAAAAATCTCTTTTGGAATATTTTGCTTTGGAGTGCTGCCCAAACTAGAATCTAGCGCAAAATCCCCATACTCTAGCAAACTCTCTAAGATATATCCGCTGATTTTACGCCCACCGAAATCATACTCTACCTTAGCCCAGATTCCACCTATTTGGCTTGCCATTTGTCCTGATTGTAGTGCTTTTTGCGTGCTTAGCACATAGAGTTTGCGCCCTCTTGGTGCTTTTGCGCGTGAGGGAGATAGCTCGCTTGGCTCGCTTCGCACAAACGCGCTTGAAGCGATGACTTGGGCGGATTTTTTATTCGCTATGTTTTTTGTCTCGGGGATTTTTGGCATATCAGATTCTAGCGAAGCATAGCGTATCTTTTGCCATAGCGTATCCCAAAGCATATCGGGGTAAGTAAAATCCGCTGTGGCGTTATTGGCGTTATTTGATTGTGCGTAGAATTCTACTCGGTAGAGATTGCCCGCTTTATCGATACTTGCTAGGGGATTTAGATTTTCTTTTTTTATGATGATTGTGGAGGATTTTGGGGTGGCTTTTTGCCCTACTACCTTTACTTGATAGCCTTTTTCACTCCATTGTGTGCTATCAATCTCTAGAGATTCTCTCACTTTGATTACTTCGCCAAAGGATAGATTTTGCTTTTTGTTATCGACATTTGCCGTTATCTGTATGCCTTTTGGCTTAGCAAACTCCACATACTTTGGCACTATTTTTGTCATAGCGTTGTTGCCGTATTTGAGGGTAAAGGAGTTGCCCTTTGGCAAAAGTCCTAAAATCTTAGCGCGAGAATCTAGAACTATTGTTTCAAATCTCTTTCCCACAGGCAGTGGCAATCCCCTAATCTCATCTCGCAAATCAAAAAGCGGAAAAGGTGGCATACCCTCTATGCCAACGCGCAGATTTCTATCATATATGACTTTTCCCACCCCCTCCACACTTAGCTCGAAATCCCGCTCAAAGCCTATGCCCACCCGCTCAAGCAACGCCTCAATAGCAAGCAGATGATAATACACGCGCTCTTTGACATTTAGCGTCTTGCTAGCCTCGTTTGCAAAAGCGGCTTTGCCACCCTTTATCGCATAAAAGGTAAGGGCTTTTTGCATTTCTTTGTCTTCTTTTTGGGTTTTGGTATTGCGCACGCGGTATTCGTGTAGTGGCTTTAGGATTTTGGCATTTACGCGCTTAGTGATATGTGTGGCTATCTCATTTAGCTCGCCAAATCTCACGCCCTCTAGCTTGTCTTGGTCGATTATGGTGCAGTTTCCCCATCGCTTCGGGCTTAGTAGCTCGCTTTGGTGTGTGTGGCGAAAAAACCCACTCCCATCGTGCAAATGCAAAATCACATCGACACTAGAATCATCGATGATAGATTTTACGCGATTTATGAGTGGAGCTTCGGGGTCTTTTGGAGAGAGTGTGGCAAACTTGCGATTCATATCATCATAAAGCCCTCGATGATTTAGAAGCATTGAGTGAGGGTTTATCACAGGGATAACCCACACGCCACCTTTTGTGATTTTGTAGTGGTTTAGAAATACATTTGTGGCGTTAAACCCACCGGGCTCATCTCCTTGAATCCCTCCTATGAGAAGTAGCGTAGGTGCTTTGGCAAAATCGTCTTCCCCGCCTCTTTGCCCTTGCATTTTGATGAGGCTAAAATCTATGGGTTTTATCAGCTGTGTGCTACTAGGCGGGCTAGCAAAAGCTGTGGCGCAAAGCAAAATCAAAAAAACAAATAACCTCATCACTAATCCTTAAATAAAATCTAAAAAACATATATGATAGTCTATAAAAGCGTGAATTATATCGTAAGCTAAATAATAAAATCTCAAAGCCAAAACAAAAATATCGCCCACCAAAATGATACAAAAGACGCACATAAAAATCGCCAAGTAAAATCCACCCAAAAAACCAAAATACGCCACCAAAAAGGAACGACAAATGCTTCTAGCAAAACAAAGTCGCGCAAATATCACGGCACAAATATAGTGGCATAAAAGCGCGTAAAACTGCGTTTATAAAACTGCATTAAGGAGAAGCGATGCAAGAGGACAAAACCCCAAAAAACACAAGTCTTGGCAATAATGCAAGCAATATTATAGAGACTTTCAAAAAGCACATAAAAGAGCAGGGCATAGAGCCTGATACGCTAGCTCAAAACGCCCTAAGCAACATACAAGCGATAAAGTCAAATGCTAAGCTACCATTTTTAGCCGAGCGCAAAATCCGCAACTTCGGCGAGGACATAAAAAGCGCAAACGAACTCACAGGCGCACTCCAAACCCTACAAATCGCGTTTAAAAAGCTACTTTTCTTTGCAGATGAAATCTCGCAAGATAGCTCAAGTCAAGCAAGAGGGCAAATCCATAAACAGATAAAAGATAGAATCTCATCTACCACATTTATGGGAGATGGGCTATTTGACACCGTCTTAAGTGCCAAAATCGGTGGAAAAGAAATTTTGCTAGAGAATCCATCGCCTATGCCACTGCTAGAATCTAGCAAAGCAAGTAGTGAGGGCGAGTGTATGGATTTTGAAAATTTCAAAGACTATGTAAGTGAGAAACTGCTAGAAATCAATGAAACGCTAGCACTCTTAAGCGAGGCAATATCACAAGCGCAAATCTTTGATAAAACCCAAGAATTTGATAGCTCTAGTGCGTTTGAGAAATTTGACAAAAATATGTTTAAGAATCTAAAATAACCAAGTTTGATACTCAAGTTTGCAAAATCTAGCTATGAGTATGCTTTAAGGTGGTTGTAGATTTTGCAAATGTTTTTGTGGTTTTTGATTTGTGCTTTTATCGCGCAGGTGTGCTTAAAAATGCGTTTGAAGCGCACTTGTGATTAGGATTTTGGTGTGGGGTTTTGTCTAATTTTACTTGTTTGCTACTTCTAACTTGCTTGCGAATTTTTATGAACTTTCTCTAAGTGATTTTTACCGAACTATTTTGCTTGAATGATTTTCTCTAAATATTTTTGCTTGTAAAAAAAATGCTTAATTTTATTTCAAAAAAAAGCGGTTTTTAAGTTTTTTTGCTTTATGATTTTGCATTTATTTTGCATATAATTCTTACTTTTCTTAAAAGCATAGAAATAATGAGAGTGGCAAAGTAAAAATGCAAAAAATTATGCAAAAAAAAATGTGTGTAAGTGTGCTTAAATGTGTGTGCTTAAATGTGTGGAATGTATAGAGTGTGTAAAAAAGGTTTTTTTATGAAAAATATTCAAAAAGTGCTTTTGCTTGCGAGTGTAATGAGTGCATTTACAAATCAAGTGATATTTGCTAGTGAAGTTGCTAGTAGTGAGATTGTTGGCAGTGAGATTGCTAGAGGGATTGCACCCGCTGATAACGAGAGAGAGAGAGAGAGAGAGAGTAACTCCCGCGCAAATGGATTCTAGCGAATCCAAAAAGAGTGATTCTGTAATATATGATTCTAAAGCGAAAGATTCTAGTGAGAAAAATACAACATCACAAGATTTACAAGCAAAAGACTTAGGCAAAGTAGTTGCCAAAGGCTACAAGGACAATGGCACTCAATCTAGGGAGCGATACCAAAGCAGTGCAGGGGAAATCTCACGCCGTATGCTAGAGTCTAGCCCAAGTGGCAATGGTGATATAGGCTCAATTCTAAGGATTTTGCCAAATGTGCAATATGACATTACCCAGCTACGAAGCACTACGCCCGGGGAAATCGACCCTGCCAAAATCTCTATAAGCGGGGGATTGCACTACCAAAATAACTTCCAACTTGATGGAATGAATATGAATAATGACATAAATCCTATGGGAAGCACGGGGTATTATGGAGGGGCAAAGGGACATACGCAAGGGCTAAATATCGATACTTCCTTGCTAGAATCTATCATCGTGCAAGATTCTAATATCAGTGCAAGCTATGGTGGGTTTAGCGGTGGGGTGGTGGAGGCAAACACTCGCAAGCCTAGCAAAAAATTTGGCGCAAATATTAGCTATCAATTCACGCAAGGCAATGCAAACCCTGCCAATGTATCGCTAACTACCTATCATCTAAACGCCCAAACAGATACTCAACTTCTAAACTTCATAAACTCTAGCTCTCAATCAAATCAGCCAATATTTACCAAGCATCTTATCCGCGCTAGCTTAGAATCCAAAATCAATGATAGATTTGGAATCCTTGCTAGCTTTTCAAGCACGCTTAGCTTCATACCACTTTGGTATAACTCGCTTTCTTACTTGCAAGCAGGAAACATACAGCCAAAAAAGCAAAATCAAAACCGACAATCTTATAATTATTTTTTCAAAAGCTATTATGATTTTGCTCCAAATGTCCGCACAGAATTTACCTACTCTTATGCCCCACAAAACAACACTTATTTTATTTCGGGCACAAAAGATAATTTCTACACTTCTGTTTTGGGCGGACACCAAGTGGGCTTAAAAACAATGTGGGATAACACTTTGGGCACACTTACCCACATTCTAAGCTACTCGTATTTGGAGAATAGCACACAAACAAAGGGCTACACAAATCATCAATTTTGGTATATGAGTGAAGCAAAAAATTGGGATTATACTTATGGAAGTGTAAGGCAAGGTGGACACGCTCCTTATGATTCTACACAGCACACGATAAGCAACAAAATCTTGCAAGATTTTACCCCATTTGAAATGCTAAAAACCACGCATAGATTTTCTGTGGGTGTAGAAATCGCTTATCAATATGTCCAAAATCAAAATCCTAGATTGTATTATGCTAGCTCACACACCCCACGCCCTATGAGTAAGCAAATGCAAGCTAGCTGTTTAGCAACTGATTTGGAGTGGTGCGACCCTACAAAAACAACCTATGTCTATACTTCTGCTGCTAGAAAATATACTGAACCTGACGCTTCAAAGGGCGAAACGCAGTATGATTCTTATCGTGTGAGTTCGCTAAGTGATTTTGGTATAAGCGATGGTGGCACAAAAGTAAATGGATATGATACGCAGATTTGGCAATATGGGCAGTGGGTAACAGGCTCTAGGGCATTGCTAAAGGGTGGGGTAAGCCTAGATAATGTGCTAGGAGCGGTGTTTGTAGAAGATGACATTGGTATAGAGCTGGGGAGGCTTGGGCGATTAGGCGCAAGGCTAGGTGTGCGACTTGATACAGACAGCTATATGGGCAAAGCCACATTTGCACCTAGATTTAGTGCTACTTATCAAGCCCCGCATAATGCCCGACAAAAATATCATCACTTTGCTTCCCAAATCACTTTTGGTGCGAATCGCTACTATGGACGAAATATCTTTGCTTATGCGCTAGCGGATGGAATGAATACATTGCTAAAATATATCACTCGAAGTGGACCTCACAAAAGTTTTGATGATATTTTGGCTCACCACCTTGCCACAGGTGAAGTTTGCAACCCAAATGAAGCGGATTATAGCTATGACTGCGTGTATCAAGTGGGACAAAACACCACCAAATTTAGCCAACTAAAAGTGCCTTATAGCGATGAGCTAATGATAGGAGTAGCACAAAAAATATATGATTTCACACTTGGAGTAAAATACATTTATCGAATGGGCAAAGATGAAGTTCGCAGAAGCACTAGAGCACTGAGTGGTTTGCCTTTAGATTCTGCTTATCAAAGCAACTACTACATTTACACCAATGAGGGAAAAAGCAAGACAAATGTCTTAACGATTTCTTTTCAAAATGATAAGCCTATAATTCTAGGTGGAATCCAAAATTTTGTGCTTTTTGCTTATGACTACACAAATGTCGTGCGAAACTACACAGACTATACCGATACACTTAGCAATCTAGAGCTAGCAAATCAATGGATAAGCTGGGGTGGCAAAATAATCCGCTATGGAGATAAGCCTGCTGAAAACTTTGTCCGTCCATATACGATACGACTAAATACGACAAGTGCTTTTGTGATTGGTAGATTTAAGTGGCTGTGGAATAACTTTTTGCGCTATCGCTCTAGCTACAATGCTATGGCTGCTATCCCTGCAAGCTATGGTGGCAACCCACGCCGTGCGCAGCCTGATAAAGTAAATGGCGTGTATGTGGATACTTTTCGTCCATTTCTTATAAAAGGTGCGTTTAGCTGGGATATGCGACTAGGGTTTGAAGTGGATATATGGCGTGGCAAACTCATAAACAACACTTTGCAAGTCAATATAGATATTTATAATGTCCTAAATAACAAAAATATGGCAATCGCTTCTGCTAGTGGTGTGGTAGGAAGTGCTGCAGCTAGTGCTGTGCCTGTGTATGAAGTAGGCAGGCAGTTTTGGCTAGAAGTGGGATATAAGTTTTAGCTTAGTGCGGGTAGATTTTGTGTGGGTAGATTTTGTTGCTTGCAAGTGTGATCAGTGCGTATCTTGAATTTAGATACTTGTATTTTAGGCATTTGGTATAAAATTTTCCAAATATGATTTTAATGCTTTGCCTACTTCTATCCACTCGCCGTTTTTGCCTTGAGCTAGCACTTCCCCACCACATAGCCCGCTAAATCTCCCTCCTATTCCACGCTCTTGTAGGCTAATATTTTTGCCTATCTCTTCCCACCGCCAATCATACCGCTTGTGTGCCACCACCACGCAGGGAATCCCTAGCGCAATGGCAAGATGGGCAGGTGCAGAATCAATGCTTATGACAATATCAAGTCCACTCATCACTTTTGCAGTATCTAAAAAGTTTGCCAAATCATAGAATCTAATGCTAGTTTCTGCAAAATTTTCTATGCCATTTTTTGTGGGACTTTCTGTGGTATTTTTTGCGTCATTATTTGCGCTACTAATGTTTTTTGGGGCTTTTTGTGAAGTGTTGTGTGCGTTTTTTTCTTTGCTGATTTCTTGGGCGGATTTTTGCAAGAGTGATTCTGGCTGGAGGCAGTGTAGCTCCAAATCTATGCCTCTTTTGCCAAAGGATTTTCTAACCCCAAAAAGAATGTCTAGTATAAAATCTAGCGGTATGGATTTGTCTTTGGCATTTGAAGAGCCTGAAGTAGAAGCAAAGAAAAAGCCCACTTTGAAAGGGCTAGCAAGATTATTAGCTTTATAGATAGTTTTATTGACTGCTTTATGGGCTACTTTGCAGGCATTGATTTGTGCATCTTGTGTGCTTTTAGCAAAAGATGATTCTATGTTTTTTTGGCTTTGTTTGTCTAAATCATTTTGATTTTGTTTGGTTTGATTTTTGCGTGGGATTATGCCTGCTAGGTAGTTTTGGTTTGTGCTAAAATCACTCAAAGACTCCACTCCCAAAATATATGCCAAGCTCATCGCACTCACGCAATAATCAAACTCTCTAAACTCACTCTCCACTACCTCATAGCGCAAGGCAAAAAGGCTTTTTAGCTCATCTCTCACATATACATATACCGCTTCGCATTGGCATTTACTTTTTAGTGTGTCGATAAATCGCCCAAACATTATCATATCGCCAAGCCCCTGCTCCCCAAAAATCAGCACCTTTGCTCCTTTTAGTCTTTTTTGGAGTTCTTGTGGAGTGCCACTTAGGCTATGCAAATAGTTTGGGAGGGCAAAAAGCTCTGAATTAAACGCATCGGCTTTATCTAGTGCCAATCGCTCCTCATATAGCTTAAATCCAAGCGAGAAGTTTTGAAGGCTTAGGGCTAAATGCGCGTAGTTTATCGCGCAAAGTGCGTTTGAATCCAAGCAATACGCACAGCCATATAAATAAAATGAAAGCATATTAAATCCAGCGTATCGTGCGGTGTTTGCGTAATTGAAATAAAATTGTGAAATGTGCTGCTCGGGCTTGCTAGATTTGGTGTGTAGGTGGCTTTTGTATGAGGCGATTTTGCTTATGGTATCATCTAGTGAGGGGGTTTTGTAGGTTTTTGGCATATTTGGCAAAATATTGCTTCTAAAGTAAGAATCTAGCGCGTCTTTGTCAAACTCCTCGCCATCAATGCTAAGTGGCAAAAATCCGCATTCTTTGGCAAACCCAGACTCTAGCGTGGCATAGATAGCACACGCCTTTTTGCCCTCATCAATTTGGTTGTATAAAAAGGCTAGATTTAGTTTGGCATTTAGCGTGCCACATTGCTCATATAGTGCGATTGCTTGGGAGTATTGCTTATCTTTGGCGTGCAAGTTTGCTAGGTTGTATATGGCGTCTTTATCAAGTGGGTTTAGCTCTATGGCGGTTTTGTATGCAATCTTTGCTTGACTAAGCAGTAGCCTTGCTTGAGGGTGTGGTGGCGTGGGTGGCTCATAAGGATTTATGAAGTATTGGGGGTTGGTGAGGGAATCTAGCTCTAGTGATTTTTGCAGAGGAGAATCTAAAGACTGCGCTTTAGATTGTGTTTGTGCGAATGGAGAATCTTGTGTGCTAGATTTTGCGCTGCTTTTTGTGCTACTTGGTGCAAAATTTTGCTTGAAATCTTGGCTTTTGGCTTGCGTATTATTTATTTGTTGTTTTTGTGATTTTTGTGGCGGGAGTTGCGCGCTTTTGCGGTTTTGGGAGGTGGTAAGATTTGCTAGATTTGTCATTTTTGGCGAGTTGTTTTCTTTGGCTATATTTTTGGCATTTAATAGCTCAGCTTGGGTGGTTAGCGCACGAGCAAGGTTATAATACACATCGCCATTTTTGCAAGGCACAAAGGCATTTAGGATTTCAATAGCACTAAGTGCATTGCCATTTTGTCGCAAAATCTCGGCTAGATTGAAAGCGATTTGTTCGTTATTCGGAGAGAGAGTTAGAGCGATTTGGAGGGATTCTATGGCACGGGGAATATTTGCTAGATAGTATAGGCTCATACCGCAGATAAACCACACCTGCGGTGCGCTAGGATTTTCTTGCAAAAACGCCGTGCAAAGCGCAATACAACGATTAAAATCTTTTGCTTCAAAAGTGGCGATAATCTCGCTTGGAAGTGCATCTGTCGTGTTTGGAATCTGTGTGGTGTTTTGCTTATTTTGCGTAGGGGCTTGTGTGAGGGATTGTAGTGGATTTTGGGCTAGATTTTTGTGGCTAGAGGGGGAGCTAGTCTTTGGAATCATAGAGCGTGTCTTAGTAGATTTTGTGTGTTTGGAGGGGGTTTTGTTTTGGCTAGATTTTTTTCTCATCACATAGCCTAAGCGCAGGGATTAGCCCAAACTTAAAAGCCTAAGATTGGTGCGTGCAAACCCCGCTTTTGTTTTATTTCTGTGTCTTGCGATATTCTAAAATCATCGCATACACTTCGTCTTTTAGGCGAAGTTTTTGTTTTTTTAGCACATCTATTTCAGTTGGCGAGAGTGGCTCTAAGCCGTTTTCGGCGTTTTGGATTTTTTGGTCTAAGTCATTGTGCTCATCAAAAATCTTTTCAAAATGGGCATCAGAGACTTTTAGCTTGCTGATTTCATCTCGGTATTCGTGGAACATTTGGGACTCCTTAGGGCTTTTTAGTATTTCTGCTTAAAGATACAAAATCGCTTAAGCACTAAGGGGGTATTCTACAAAAATTTTGCTAAGTTTGTCCTTAGTTTGTGGCTATCTCTTAGCAAATCTAGTAAATCCTAAGTAAAATCACAAAATGCTAGCAAAATCTTAGCCCTATCTCATCACTCATATCTTAGGGCTTTTATCGGGTCTTGCATAGAGGCTTTTTTGGCTGGTAGGTAGCCAAAGGCGATTCCCACAGCGGCAGATACACCAAATGCACCCAACGCCACAAGAGAATCAAATACAAAAGGAATATTTAGATAAAAACTCATAAAAAGTGCCACAAAAAATCCAAGCACAATCCCTATAATCCCACCCATCATCGAAATCACTACTGATTCGACAAGAAACTGCATAAGCACTTCGCTCTCTAGCGCACCGATAGCAAGCCTAGTGCCGATTTCGCGTGTGCGCTCTGTAACGGATACTAGCATAATATTCATAATCCCTATGCCACCTACAAGTAGGCTCACACCCGCTATACAGCTTAGAAAAAGCGTCATAGTCTTTGTGGTTTCTTCTTGTGTGCGTGCCATTTCTTTGGTATCCCAGATTTCAAACATCTCTCTTTGTCCCTCTTGTGGGGGGCGGATTTGGAGCATTATCTCACGCAGTCTTTGCGTGGCTTGAGTGCTGTCTATGCCTTCTTTTAGCGAGATAGTGATGCTTTGGACAAAAAATAAACTACTTGAGCCAAAGACAAAGCTAGAGTATGCTTTTAGTGGCATTATGATGACATTATCTTGGTCATTTCCCATTCCGCCCTGCCCTTTTGATTCTAGGATTCCTATGATTTCGCACACGCTATCTTTTACTCGCACTCGTTTTCCCAAAGGATTTTCCCCGCTAAATAGCTCTTTTATCGCGCTTGTGCCCATTAGGCATATTCGCGCTCCTTGTGTGTATTCTCTCTCATCTATGCTTCTTCCGCTTGAGATTTTCCATTGTGTCGCAGAAAAATACTCACTATCTACGCCTATGACTTGGATTTGGGCATTTCTCCCTCCATAGCGAACCAAAGATTCTTTCCAAACACTTGGTGCAACTGCACGCGCTTGGGTAAATTGCTTTTTTACCCTGCCTACTTCTTCAAGGCTAAAGTTTCGCTTCATAGCCAATCCACCGCTCATAAACCCCCTCGCAGGTCGCACCATTATGATATTGCTCCCTAGACTTTGGATTTGCTTTTGGATATTTTCTTTGACTCCATTGCCGATAGCTATCATCACTATGACACTGCCAACACCGATGATGACACCAAGCATTGTAAGAAATGCACGCAAAAGATTGCGGCGGATTTGCTTAAAAGCTAGCAAAAAAGCATTTAGTATCACAATTTCGCCTTGTGTGTGTTATTTTCTAGCAACTTGGGCTAAGATTTTTATCAATGCAATCAATGCCTTGCCTATCTAGCGATTTCTTTGTCATCTAGGATTTTACCATCTAGGAAGTGAATCTCACGCGTGGCATAAGAAGCCATTTCGCTTTCGTGGGTAACCATAAGGATAGTTATCCCAAAGTCCTTGTTTAACTCGCACAAAAGCTGCATTATCTCCACACTTCGCTTTGAATCAAGATTTCCTGTGGGCTCATCTGCGATGAGAAATGAGGGCGAGCTAGCAATAGCTCGTGCGATAGCTACGCGCTGCTGCTGTCCTCCGCTTAGCTCATTGCTAGAGTGGTGCGCCCACGAGCTAAGCCCGACTTTTTGGAGTGCCTCCATAGCGATTCTCTCTCGCTCCACTTTATCTACACCTCGATATAGCAAGGGAAGCTCGACATTTTCTAGCGCGGAAGTTCGTGATAAGAGATTGAACCCTTGAAAGATAAATCCTATATAAAATCTACGCAAATAAGCCCTTTGCGTGCGGTTTAGCGCACTTACTTCTACGCCGTTAAAAAAATATTTGCCACTTGTGGGGGAATCTAAGCAGCCCAAAATATTTGCCATAGTGGATTTGCCAGAGCCAGATGGTCCCATCATCGCTACAAAATCTCCCTTTTTTATTTCCAAATCCACCCCACGCAGTGCTTGATAGCCTGCGTCATAGGTTTTGTGAATGTCTTGCAAAGAGATGAAACTCATTTTTTGCCTTATGGTTTTGTTTATTAAGATTTTATTATTTTTTGGACTTGGCTTGAGAGGAGAGAATCACTTGAGTGTCCTTTGGTAAAATCGGGCTTATGATATGGACATTTGTGCCGTCATTTATGCCTACTTCGACTTCTAGTGGCTGTGGCTTGCCATCTTTTAGGATATAGATTGTTTTGCCCATTTTTTTGGACTTTGTGATATTGCTTCGTGGTGGGCGAGGCATATTTCCACCAAAAGAAAATGCTTTTTTTGCTTGCTCTTTCTCACGCGGTGGCTCAAAGTATAGTGCGCCCACAGGGATACTTTGGGCGTCTTTTTGGGTTTCTACGCGGATATTTGCGCTAGCACTCATACCCGGTCGCAGTAGCAAAGATTTGTTATCCACCAAGATTTTTGTCTCATAGCTTACGATATTATTGGTGCTATCCTCTACCGAAGCGTAGCTCACCCTATCGACAAGTGCGCTAAACTCTACATCTGGATACGCATCGACAAAAAATCTAACTTCTTGTCCTTTTTTGACTTTGCCTATGTCAGATTCTGCGACATTTACCACAAGGCTCATCATCTCTATGCTTTTTGCTAGCTTAAAAAGCGTGGGGGCTTGGAAATTTGCCGCCACAGTCTGCCCCGCATCGACACTTCGCTCTAGCACGATTCCATTTATGGGGCTAATGATAATCGCATTTCGCAAGTCAATTTCAGAGCTTCTCACATCAGATTCTATGTTTGCGATATTTGAAGCATTTACGCGCAAAGTGCTTTTGGCTGTTTCGTATTCGATTTGAGCGGTTTTTAGCTCTAGTTGTGAGGGGGATTTGCCTCCTGTGCGCTCATATAGCTCTTTTAGGCGATTGTAGTTCCACTCATTTTTTGCTAGCGTGTTTTTGGATAGCTCGTATTGGGAGCGGGCAGAAGCTAGGTTTGCTTTGTATTTGGCTAGAGTTTGATTTAGCTTTTCGGGGTCGATTTTTGCTAGCACTTGCCCTTGTGTAACCTCATCGTTTATATCGACATACACAGCTTCTATGCGCCCAGAGATTTGAGAGCCTACCTCGACTGTGTCGGTAGGAGAGAGTGTGCCTGTGGCGGATACGACTTGGGTTATGGTGAGATTGGTAGGGTGTGCGGTGGTGTAGGAATATGACTGCTTGGGCGAGAAAAACAGCACAAAAACAAGCAAAGCAACTAGCACTCCTACAAGCAGTGCAAGGGAGGTAAAAAATTTGGGTGATTTTTTGGGTGGATTTAGTCTTGCGTAAATCTCTTGAGCACTCAAGGTATTACTCCTTAATGTGGATTATGGATTTAATTTTGGGCAAATAAAACTACTTGCAATGATTTTTGGTGAAAATAGATTTTGGCATTGCTTTGTCATTGCCTCTGTATTGTAGGATTTTTGTGTGAAATAAAGATAAAATCCTAGCGACATAAAAACTAGCACAAATACTACCACAACTACACTAGCAAAAACCTAGCCAAATACACAATCTAGTGCGACATTTTCGACATATCAATAAAGATTTTATGCTAGAATTTCACACAATTTTATTCACACAACTCTATACACAACTCTACTTGGTAAGGAAAAAATATGCTTCGGTTTGCGCCCTCCCCCACAGGCGATATGCACATCGGCAATCTTAGGGCTGCGATTTTTAACTATATCTTGGCAAAGCAGCGCAATGAGCGGTTTTTGCTTCGTATTGAGGATACGGATTTTGCAAGAAATATAGAGGGCAAAGACAAAGAAATCTGCTCCTTGCTAACGCTTTTTGGACTGCAATGGGATAGTCTCGTGTATCAGAGCGAAAATTTCCCTCGTCATCAGCAGTTTGCAGACTTGCTACTAAAGCAAGGTAAGGCTTTTTATTGCTATTGCTCAAAGGAGTTTTTAGAAAACAAAAAGCAAGAAGCTATCGATTCTAAGAGGGCATTTCGCTATGATGATGCGTGGGCAGAGTGTGAAAAAAGCGAGGGCAAAACTCCTGTGGTGCGACTTCGCGGGGCACAAAATCCTATCACTTACATAGACAGCATAAAAGGAAAGCTAGAGTTTTTGCCAAATGAGTTAGATAGCTTTGTGATATTGCGCGAAGATGGTGTGCCAACTTATAATTTCGCGTGCGCGTGCGATGATATGCTCTATGACATTAGCTATGTGGTGCGCGGGGAAGACCACACAAGCAATACCCCAAAGCAGATTCTTATCCACAAAGCACTAGGCTATGACAAAGACATAGCTTTTGCGCATCTGCCTATTATACTAAATGATAGTGGTAAAAAAATGAGCAAAAGGGACTCTGCTTCAAGTGTGGCGTGGCTGCTTGATGAGGGGTTTTTGCCAAGTGCGATTAGCAACTACCTAATCGCTATGGGCAATCACACGCCTTGTGAGATATTTACGCTAGAGGAGGCAATAGAGTGGTTTGACATAGCCAAAGTAGCAAAATCCCCCGTGCGCTTTGATATAGCAAAGCTTAGATTTATCAATCACGCGCATTTATCGCGCTTAAGCGAGGATAAAATCGCGCTTTTGCTAGAATCTAGCAAACAATATGCTAGCCAAATAGGTGCGCTTGGCAAAATCTACTTAGAGGAAGCAAGCACGCTAAATGAACTAAGGGCAAAAATAAACGCGCTTTTAGAGCCAAAAGACATTGGGGCTAGCTATGAGGGGTGTGATTTTAGCAAGCAGTGTAAAAAGCTATTTGAGGTTTTGAGCCAAGTGGCAAAAAATCCACCAAGTAGCTATGAGGAGTTTAAATCTATCGCAATGAAGCAAAGCGAGCTAAAAGGCAAGGAGTTTTTTAAGCCTCTTAGGATTTTGCTTACAGGGGCAAGCCACGGACCAGATATAAGTGCTATGTATCCGCATTTGCGTGAAATACTGCCATATATTTTGCGCAAGAAATAACATAAAAACAAAAAGGAGAGAAAATGAGTGTGTTGCTAGGTGCGATTGGCACGGGATTGCATTTGATGATTAGCGCGTATATGTGGGTGATTATCATCGCTGTGCTACTCTCTTGGGTGCGTCCAGACCCGTATAATCCTATCGTGCAGGTGCTAAACCGACTAAGTGCGCCACTGCTTATGTGGGCGCGGGAAAAAATGCCTTTTTTAGTCATAAATGGTATTGATATTTCGCCTATTGCTGTTATCATCGGCTTGCAGGTGCTTGACAAAGTCATAGTCCATACGCTTGGCGTGCTGTGATAGTAGAATTAGATTATTGCTATATTTAGGAATTATTATGCGGATTTTTTGGGTGGTGTTTGGTGTGGTGTTTTTTGGATTTTGCCAAGTGGCTAGCTGCGCTCCGCTACTAAGCCTAAAAGAGCTACAAACAAAACCAAAAGGCGTGGCAAGGGATTTTTATATTTGGGAATTTATAACCCACAAAGACACAAGTCTAAAAGATTCTTTGGAAGCCTACAAACTCGTATATAACGAAATCCCAAAGCTAAAAGCTGCCCTAGAAAAAAAGGGCTTTCACGCGCAAATGCCAAAAAACATAGCCTGCTCTAAGCTAGCTTATGAAAATCTAAAAAACAAAGATGCCCAATGTATCGCCTACGCTCTGCGACTAGGTGCAGTGCCAGCTATGAGCCAAGCCCAAGTGGATTTTTTTGTCTCTAAGCTAAAAGCCACCCACCCAAACATAGTCCAAAAAATCCAAATCCTAAGAAGCAAAGACATAAAAGAATCGATGCTAAATGCTAGCACACAAATATTTGCTGAAGTATATAACTCGCTAAGCTACAATCAAAGAGCGCAGATTTTTGGCACACCTACCAAGCCAGAATCGCTAAAAATCCTAGCAAATGCCAATCGATATAGCTTCAATAGAATCTTGCAAAATGTGATTTTGGATGGCGGGTTTTTGGAATTTAAAAAAAGCATTTCTAAGGCGGATTTGAGTGGGATAAAAGACGCAAATACGCTATTTCTGCTAGGCATAAATGAAGTCCGCATAGGCACAAAAGATAAAGCAATGAAGTATTTTGCACTCTCGCGCACAAATGCCGCAGACCCATTTTTCCGCGATAGGGCGATATTTTGGCAGTATCTGCTAAGTGATAATGTAGCGTTTTTAAATGATTTGCAAGCAAGCAAATATGCTGATATTTTCTCTATCTATGCCAATCAAAAGCTAAAAACCACACCAAACTATCAAGTCATCTCACACTTTGAAAATCTATCCACCACAAATCCAAAACTTGATATAAAAGACCCATTTGCGTGGCAGATTTTGCGTGATAATATGCCAAAGGAAAGCTCAAAGCTAAAAGCCATTGCAAAGGATTTTAGTTACGAGCTAACTATCCCTCATCTAGCGTTTGTAAATAACAGAATCAACAAATACTCCATAAACTACTTCATAATGCCATATACAGAAAATCTCAAATGGCGTGATAACTCCCAAAAGGCTATGGCACTAGCCGTAGCAAAGCAAGAAAGCACATTTTTGCCAGCACTTGTATCGCGCTCCTACGCGCTAGGAATGATGCAAATAATGCCTTTTAATGTCGAGCCATTTGCTCGCAAGCTAAAAAAAACGGATATTACGCTAGAATCTATGTTTGACCCTGTGATTGCTTATGAGTTTGGGAGAATGTATTTAGATGAGCTAAATAGGGAATTTTCTCACCCGCTTTTTAGTGCTTATGCTTACAATGGCGGACCGGGATTTTTGCGAAAGACACTTAGCAAAAAGCGTCTTTTTATCAAATCTCGCAAATATGAGCCGTGGATTTCACTAGAGCTACTACCTGTGGAGGAAACGCGATTTTATGGTATGCGCGTGCTTGCAAACTATGTTATTTATCAGCAGATTTTGGGAGTGGAAGTGGATATAGAATCCTTGCTAAAAAAGACACTTCGGTATTAGGTGTTTTGGGCTATAAAGCACTTATTTTCACAAATTTTAAGCAAATCTTGCGAAATTTATCGTAATTGGATTTTGGGCTATAATTTGATAATGGCATAAAGCTATGCTAAAATGGCGCAATTTTACTAAAAGGCTCGTATATGACTGCTAGAATCAAGCCAGATGCACACACCTTGTTAAACAATTTCTATGTAGATGATTGTGTAAAGTTTATGCAAAATAAACTACAAGATGAAAGTGTTGATATGATTCTTACCTCCCCTCCCTATGATGATTTGAGAAATTATAAGGGCTATACTTTTGAGTTTGAAAAAATTGCTAATGAGATTTTTAGGGTTATCAAAAAAGGCGGTGTTGTTGTTTGGATTGTGGGGGATAAAATCAAAAATGGCAACAAAAGCCTTACTAGCTTTAAGCAAGCGTTGTATTTTCAGCAAATTGGCTTTAATATGCACGATGTGATGATTTATGCAAAGAAAAACACACCTTTTATGCGCTCAAATGCCTACACAAATGCGTATGAATATATGTTTGTCCTATCCAAAGGAAAGCCAAAAACTTTTAACCCATTAAAAGAGCCTACCGCAAGGAATGGAATGGAAATGCTTGTGGCAAATAAAGGTGCGGACGCAAAAAACAATAAAGTCTTAAAAGAACTCAAAAAAGAAAAAACAAAAAACAACATTTGGTATTACGCGGTTGGGCTAGGTGGTAGCACAAATGATAAAATCGCTTTTGAGCACCCAGCGGTATTCCCAGAGCAGTTAGCACTTGACCATATTTTATCTTGGAGCAATGAGGGGGACATAGTCTTTGACCCTATGTGTGGCTCGGGCACGACTTGTAAAATGGCTTTTTTGCATAATAGAAATTTTATAGGCGTAGATATAGGCAAAGAATACATACAAATAGCCCAAAAAAGATTGCAACAATATCAACAAGGTTTATTTGTATGCTAAAAAATGATGATTTTGTAATCGCAAAAAAGCAATTAGATAGCGTTGCGCCAAATTCTGTCGGTGTCATTAGAGCCATAAATGGTAAATCCGCAATGGTGCTATTTATAGGGCTTAATGAACTAAAAAGAGTTGATTTTGGCGCATTACAAGCACTTGATATTTACAAAACAGGCAAAGGCTATGACAAAAAGATATGCAATATTTGCCATATCTTAAAAGATACAGATGATTTTGAAATAAACCAAACAGACGCAAAGGGCAGAAAAACTACTCGCCCAAGTTGCAGAGAATGTAGAAAAAACATTGATGGCGTGAAGCTATCCCCCGCAGAGAAAAAGCGAATGGATAAAATCGCCCCACCTAAAGGTAGTATTTTTACTTGCCCGATTTGTGAAAAGCGAAGCATAGTAGGCGTTACAGCAAATCTTGTGCGCGACCACAATCACGACACGGGCGAGGGTAGAGAGTGGATTTGTGATAGTTGCAACACAGGACTTGGTAGATTTAAAGACAATCCCAAATTTTTAGAAAAAGTCATAGAATATTTGAAAAAGTATGAGAAGCAATGAGATTTGCCAAATCCTGCTAAAACAATACTTTCAAGCCAAAGGTGGGGCGAAGTCTATAAAAGAGTTTGTGTGGGTTTTGCGCAAAAATCTAGGCTAAAGGGGTTAGCCAAAAAATGCTAAAACACCAAATGCGAGATATAAAGCCCTAACGAAGCGCAAAATAGCGTGGGAAGCGTGAAAATAAGGCTATATTTGCAATAATGCAAAAAGGTAAAATCTATGCCCTTTTGCGTGAGGGTAGAGCTTTTGGCAAGTAGAGATAGCCAAAGAAGCGTGCAAAGAGAGCCGATAGGCGTTAGCTTTGAGCCGATATTGCAGCCTAGCAAATGCGCGTAGATAAAGGTTTCTTTTAGGTTTTGGGCGTCAAAATGTTGCGTGTATTGAAAAAAATCGCCTATCGCCAAATTGCCAAAAAGCACCATAGGCAAGTTGTTTATCACGCTTGAGCCAAGCGCACTCACACTTGCCACCCCAAAGATTCCTGCAATCTCGCTTTTGTCATAAAGCGCGATAAGTGCGTGAAAGAGGGCGTTTTGTGCCTCTGTAAAATCCAACTTTTGCACGCCAAACACCACCACAAATAGCCCAAAGACAAACAAAATAATGCCAAAAGGTGCTTTTTTTAGCGTGCTTATGGCTTTTTGGCGCGATTTGTGCCATAGTGTGATAAGCAAAATCCCCGCATAAACCGCGCAATTTAGGCTTAGAGGCAGGTTAAAATGCGTGGAGAGGAAAAAGCTCGCGATAAAAACTGCCAAAGTAGCGCAGTGCAGGGCAAAAAGCGCGTTTTGTAGCTTTGGCTTTGATGGCGTGCGAAAGGTAAGCGGGGTGCGAAGCGGTGTGCGAAAAAGCACCAAAAATAGCATTAGCGCACCAAAAATGCCAAAGAGATTTGGCAGAAGCATTGCGAGCGCAAATTCCGCAAAGCCGAGTGAGTGAAAGTGCGCGGTGATGATATTTGTGAGGTTTGAGATGATGAGCGGGTTTGAGCTAATGTCGCACATAAAGGCGGTGGCGAACAAAAACGCGATGATTTGTAGCGAAGTCGCGTTTTTGGCACGCAAAAATAGCCCAAGCACCAATGGCGTCAAAACAAGCACCGCGCCGTCATTTGCGAGCACCGCGCTTAAAATCGCGCTAAGCAAAATGAGCGCGACAAATGCTTTGCGCGTGTTTATGCACAAAGTCGCACCTAAATGCGCTCTAGATTCTGGATTCGTAGTGTGCGAATCAGCGCAAAACTTTAGCACCCAAAAAATCAGCCACTCAAAAAACCCAAGCCCCTGCAGACAAAAGCTAATGACAATAAGTGCGATGAGGGTAAGCGCACTATCCCAAATAAGTGCGAAAATCACGCCCAAGTCGCCCACCTCCACTAGCCCAAGTGTAAGCGTGGCAGCCGCGCCAAAGCTAGAATACACCCAAATACTAAGCCCAAAAGGGCGGCGCAAAATCCCAAAAAGGCTAAGGGCAAAAATGATAAGGGCTAACATTTGGTGTTCTTTCTTGCGCTAGGTTTATAGCAACTTGCCACCGTATAATTCTTTGTTGTTGCTATTGTATTCTAGCTTTAGTTTTACCTCTTTTTCATACATATCCACTATGTGAAATTCGCCATTTAGTAGCAACGCACTTCCATTTTTGTATGTCAAAAAGCAAATGACTAGATGAGAGGCATCATAGAGGATTTTAGAATGTGTGGAGGGGGAGTAAAAAAATGAACGCAGTGTTTGATTTTGCTTGCTTTGCTCGCAAGTCTTTAGCTCGGTGTAAAAGTATTGATTTTCAAACACGACTAATCCGTCAGGATAGCCACTTTCTTTGCCTTTGCCCTGCGTGTCTTTTGGCTTTTGGTAGTCTAGCCCTACGCCTTTGCACTCTATGGCAAAAAGATTTGCCACGATATTGCCAAACTCATTTGGACGCCCGCTAAACTCGATATTATTCACAGGCGTTATGGTGTTTTTACACGCACTTTTGAGTAAGCCTAGCAATCTAGCGTTTTTAAATTCTAAAACCTCGTGTTTTTCGATGTTTTTGATTACTTCTCTAAATGGAAATCGCTTGTTGTTTAGCTTGCTAATCGTGCCAAGTTTGACATAACTTTCATTGATAGATTGCTTAGAATAATCCATTTTCTACCCTCGTGTTTTTTATCCGCTCTTTTGCGAAATCTAGGTAGCTTGATTCTATCTCGCAGCCGATGAAGTTGCGCCCTAGCTCTTTGCAGGCTACACCTGTCGTGCCAGAGCCACAAAAAGGGTCTAGGACAATGTCGTTTTGATTGCTCCACGAGTGCAAATGGTCGCGTGCTAGCCACAGCGGAAAAGTCGCAGGGTGTTTTATGGATTTGCACATATTTTCCTGCCCTGAAGTGTTGCCTTTCCAAATATTATAGCGCATACCAAATTCTGAAATCACGCGCTTTTTTTGCTTTGTGAAGTTGCCATCTTTCTTGCGCGTGGTGTTTTCGCCAAATGTCGTATACCCCGCATAGACATTTTTCCTATCCATAAGTGGATTGAATGTCTTTGGCGTGCCTTTTGAGAGGACAAACATATACTCAAACACCTGATGATAGCGCGTCTTGCTAGGGTTTGAAAAATTGTTTTTTTGATAAATCATCGTATCGTGGATTCTAAACCCTATATCTTTGAAATGCAGTGCCTGCCTAAAGCTACTCAAACTCTCACTGCCATTTACCACAGAATCCCCCACAATCCACACCATTACCCCGCCATTTTTTAGCACGCGAAAGAGCTCGCCCGCAATAGCTTCAAAATCAAAGCTAAACCCCTCATAATCGCGCAAATCATCATAAGGAGGCGAAGTCAGCACAAAATCAATGCTTAGTGGTTGCAAGGTTTTTAGCGTATCTTTTGCATCGCCTAGCAAAAACAAAGGGAAGTCCTGCAAGTTGCTAGATTGGCTTATAGAATCTGTGTAGCACTTTTGCGAAGCTAAAGTCATTTGTGTCCTTATGGCTAATATTTCGCGCAATTATACTAAATTTTGCCTGCATTTATTTTGGCAAACAAAAAGCATTTTTTAAGAATCGCGCTTGTGCTTAGAAAAATAAGCCTAGCACAAAAATGGTGCAAAATCCCAAAAAGCATAAGGGCAAAAATGATGAGGGCTATGAAATCCAACTACTCCAAGCATCGCCCGCTAGCACATTGATTTACAAGCGCACTTGTAGGAGTTGCGCCACTACCGCGTCTATTTTCGCCCTCGCCCGTGCAGTTGCTAAGCGAGATATTGCTAGCAAATGGATTTGCTAGCAGTCCACGCGCACAAGTAGCGCGATATTTGTGATACTAAAGCCATATTCACTAAATCTAGCCAAAAACTCGCCTCTATTGCGCAAAGGCGTAGTAAAAATGCGAAGTTCCTCCGCACTCATTGGCACATTTGTGGGGATAAGCACCACACCAGCACTTGTCCTTATAGCCACCATAGCGTGTCCTCCCTCTTGCTGCGCGCTCTGCATACGAAGTAGCACTACAAATGCACTTCCATAAGCCGAGCCAAAGATAGAATCTATCACGCGAGGAATATCACTCTGCCCTTGTGCACGAGTGGTGATTGCCCAATCATATTGTGGCAAAAGTGCGATTGCACTCATTAGGGCTAGGTTGTTATTGTAGTCAAACCTCATTTGCTCTGTGATAGTAGGACTCTCCGCATAAGCAGGAAACCAGCGGACAATGTCATCTAGCGTGTGATAAAGCAATGAATTGCGCGATTCAAAGGACACAAAGGGATTTGCGCCCATTTGTGTATTAAAGAAATATCCGCCACTTTGGCGCGGAACTCGCGGATTTTCCAAAATTTCAGCGATGATTTGAAAAGATTGCAACAAGCATATACCGCACACACCTACGCTACTCTCCCCACTATCACTCGTGTGGATAATCGCCAAAAGCCTAGCAAGCCAAGAATTGTTTATGACAAAATCATTAGGAGGGTTTTTTAGATTTTGTGGGGAATGTGTGTTTTGCGGATTTTTATGTGGAGATTGATTTTTAAGCTGATTTTTGGGTGGATTTTGTTCTGTGTTTGTGCTTTTTGTCGTTTCATTTGAGGGAGCTGGGCAAAATGGCAGATTATCCCCGATATTTGCATAGATAAATCTAAGCCAATCCTGCGTATCTTTGTCGATGATAAAGCGCGAAGTAGGGTAGTTTGCGCTATCTTTTAGCAGATATTTGGGCGCGACAATGTATGGCGTCCCCCAATGAATCCCCGTGCTAGTTACGCGCAACGCCGCGCCTTGAAAGTTTAATAGGACAGATTCAGCCTCGCTAACGCGGATAAATCGCCAATAAGCGCGATTTTTGCTAGGAGCTTTTGCGTCCGTGCATTTGCCCCACCAAGCCCAGCTCCACTGCGCCCCACCCAAATCCGCATAAAGGCAGTTTAGCCCCTTATAGTCGTCATATTGCGCGATATGTCCGCTCTCTAAGTTGTAATACAAATCCGTGGTGTTTCTGCTAGAGCCGTTATTGTAGAGAAAATATCGCTGTGTGCCCTCTCTCGTGGTGTAATCCCACGCTAGGGAAGTGAGAATGCTAAGATTTGTAGGACGCGCAATGGTGCTTAGCCATTCACTCATCGAGGTGTGAATCCTACTTAGCTTTAGGCTTGTATCACGCAAAGTCGTAGCATAGAGATACGCGCCGTCATCTTTTATCACATAGCTTTCATCAAGCGAGTAGAACAAGTCATTTTTGAGCTTCCACCGCTGTTTTTTATCATTGATGACACAGGGCTTTAGCGTTAGGTAGTCCTTATCTTTGCGCTTTGTTTGCGCTACTGATTCGGGAGCAGTCAGGCAAAGCCAAGTATCCTCTACATTATAAGCGATTCGCCCAAAGACATCGTATCTCGCGGGTTTTGCCCAGCTCGTGCGACAAGTGCCAATCACAGCATAAACACTCCGCACATCGGGCATATAGCAACGAATCTGCCCATTTTCATCAAGGACTTTGATAATGCTATCTTTGGGCGAATCGGCTAGTTTTTGGGGAATGGGCGGGGAAATTTGGGTGAGATTAGGCTTAATATTTAAGTGCGGTGGATTTGATGATAGATTGGGCGGATTTGGGGCAGATTCGCCACCACTCATCGCACACGCAGAAAATAGCAACGCAAAGAGCATAAAGATTAAAATCCTAAATATCGCAACAACCATAAAGCCCCTAAGTAAAAATATTTATGGCAATTTTATCGCAACACTTATTAAATTTGCGCATTTTCCATTTCATTTTCACTTTGGATTTTACGAAAGCACTGCTATGTCATAGTGTTTATAAATATTACAACGATGCAATTTTCTTACACCACTCATTGAAATGGCTACATTTTTCTCTTATGTGTGTAATGGTTATCTTTTCAGTAATAATTTTGCCGTGCAAAACCTTTCTATATGTTGGCAATATATTTTTTAGTCTATGTGATGGGCTGGTTTGTAGAGAGTTGTTAATCAATTCTGGGTTGTTAAATTCATCAATAATCGCTTTAAGCCCAATAAAGTAAGATTTATTATTGCTCCACTCTGTGTCTGCCTGAATAATTTTATCAATATCACTAAATAGCAGACTTTCAAATTCATAAGGCTGAATATGCGGGAAAAATCTTTGGTAGCAGTCGTCACTATCATTTATATCCTCATAAAAACCCTGCTCTAAAATAGCGACTTTCTCATAAATATCACCATTTTGTTTGTCATATTTTGGAAAATCATTAGGCAGGGCATAATAATCAAAAAATGTGCTTACAAAGGCTTCTTTGTGATTAAGCAGGGCTAGAATCTCTTTTTTTATTCTATGATATTTCAAACCGCCACCCTTGTGTCCAGCGGAAGTTTTTGTAACTATGGGGATAAGACAATGTTGTGAATTTATATTGATAAAGTAGGGGGCTAAAACTTGCCTAATAAATACTTCCTCACTTTGTCCCTCACAAAGTATATAAACTCTTTTCATTAAGGACGACCGCCTATGAGATTACTTTTCCAAATTTCGCCTAACGAATAATCTTTTAGCCAAGATTCCAAGTCAGTAGCATCTAATCTTTTAAAGGTGGATTGATTGTCCATTCTATCCACAACAATAATATCTTGTGGCTCAAAATAATTGATAAGTTCTACTGATTGCGAAGAAATAATGATTTGTTTTTCTTTACTTGCTCGCTTAATCAAATCGCTTAAAATGCAAAGCGCGAATGGGTGAAGCCCAAGCTCAGGCTCATCAATGATAAGTGTATCTGGCATTAGCTCAAAAGGCTGCAATAATAAAGTCGCAAGAGCGATAAATCGCAATGTGCCATCTGATAAATAATGCGCCTTAAATGGCGTATCCGGGTCTGTTTTATCAAACCATTCAAGCTGAATATATTCATCATCTCTTAGCACAAATCCACCGAAAAATGGTGCAACCATTTGTATAGTTGCTATGATTTGCTCGTAATGCTGTGTGAATTTATCTTTAAGCATTTTAAGATAAGGTGCTAGATTTTCAGCATCTTGCTTAAAGATAAGATTATCAATACTAGCACTTTTTCCTTTCATTTTTGAAGTATCGCTTGTATCGTGGAAATGATAGATTTTCCATTTGCTTATATAGTAAGCAGAATATATTCCGACAGCTTTAGACCTAGCATAGCTTCCAGCTTCACTAATATGGCTTTCTTCTAAGTTATTGCCTATCAAATACTCGTGCTTCAAAAAACCTACATATTCACTTTCAATCAAGAGTTTATTTTCTTGAGTAGGACTGATAGTGACCTTGTATGAATTACTATCAAATTGAAATTTAAAATAAATTTTGTCTGTCTGCTTTCTACCAAAATATAAAAAATTATCAGGAGATTTGCTTTGTGTGTAAAGTTGCAATCTCTTATTATACATTTCATTAAGTAGTCTAAAAATAGAGATAAAGTTACTTTTACCCACCCCATTAGCACCAATAAGAATATTTAATTTTGTAAGTGTAAAATCCTCCAAATATTTAATAGATTTGTAGCCTTGTATAGTAATCATATCTACTTGCGCCATTTTAACCCTTTAATACTTTTTGGTATTACGCTACCATTTTAAAAAGTGTGGAATTGTATCAAATTTTGCTTAATTTAATTTGTAATATAAGCACAATATTTCAAAAAGAAGGCAATGTGGAAATTTCGTGCAAAATCAAGCATTGTAACCTATTACACCTTGCGTTCTTTTTATATATCCTCATCATATCTCTTTTAACTTCTTGTCGCATTTGCTCCAGCTCTTTGGGTGTGAATTGTTTTTCAGTTTCTTTTGCAAGTTTAGTTAATCCCCACTCATCAAGCGTTTTAAATTCATTGGGCTAGAAAAAGTCGAGCAAAGAGATAGAGAGAGCAATATGCGTTGGTTTTATGCCCTGCAAGGGCTTGGGGCACTGAGTGCGTTTATATTTATCGTAGGGAGTTTGGGGATATTTGCCTACCTTGTAGTGTAAGATAAGCCAAATGCTTGGCTATCGCTTATCCCTGCGATTATTACCTCACTTGCCAGACAAAGTTTTATTCTAAAAAATACCACAAAATTACCAAAGGACAAGCAAATCTCATAAGCGCAGTGATAAAAAAGACGAAAATGGCTAACCTTGCTTTTTAGTGTAAATCAATATACCACAATGTACTACTTTGAATCTCTTTCAATATCATACAAAAACTGCGATATTGTAACAAAGATTTTAAAGTCCTTGCACAACAATTCAAATTTATCATAAATTTTCTCCATTTCGCCAAACGCTTCTTTCACTTTCTCATCGCTCTCCACATAAGTCCAGCTAATGTTTATTGTTTTAAGTGCCATAAATAGCGTGTGTGGCGTGGTTAGATAGATTTGTTTGTTAAAAGCATATTGATAAAGCGTTAGCTCAGCATTCAATGCCAAATCCAATATTATTATATGGCGCAAAAAGTAGCATAAAATCATAGATTCGCGTCTGTGCGAATCGTGGATTTTTGCTGGTAAATTTTTTATAAGGTTTTTTAGCAAGTTCATCTATGCGTGATTTTTGTTGGAATTTTGATTTGATTCTAAGTATATTAGCAGTGTTAGCCTAAGGGTGGCAAGCTCCAATCAAATGCTTCCTTGCCCATTTCTATAAGCGCGGTATTTGCCTTTGCAAACACGCCACTGCCGACAAAGCCTTGCGCTAGAGGGCTAGGATGGGCAGCTTGCAAGATAATGTGCTTGCTAGAATCTATGAGGGTTGCTTTGCGCTTTGCGTAGTTACCCCATAGCATAAAGATAAGCCCCTCTTTTTTGCTAGATAGTTTTTTTATCACACTATCGCTAAACGCCTCCCACCCGAAGTGTTTATGTGAGCCTGCTATGCCTTTTTGCACAGAAAAAATCGCATTTAGAAGTAGCACACCTCTTTGAGCCCAAGCACTCAAATCCCCGTGTCTTGGTGGGAGAAATCCAAGTGAGATTTGCAGCTCTTTGTAAATGTTTTTTAAGCTAGGTGGAATAGGCACACCTAGTGGCACACTAAAGCTTAGTCCCATAGCCTGTGGCACTTCGCGCTTCACTCCCTCACTATCAGTGATAAACACACTCCCGTGATATGGGTCTTGCCCTAAAATTACGATTTTGACATTTTGTGGGGGAGTTAGATTGAAAGCATTAAAAATAAGATGATTTGGTGGGAAAATGGTTTGGTTGGATTTTAGTGCGTTTTTGTAGTGGGCTACTATATCGCCAAAATATTGTTGCGAAAACTCATCATCTAGGAAATCCACCCATTGCTTTGATAGTGTCTTTGGTATCATTGTGATTTGTGGTGCTTGGCAAGGTTTTGGCAATCTTTGTGCTAGATTGTGGGTGGCGTCTGCTAGATTTTGTCTAAGTAGATTTTACTTAGCAAACGCGTTTATGAGCTATTTTAGCCCCATTAGGCAAGTGCGCCACCACTTAGGTAATTCATCAAATGGATTTTTTGCACAAGCTGTGCGATAAGCCCGCGCATCTCACGACTAAGATTGTCGTTTTTTATCATAGAGTCAAAATCCTTAAGCGATATATTTGGCGATTTTTCACTCAAAAAATCCACCATCATCATTTCATCGCGGTTGATTACGCCGTCATTGTGAAGCTGGCGAGCCATAGCCTTGAAGCTATCAGCATCAATAAGTGCGTTTTTGAAATACGATTTTGCCCTCATAGCCGCGCTAAGCTCATCTGATGGGGTAAATGTATCTTCAAGTCGACTTATAGATTGCACACCTTGCTGTGTTTGAGCGGTATTTTGGGTATCGCTTACTTGGTTTATGTTGGATATTTGGTTGATTTGGCTTACTAGATTTAGCGCGGAGTTTTGCTCATTTGCAGGGTCGTGGATAAAGTCTTGCAAAGTTGGCAATGTGTCTTTTTCCGCGCTGTTGTAAGGGATTTTGCTATCAGTTTTGCTATCTTGGGTGGTTTGAGGGTGTTGCTGCGTGTTTGTTTTGGCAGAATCTCTAGCAGGAGTAGTCGCACCACTTGTGTCTAGGTGGTTTTGGGCTTGGCTTATGTCTTGGGTAATATTTTGCGCTGGGGTTTGTGGCAGGGTAGCACTCTGTGGGGCATAGCGACTTGCAAAAAGCTCGGCTAGCGCGGAAGTATCTGTCCTGCTTGTGCTAGAAATACTACTAATAGGGCTCATAGGAAAATCCTTTTTGGGAAATAAATTAAGGATTTTAAGCAAAATATATTCCCAAAGTGTAGCACAAAATCCACAAAAAAGCAAAATCTTAAAATGAGCGAAAAACAAAAAAAGTAGTAAAAAAATAGAAGTGAAAAGCCAAGCTAAAGCAAGTTTAAAAATAAAAAGCCTCCAAACCCTCGCTCCGCCCTAAGCTAAAAGCGTAAATGATTTGGAGGCACTTGAAATATTTTAAGGCAAAGAGTCTTACGCAAAGCTACCTTTGATAGAATCTACCCAAGATGAGATTCTGCTATCTGTCTTGTCATCTTGATTGTCTTCATCTATGATAAGCCCTACAAACTTGCCATCTACCACCGCTTGAGAGTCGCTAAACTCATAGCCGTCTGTGGAAGTTTGTCCTACGATTTTGCCTGCTTTTGCTTTTGCGTAGATATGAGAGATACCATCGGCAAAAGTGTCGCTATAAGTGTCTTGGTCGCCAAGTCCTACAAGCCCGATAGTTTTGCCCGAGAAATCGCCATCGCTAAGCGAGCCCAAAAAATCGTCCCAATCGCTTTGCAAGTCGCCACTACCATAAGTAGGAGTTACAAGCACAAGGTTTTTGAACCCTGCAAGTTGGTCTTTGCTTGCGTTTGCCACATCGATTAGCTCAGCATTTCCTAGTGCGCTAGATACTTTCTCTGCTACGCCTTTAGCGTTTCCGCCATCGCTTCCATAAAAGATTCCAATCTTTTCCATTGTGTGTCCTTTCTATGAATAAAATTTAGAAACGATAAATATGCCAAATTTTCTTAAATAATGCAATAAATCCACACATTTTTAGCGCAAAATCACACAAACTTTAAGTCCAAACTAAGCCTAAGCCACCCCCCTAGCCCACCACCCAAAGCGCAAAACAAACGCACAAAATCCACAAAAAAAGCAAAATCCGCTAAAACAAAGTCAGCTGTCTTGGGGCGTTTGCTCTCTCGCATTCACTTTTTTGCCCTAGCAGAAGTCGCATATTATCAAACTGCTTCTCTGTAAGTATCAAAGCGCGGATATGCCCTTTGCGCGGGAGGTAGAGATATAGCCTATCAATATGATTGTTTGCGCTTGCTACGCCTTTGCAGATGCGCATATACACGCTAAACTGCAGCATCATAAACCCCTCTTTGATTAAGTCTTTGCGAAATTTCGCACTTGCCTTTCTGTCCTCTTTGGTAGAAGTTGGCATATCAAACATCACTAGCACCCTCATAAATTTCTCTTCCATTTGAAATATCCTCCATAAATACAGGCAAATCAAACCCTAGCCCGCTTATGTCGCCATTTGATTCTATGAGCTTTACTAGGCTTTGTATGCAGACGATTACAGCACGCATAAGCGGGTAGAGCTTGCCTTTGTTTGTGGCGTTTGAGAGACTTTGGGTATGTGTGGCGTGCGCTTGTGTAGCAGGGGCAAAGCAGAGCATACACACTTGTGTGCTTAGGATTTGAGCTAGCTTTGTGCGGTTTTGTAGAGATAGCTCGCTAGATTGCCCAAACTCACCCAATGAGAGCATTTCCGCCACTAGAGAGTCTACAAACGCACGAAATGGCTCGATGATGTCATCAGCTAGGTTAAATGGATTAAACGCGTTTGCGTGGGATAGCCCAAGTGCGGGGTTTAGCCCGCTACTAGAGAGAGTGCGCACGATAGCCGCCCTCACTATGGCATAGCCATAGTTCAGCGCGGAGTTTATGATAGCATTTGGCGCGCTATCTTTTGTGTCTGCCGCGTCTACTGCACTATCGCTATTTGCCATTTGGGCTTCTTGGGCTTGTGTTTCTAGTCCATTTATCGCGTTTATTTGACTATTTATATCACGCATTCGTATGAAGCTATTCCCAAAAAGTGCTTTGAAGTAGATTGCCGCAGCTTTTGCTTCATTGTAGGTAGAGTCTCCTAGCTGGACAGATTTGGCTAGGCTTTGGAGAGAATCTATCGCTTTTGTCTCATTTGGTTTGGCTAGCTTTAGGGCGGAGCATTGATTGGTGATTTTGGATTTTATGATTTGCTGCCAGATAATGCTTTTTGTCTGCTTTTTTAGCGCGATTTGAGACTCAAGCACGGATAGCGAGCGATAGTGCCCCAAAAATGGCGTAAAAATCCCGCTAGGCAAGTGCGAGCTATCACACGATATAAGTGCGACTTTGTGCGTAGAGAGTGCGTCTAGCAGAGCGGAGCTAAGGGTTATGCGCGGGGATTCTAGTATGATATAGGCAATATCAGCTAGTGGGATAGCTATGCTATCTTTTTTGTCGCTTTTATAGGGAGAGTATATATCACTCAAGTTATCGCTATCTTTTGCTTCTTTGTGTGCTAGGGCTTTGTGGTGGCTAGTAGATTCTTTGCGCTCTATGATTAGTCGCTTGGATTCTAGTCGCAAATGCGCAGGATTGCTTATAAATAGCGTGCGAAAATGCGAATCAAACATTTTGGCTATCCTTGCAAGAATCTTTTTGGAGTGGATTTCAGTGCGATAGGCTCTCGCTCTTTGAACTCTGCCTTGCTTACCTCGCCAAGTGGCGAAACCTGCCATTTTTCAAAGACTTTTAGATTTTGGATACCTATGCTTTTACCCGCAACTTCTTTTGGTGTTGCAATGTTAAAAAGCAACCTTTGATTGTCCGTAAGAGTAGCAAAATGGTTGTCGTGTTTTTCGACTTTGATTTGCCCACCCGAAGTGTCAAATCCAGCAAAATAACACAACTCCGCCTTGCTCATTTCCTTTTTCTGCACCAAAATCAAATCATCTTTAAAAAGGCTAAAACAAAATTCATAATTTGAGTCCATCGGTAGCCAATCTTTTATCACGCCAGATTTATCTTTGCCACCCACTACGGCTTTATTTGGCAAAATCCCAAGTGCGAAATCCATCGTATAAATTGGCACACCATAAAATTTGCCACTTACTTTATGGCGAAAAATATCCACGCGCACCATTGTGCCATTATCGGCGATTTTGCTACCGATTTGGCGGACTTTGCCTAGCTTTATGGCGCGATTCACACCCTCTTTGCCGCCATAGGTTTTTAGCAAATCTTTATCATCAATGCTACTAAAAGTCTCTTTATGCAAAGCACCTCTTGCGCGTTTTCTAGGTGGTTTGCTGACAAAGATTCCGCCCACTTTTTCGCCCAAAGCCTCACTATTTATTGTCATATCATTTTCTCTAGATTCAAGAGATTGTCCCAAAATCTTACGCTTTATAGCCTGACGAAATGCCTCATTGTTTTCAAAGCCACTTGGCGAGAAAAATCTGCGTGAGATTTTATACTCGGCTGATTCTATCTCTTTGGCGATAAGCCGAGCTTTGTTTTGCTCTTGGGTTTTCTTAAAGTCGCTAAAAGCCTTTATCACGCTATCATTCACATAAGCGATGATTATCGCATCTAGGGCGTGGTGGAGGTGGTTACTTCTATCTTTTGATTCGCTATTCTCGCCATCTAGCAGAGTATTTAGCCCCCAATAATGCCTCATAGTCGCCGTTAGTGAACCATTTACCACACTTATGTGTTTTTTGCTTCCCTTTTCGCCGCGCCCTAGCGTGGTATCCTCATTTTCTGCTAGGGGGCAAAACTCAATAAATGCGTCTGTATAGCTAGCACTAAGTCTAGCGATATAGCTTGTATCTACGATATTTCGCGCGATAAACCCAGCTTCTTTGTTTGCAAAATTTTTGTTTGTGATGCGATTTTTCTTTGCCTTTGGTAGTTTTTCGATACGCCCTAAAATCTGATTCCATTTGCTAATATCTTTGCCAAAGGCTTCATAAGGCGTTTGATTTAGCTTGTTTTGATTGGCATCTGTAAAAACAAGCACTTTGTTATTTTGGCTATCATCATAGCTTCGCGAGTATGGGTAGATATGGTCGATTTGCAATGTGCTTTCATCACGCAAATCACTTTGTGTGATTTTTTTACCACTATATACGCAAAATTCGCCTTGCTCTTGCCAAAGTTTGAGTTTAAGGATATTTTTGCCACTTGGGATTAGCCCATATTCCTCACACCTTTTTCGCGCTTCTTCATTTGCCTTAAGCCTCTTGTTTTGCTCGGCTATGATTTCGCCCCGCTCTTTGCTACTCACACCCGCTTGGCGAGTAAATTCTAAATGAATCTTATGCACCTTGCCGTGTTTTTTAAGCAAAGCATTAAGCACTTTGCGATACTCTGCCAAAGCCCTTGCCACTACGGGATTTGCTAAATCTTTCTCATATTCTATTAGAGGTGGGAGGCTATCGCCTTTTTGCGTCTTTTTGGCTACTTCGACTAGTCCCGCTTCTCTCCACGCTTCATCATAGCGATAGATTTTATCATCTTTATCCCCGCGCATAAGGGGTAAAATCGCCTCCAATGCCTTAAAACTCAAATCAATAAATTTATCAAAACTTAGCTCACTTAATTTCTCTCTTTGCTCATCATTTAGGCTTTGATAATTGGCAAGTTTGGCTTTTAGCTCATCTTTGCTTTTGATAAGCGCAATATCTGTGGCGATAGAATCTAGCTCGGCACGGATAAATCCCTCAAAGCTCCCACCCAAAGCCTTTCTAAATGCTTTTAGTTTGCTAAATTCTATTGCCTTTGCTTTTTCGGCGTCCTCTTTTGCGTAGTCTAGTTTGGAGTCTTTGGGGAATTGTAGTCTTTCATCAAGGGCGATGACTTTGCGCAAGTTTTTATAAGTGATTTCGCCTTTATCTAGCACTATGGATAGAATCTCGCGCACTTTATCCGCGCTATATACCTCGCCACTGCGCTTTGTGATATTTGCTAGAGTGTTTATGATACGCGTAAGCGCAACAAATTCGATAGCACTTAAAGAGTCTTTTGGTGCGCGGGGTTTATCCTCATAAAAGGTGCATTTGCCGACTTTATCTGCGAAACTTTTTAGTGGGCGTTGTAAAAATGCGATTTCTAGCACCGCGTCTGCAAAATCTAGCTCTTTAAGTTTGCCATTTGCATTGATGGTTTTATGCTTTTTATCACTAAATTGAAAGCCAAATTCGCGTTGTTTGGCAAAAATAATCTCTAATTCTTTTTGCAACTCACTCTGCGCCAAACACCTAGCATAGTTTTCGCTCTTATTGCGGACATTTTTAAATTCTTGTGTGCCTCGCGCGTTTTTGGGGGACTTTGGTTCTGCCTCGCTAAAATTCCGCGCCTTTTGATAAAACTCGCCATAGAGATACTGCCCTGCGGTTGTGTAGCCTTTTTCACTCATCACTTTTTGATTTTCACTTATCGCCTTTTTGACTTTGCCACTATCATCATCGCTTGATTCTTTTGCGTGTTTGTTGCCATAGCCTCTATGCTTGGCGATATGCAAAATCACGCGGGCAAACTCATCGGCACTAAGTTTGCGCTCTAGTGATTCTGCGCGGAGCTGATATGGGCTTTTTGTTTCTTTGCTCGTGGCGTAAGCCTTTGGTAGTTCCCCTGCGGTGGCTAGATAGTCGCTACGATTTAGCCCAAACTCCTTGCAGATAAGCACTTTTAGCGCATTTAGCCTACCTTTGCGCCGTGCTAGTCGCCTACGCACTCCCCTTGCCTCACGGCGTGGCAAAGCTAGAGAACTGCCATCTTTTGGATTTTCTGCCTTTGTGAAGATTCTCACTCCGCAGTCTTTTAGCTCTCCACCCTCGACAAACGCCCAGCCAATACTCGCCACACCTATATCAAAGCCTAAGATTTTTAAGCTCTCTTGCGTGGTTGGTTGTGGGTTAGACTGCGTACTTGATTGTGTAGTAGGATTGAGATGAGATTGTGTGTTTGGATTTTGATTTTGCGACATTTCCACTCCTTAAATATTATATTTAACTTAGCAAAAACCACTCCAAGCCAAACAAAGCAAAAAAAACAAAGCCAAAAACGCAATCTCGCCCCACTCATACCCCACCACCTTACGCGCAAAAAGCACGGCAAAATCTAGCTAAATCTATATAAACCCCACACTTTTGCTACTATCAAAGTCCCCGCTTAGCTCACGCTTTATAGCTTCTATAAAGTCATCTTTGGTAAAGATAGGCTTATCTCTAGTGGCGACTTTATAGGCGGTGTTTTTTATCACTAGGGCGATTTGAGCGCCACTTAAGCTATGGCTAGATAGCTCCTTGCAGAGGGATTCTATGCTAGAGTTTGGCTCATATTGTGCGTTTTTGGGGAGGTATTTTTCCCACAGCTTGCGTCTTTGCTCCTCATTTGGTCGCCTAAACTCGATTTTGTAGTCAAACCTCCTAGAAAACGCAGAATCTATACTCTCTACAAGATTTGTCGTAGCCACTAGCACGCCACTAAATCGCTCGATTTGCTCCAAAAATATATTTTGCATTTGGTTGTGCATTTTCTCCGCGCCAGAGCTAGAGGTTATGCGCGTGCTTAGGAATTGGTCTGCTTCATCTAGTAGTAGCACGGGCTCGTTTTTGATTTTTTTGCTTATGTCGCTGTATGTGTCAAATATCTTTCGCACATTTTTTTCACTCTCGCCCACATACATAGAGAGGATTTTGGAGCAGTCAAAGCTAAGCACTTGCTTTTTTAGGGCTTTGGCTATGGCAAGTGCGCTAAGCGTTTTGCCCGTGCCTGCTGCACCGTAGAAAAGGATTTTTGCTTCTACTCCTTTGTGCTTGTCTTTTATCCCCCATTGCTTTAGTCTAGCTACCACGCTAGAGTCTACTTGCTTTAGGATAGAGTCTATCATTGTCCTAGTGGATTGTGGTAGCACGATTTCATCTAGGCTACTTTTGGGACGCAGTAGCTCAAAGATTTCTTGCTCTTCTAGCACAGAAGCTAGGGCGATTTTTTTGCTTTTTTTCTTGTAGGGCTCGCGGATAACCTTGTGCAAAATCTCTTCGGGGATATAAAATGTCCGCACGATTCCACCAAATGGATTTAGCATTTCCCCAAAGTCAAGTAGTCCTTTTTCTATGAGGGTGGATTTTTCATCAAGCAGGGCGCGGTTTTTCATTTTGTCATATTCGCTTTCACTTATCAAGTCTATGAGGTTGTTCATATCTCGGTAGTAGCCATCTCCTCCGTAGTATTCCTCTTTAAGCAACGCAAAAAATATCATCTCTTCTTTTGGGTTTAGCGCGTAGTCTTTGATGATTTTGTGTGCTGAAATCTCTTTTGTGGTGATTAGAAGTCGCTCTTTTATGCGGTTTTCTAGCGCGTTTATCTGGGATTTTAGCGCGGTGTTTTTTTTGTCATTTTGTGGGCTAAATTTGCTTGCCAAATGTATGCGCAAAAATTGGTCTTTGACATACTCTAGATGGTCATTATAAGGCGTTTCATCGGGCATTTGCACTTCGCTATGTCCTCTCTCTATGAGGCGCAAAAACGCGCTAGAGAGGCTTACCTCACAGCTTAGCAGCTCTAGCAAAGCCAAGTCCTTGATATTTGGCTGCTTAAATCGCGACATCTCACTAAGGACAATCCACCCCAAATCCAAAAGCGTGCGGATAGTAGGGAGGTGGGTAATGATTAGGGATTGCTTTGGCTTGTCATATAGTGAGTTTTGGAGGGGATTTTGAAGTGAGTTTTGTTTTTGTAGGGAATCTTTTTTTGTCGTTTTTTTGGTAGCTTTGGCAGGATTTTGCAAGTCTTGTGAAGTGTTTAGGCTATCTTGGCTTACTTGCTCGCCAAAGCAGTTGTGCACTAGCTCTATCACACCCACTTCTTGCACGCCATCTAGTAGTGCTTTTGTCATATATTGCAAGATGATTGCTTCTTGCTCTTTGCATCTCAAAAGCTCAAAAATCTTCGCTTTTTGTATGTCTTTTGTATGTAAAAAATCCTCTAAAAATTCCATTTCCTCTAGCCTTTTATGTTTATTTGCCTTGCCAAGCAAAATTATAGATTCTGTCTAAAAATCAAAATCCCCGCCTTCTTGTCCCTTGCTCATACTCTCATACACAGCACTTACATAGGATTTGCGCGTGGGACACTCTAGCATCTTCTCACACGCAAAGCAAGAATCCACCCCGCTACTTTGCTGACAATTTTTGAGACTATCTAGCTCATCTTGGAGTTTTTTCTCAAATATATCCATTGTGCCATTTGCGACTTCTGTGCTTTGTGCTATATTATCAGGGGTTTTTATTTCACTCATTTTTTATCCTTTGTTTGTCGCTATAAAATCGTTTTTCTAAAAACGCTTTTTAAACTCTAGCGTGAGATTATTTATATGCTTCTTTTACAATGGCGATTTCTGCTTTGCTGCCTAAGAAGCACTGCGTGGTATCGTGCAGTCCATCACACCCTAGCTTTAATAAAGAGCAGTGTCCATCTATGCCCTCTCCACCTGCTTTCTCATAGATAAAAGCAAATGGAAACACCTCAAAAAGTTTTCTTAGCTTGCCTTTTGGTGCGTCCTGTGTCGCAGGGTAGCTAAATAGCCCTCCACCTTTTATAAGTATCTGGTGCAAATCTGGCACCATTCCCCCCGAATATCGCAATCGATACCCTTGCGCAAAAAGAGAATCCACTAGCACCTTGTGCTTCTCACTCCAATGCTTTTGTGTCCCACCCGGTGCATTTAGCTTGCCTTTCTCTCCCAAACGCAAGGCTGGCTTTTTACGCCATTCCCCCCTAGCAAAATCATACAAAAAATGCCCCACCTCATCATCTGTGCTATCTGCCCACACTAGCTCTAAGCGCGGTCCATACACCACATAGCACGCCCCTACTATCGCACTAGAGGCAAACTCCCCTTGATAGATTCCAAATATAGAGCCCACGCTAAGGTTTGAGTCAAAAAGACTTGAGCCATCTAGCGGGTCATAAGCCACCAAAAGATTTGCACTAGAATCTTTATAGAGTGCTTCTTGTTTTTCTTCAGAGCACACTCCCTTTACGCACCCTAGCTCTAAGAGTTTTTGTTCTATGAGTTTATCACACGCCACATCTACTCCTAGCTGCATATCCCCACTAGAGTTTGTGCTAGATAGATAGCCTACATTCTGGCTTTGTAGTGCGCTATGCACAGCGATAGCACACTCTTGCAAACATAGCTTTAGTGTTGCAAAATCTATTTTTGCTTGGGCTTGCATTTTCACTCCTTTTTCATTCTTTTTCGCTCCTCTTTTAAGGGTGGGCTTTATTAGATTTTGTATGAATTTTTATATTTTTGCTAGTTTTTATAAAGGCTTAATTATATTCTTAATACACTTATGATAGCATTTAATTTTTGAAATTTATCGCTAAAACTTTTTCTACAAATATGACGCCTAAAGATACCAACCAAAAAGGCACGCGATGCAAAATCTACTTTCTACACCCTCTATGCCACTTGCACTTTTGCTTCACACGCTTTCATTTGACATATTTTTGTCTGCTCATCTTTGCTCCCACTGCGTAGATTCCACCACAAAAAGCCTGCCACTATGCTAGTCGCACCGAGTATTTTATCTAGCGATTTTTTGCGACTTGGCGAGGAGGTAGCCTCTATCTGTGAAGCGGGTGCTGATTTTGTCCATATTGACATTATGGATGGGCACTTCGTGCCAAATCTCACATTTGGCGCACCTGTGATAAAAAGCGTAGCAAACGCCGCTACAAAGCCACTAGATGTGCACCTAATGGTAGAAAAAGTAGAAAGTTTTGTAGATAGCTTCTTGCCACTAAAGCCAGAATTTATAAGCGTGCATATCGAAGAAGTGAAGCACCTACACCGCCTTATAAGCCACATACGAGGTAATGGAGTGCGTCCCGCAGTCGTGCTAAACCCACACACAAGTGAGGAAAATCTGCGCTATATTTTGCCAGATATTGATATGGTGCTACTAATGAGTGTAAATCCGGGATTTGGTGGGCAGGAGTTTATCCCTTCAGTCCTAGAAAAAGCACGAAACTTGCGCGAACTAATAGAAGCCAAAAATCCAAAATGCCTAATAGAAGTCGATGGCGGAGTAAATGACAAAAACGCTCTATCTTTGAAGCAAGCAGGTGTAGACATACTCGTAGCGGGGAGTTTTGTATTTGGTGCTAGGGATTATCGCCAAGCCATAGACTTGCTAAAAAACCCACGATAGAGATTGTAAAAAAATCGGGCTAAAGACTAAGGATATGACTTTGAGTATCGCAAAAGAGCTACAAGCAAGGCTGACAAAAAGCAAAATCTCTTATGAGGAGCTTTATGGGATTTTGCAACAATCTAGCAAGAATCAAACAAGCTACACAGATACCAAAAGCACGCACAAAAATCCACACAAAAGCACGGGAAAAAGTAGTATAGTAAAAAGTGCAAAAAAAAGTGTGGAAAAAAATCTAGGGCAGGATTTTGGGGACAGACTAGATTCTAGTTTAGATTTCACACAAGATTTTGCCAAAGATTTTGGGACTAGAGATTTTGATAAAGACTTTGACATAGAGGAAGCGTATCTACAAGTAGAGCTACTACGCGCACAGGGCTTGCCACTAGAATCAAGCGGGGATACTTACTTCCTAGCGCACAATGAACTATCGTGGAGGGAGCAGGAATTTTGCTTTGTGGATATTGAAACCACAGGGAGCAAACCACAAGAGCACCAAATCATCGAAATCGGTGCGATAAAGTGGAAAAATGGCAAAATTTTGGGCGAGTTTAGCGAGCTTATCCACGCGTATTTTGTCCCAGAAACTATCGTAGAAATCACCCAAATTACACCCAAAATGCTAGAAAACGCACGAAAAGAGCGAGAGGTTTTGCGTGATTTTAGGGAGTTTTTGGCACAGAGTGTTTTTGTAGCACACAATGTGGGATTTGACTATGGGTTTGTAAGTGTGGCTATGGAGCAAGCAGGGCTTTATAAGCTACTAAACCCAAAGCTATGCACCATAGATTTAGCCCGCAGGACGATACTTGCTAAGCGGTATTCTTTGCAGTATCTAAATGAATTTTTGGGGATAAATACGCCTACTTCACATCGTGCCTATGCTGACGCGCTAACCGCGCTAAAGGTGTTTGAAATATCGCTTTTATCGCTGCCAAAATCTGTGCGCACAACGCAGGATTTGATTGATTTTTCAAAAAGTGCTATGTAGGTTTTGGGAATATTTTGGGGGTTTTGAGGAGATTTTTGGTGGGTTTGTGGGGTTTGCTGAAGTTTTAGTTTGCTTTGGTGTATTTTGATGATTTTTGATACTTCTAGGGATTGGTGGGGATTGCTTGCTTATTTGATTTTGTTGTTTTTTATTGCTAGTTTTTATGCTCTCATAAACCAAATTTTTGTGTCATATTTTGGTGAAGTATATTTGTCGCCTATTATAGCTAGAGATTATCGCTATTTTGTGATTTGCTACTCTGTCGTTGCTGTCTTTATTGCTGTGTTATAATTGCTACCTTGTCATTGCTGTCCTTGTCATATTGAGCATTAGCGAAATATCTCTTTATTGCTTTTAAGTATTTGGTGGAGTATCTTTTATCAGCAAATTTTGCTTGACAAAAATATTAAAAGGCATTGTGTGAGGTGATATGACTTTGGAAGTTGGTAAAGTAGGTTAAGTAGGTGTATTTAAGTGTAGTATGTTTAAGTATGTGTAAGGTAAAAAGTAGAATCAAAAAAGAAAACGGGCAGGTTTAGGGATTAGCTCAACACAATCCATTCATTGCGTTTTACCCCTTGCGGGACCCTGCGGGATTTCCTGCTTCCCTTATTTTAGCCGCTTGTTAGACTCTCTATGCTTGATTATCTCGATTTTATGGGGATTTTGGGCTTTCAAAAACTCTCAAATGCCGATAAAATCGATATATTCTCACAGGATATTTTACCATAAGAGAATTTAACAAGCGGCTAAAACCAAGAAACTTTATCAATGAGACGCCTTGTTATTTTACCATAAGAGAATTTAACAAGCGGCTAAAACTGCAAATGCACTGCTCTTTACTGCTTCCAAATTTTACCATAAGAGAATTTAACAAGCGG